>JAXLQQ010000022.1:0-74737 GCA_046331525.1 Blastocatellia bacterium
AAAATTTCTTGATCGAAAATTGATCGTTCTTAACACACGACTTTAGGATTCTCTGCCCACTACTCTGGCATATTTTTCGCGTTATCAGAGTTAGCGCGCTGAAGAATGTCTGACAGGTGACCCGCCTATCAGCCTCCAGAACCGATTGAACCGGAAACAGGCAAGCTACCTGCCATACGTTTTCCGCAAGGTATGTATGCTGTTACGAACATCCACTATTACCATTTTGTTGCTCGCGTTGACGGTTACCATCACAAGCCAAGGAGTCACGCAAAACACCATCTCAACAGAGAATTTTGAGATTCAAAGACTCGCCGAGGGGGTCTATGCGGCAATCCGCCGACACCCGCCACTGATGTCGTTCGATCCGAATAACATTTTCATCATCAATGACGATGATGTGGTTGTGGTGGATGCCAATGCCAGTTTGGCAGGCACGAAAGAGCTGCTCGCCGCGCTGCGCAAGCTTACCAACAAGCCTGTTAAATACGTCATCAACACGCATTGGCACGACGATCACATTATTGGTAATCAGGTCTACCGCGAAGCGTTTCCGAACGTCGAATTCATCGCCCATGCCAGCACATTGCAAGATCGCCCGACGGTCGGTGACAGCAATCGTAAACAAATGCTGGAGGGAGGCAAAAGCTACGCCGAGCAGTTGAAGAAGCGCGTCACAGAAAATAAAAGTCTGGCGGGAACTGATCTAACAGAAGAAGAGCGAATCAATTATCTCGGCGATAGCGCGTGGCTTGAGCGTGCTATCGCTGAAGCACCAAACGTCAAAATCCTCCTGCCGACGCTGACCATCGAAGATAGTTTGACGCTGCAACGCGGCACACGTACGATTGAAATTCGCCACTTGGGGCGTGGCCACACTAGCGCGGATTTAATCGTGTACTTGCCAAAAGAGAACATTTTGATGACGGGCGATTTGGTCGTATGGCCTGTGCCGCTGGTTGGTTCAACGTCATCCCCAGCAGCATATAGCGCAACGATGGAAAAGCTACTCACAATTCCAGCCAAAACAATCGTGCCAGGACACGGGCCGGTGCTTTACGACAACGAATATCTGAAACTGACAGCGCGGCTGCTGGCTTCGCTGAAAGAGCAAACTGCGGCTGCCGTGGCGCGTGGCGAAACGCTGGAACAAACACGTAAGAGTATAAATCTGACAGACCTGCGCAAGCAGTTTACAGGCGATTCAATGATGCGGCGAATTCTCTTTGGCGACTATGTTAGCGGCGCAGGGGTTGCAGCTGCGTTTCGTGAGGCTACAATAGGCAGACAATAAAACCCCGGAGATGACAGAAGGCCGTCATTTCACCAGTTGCGGGGTTACTTTCCGATTCACAGGAGGAATGATGACTCGTTTCTTAAGCCTGATATTGCTATGCCTTGTCCTAACGTTTCTGGCGGCTTGCGCGAACCCAGCAGAAAATGCCCCGAAAGCTGTTGTGACAGAAGCAGCGGCCCCCGCTGCCAGCAGCCCGGCGACGCAGGGCACTCTAATTCCCTTTTCTGCCGACAATGCCAGCATTGCCTTTGTTGGCTCGAAAGTTACGGGCATCGAAAATGGCTCGTTTAAGAAATTCAGCGGCAGTATTGACCTCGTCGAAGAAAAGCCGGAAAAAAGCCGCGTGACCGTCACGATTGATTTGAGTTCAGTAGATGCCAAAATAGGGAAGCTCACCGAACATTTGAAATCGCCTGATTTCTTTGACGTAGCAAAATTTCCACAAGCAACGTTCGCCTCCACTGAAATCAAAGCAGGCGGAGAGAAAGGCGCGTCTCACATCGTAACTGGCACGCTGGATTTACACGGCATCAAAAAGACGCTTAGCTTTCCGGCAACGATCAAAGTAGAGGCTGATGTGGTGTCCATGACCAGTGAATTTGCGCTCAACCGCAAGGATTTTGGAATCGTCTATGCGGGCAAGGCAGATGATCTGATTCGGGATGAAGTTGTGCTTAAATTGGCAGTGAAAGCACCGCGCCATTAAGCAAGCGGACGTACTTTGCTAGAGATGCTTCAGTACATCTCTAGCAAAGTATGTCAGGATCATATCAGCTCCTGCGCGTTTAATTGCTAGCAAGGATTCCAGCATCACACGCTCTTCATCAATCCAGCCGTTTAACCCTGCTGCTTTGATCTGTGCATATTCGCCCGAAACCTGATACGCCGCGAGAGGGAGCGTATACCGTTCACGCGCCGCTTTGATAATGTCGAGATAAGGCAAAGCGGGCTTGACCATCAGCATATCCGCCCCCTGCTCAACATCCAAATCCGCTTCGCGTAGCGCCTCACGTGCATTCGCCGGGTCCATCTGATAGCTGCGCCGATCTCCAAATTGCGGTGTGCTGCCTGCTGCATCGCGGAAGGGGCCGTAATAGGCTGAAGCGTATTTGATGGCATAGGACATAATGGGCGTATGGGCAAAGCCTGCCGCATCCAGTGCCAAGCGAATTGCACCAATCATGCCGTCCATCATGCCTGACGGAGCAATAATGTCTGCCCCAGCCTGCGCCTGGCTAACCGCTGTTTTTGCAATCAAATCCAGCGTGGGATCATTGGCAACGTCATCACCTTCGATCATCCCGCAATGACCGTGTGAGGTATATTCGCACAGGCAGGTATCGGCCAGCACCAGCAAGTTTTTGACTTCACGTTTGAGGGCGCGAATGGCTTGCTGCACGATGCCATCTTCGGCGTACGCTTCACTGCCTACCGCATCTTTTTCTTCCGGCAGGCCAAAAAGGATAAGCGATGAAATCCCCTCGCGCCGTGCTGCCTCTGCTTCCTTAATCAACTCATCAATAGAGAGATTGTAGACGCCAGGCATAGAACCGACTTCACGGCGAAGGCCTTCGCCCGGACAAACAAACAACGGGTAAATTAAATTATCGGGATGCAATCGCGTTTCCCGCACTAAATTGCGAAGCTGGGGTTGTTGGCGCAGGCGACGTGGGCGATGAATCAGGGTTGTCATAGCAAAATAGTTTAGCGCCATTCCCTGGCCTGAGAGCAAGGGGAATGGCGCTAATTTAAGATTCCATATCAGCCGTCAGTACTTATGGCCGAAAATTGCTAAGCGGGCCAGTAGAGTTGCTGCTTACATTGTCGCCTTGTGTTGCAGCGATCACGCCAGCCACAGCTCCACCCAAACCAATCAAAATTAAGGCTGCCAACGCACCGCCGGAAAGAGCTGTAGGAGCATTAGCGCGCGCTGCGGCCAAGCGGGGGCAACGCTGCGGATCACCTGTTGCTTGTTGTGCGCCCACTGAAACTTCCTGACCAGCAGCAACCAGCTCGACGCGGTTGCCAGCCGTGACTCTCGCTTCATTGCGGGAAGCGCTAACGCGCGTGCCACAGGTCACATCTACTGTAATCACACTCGCTTCTTTGCCGTCCACAACAGTTGAGCCATCCGCGGTCAGAATGTTAATGCCGGTGCCCGTAGGCGTACTGACCGTTGCCTGACCAGAGCGCAGATTGCCGCCCAACGTCCCATTTTCCAGTTGCAGAACCAATTCGCTATCTGCTCCTAATTCAATTTGTCCCTGGCGTCCCAAGTTGATAATGGCGCTGCTATTACTGCCCGTTTTGATGTGGCTCCCGTCGAAGATCGTCGCGCCGTTGGCCGTTGCCACGCCATTCAAGGTCACGGAGCCTTTGATTGACAGGTCGCCTGCCAATTTTGGCGTCACCTGTGCCATTGCCGCACTCATCAGTAGACTCTGAAAAATCCCCACGGTTAAAACAAGCACTATCGTGGTCATTTTTTTCACGCCTGTCATTTTGTTGCTCATGCTTTTTCCTCCTAAAGAAAGCTTCTTTTTTTATGCCAAATCCCCTTAGCCTCTTTATTTTGCAAAAGGGACTAAGGGGAATTAGTGTAAATAACTAACAGGGTCGTTGATTTAAATATCTAGCGGAAATTACTCAAGGTGCCAGTCGAACTGCTGCTGACGTTATCTCCTTGGGTCGCTGCGATAATCCCACCGACCGCCCCGCCTACGCCTAACACGATGAGTGCAAAGAGCGCCGTCGGACTCAAACCGCCCATAGCGACTGCCCCCCCAGGCGATCTTTTGCATTCGCAAACACCCTGATCATTGTATTTGCCATTGCCGGTTTTATTGCCGTTTGCATCGCGGCATTCGCAAGGAGCACCTTTTTGGTTTCCTTGCGGGCCAGAAGATTCCTGCCCGGCAGCAATGACTTCCACATGATCATTTGTTGTTAATGTTGCGCCACAATTGGCTGCCGCGACTCTCGTGGTACCAGCAGTGACATCCACAGTCAACACGGAAGGTTGTTTGCCATCGGCAGCAGCCACGCCATCAGCAGTCGTTACATTAATGATAACGCCCTCTGACGCGCTAATTGTGGCTTGTCCACTGCGCAAATGCCCTCCGATGATACCGGAATCTATTTGCAATGTTAATTCGCTATCTGCCCCAAGATCCACCTGTCCCAGATTGCCTAAGCTAATTGTAGCAGAACTGTTAGCACTGGTTTTAATCTGACTACCAGTGAAAACCGTTGCGCCAGAAGTAGCGTTCATGCTGTTGAGAGAAACACTCCCTTTAGTCGCCAAAAAGCCTACCAGTTTGGGAGTGACCTGGGCGAAAGCAGTGCTCGTAACCAGGCTATAAAAACTGCCCACAGTGACCATTAAAGCAACTGATAGAGCATCGCGTACCGTCTTCTTGCTCATCTCATTTCCTCCAAAGATAACCGGGGCGATGATTAATAAATTAGGGCCTAAAGTTACTGACATTCACTTGCGACGGGGTTGTATCGTCGCTTTGCGTAACCGCAATCACACCAATGATCGCTCCGCCGATTCCGGCAATCAGCAAAGCAGCTAGCGCACCAGCACCAATTCCCGCTGCGGGCGCAGCGATTGCCATTCGTTTGCAATTCGGGCCTTGTGCCGTTTGCGTGCCAACAGCAACTTCCTGTCCAGCGGCGACAATTTCGACGCGACTGCCTGCCACTAAACGGGCATCGCTTCGGGTTGAAGAAACGCGCGTATTGCCGCAAACCACATCTACAGTCAGGACAGCAGCTTCGCGACCTTCAGTGGTCGCCGTACCATCTGCTGTGCTGATGTTGATCGCAGTGCCGAGCGGCGCGCTGACAGTTGCATGACCCGTGCGCAGGTTACCGCCGATCAGGCCATTGTTCAGAGCCAACACCAGTTCGGTATCTGCACCCAATTCAATTTGCCCCATCCAACCGAGATTGATGGTTGCGGCACCATTGCTACCGGTCTTGATGAGTCCGCCATCAAAAACCGTCGCACCGCTGGCAGTGTTCATTCCATTCAAAGTTACGGTTCCACGAACCGCCAAATCGCCCGCCAGTTTGGCCGCGACCTGCGCTTGGGCGCTGCTTACGATCAGACTGTTCAGGCCGCCTACCGTAATCATCAACGTAACGGTGAGCGCCTTTCTCAGACCCGCCATTTTGCTATGCATAATTTCCTCCGGAGCTAAAGACCTGACTTTCAGGCTTGCAAATAACTTAGACGATTGATTTCAGCTTAATTTGACAGCTTTTCAAGCTGTTTGGGGCAACAGGCAACTCGGGATTGTTCAGGCAGTCACGCCTCGTTTATCAAGTGCCACAGGGAGAACTTATGAGGCTGAAGTTATTTACACCATCTACCCTGCCCTGTCAATTAAAATGTCTGTCAGGACAGGAGTTTTCCATCATTGTGACTGAACGCTTCCTACTTTTTTTCGCGCAAACTGCGATACCAGGCAATCGTCTGACTGAGTCCTTCTTCCACCGCGATTTTCGGTTCCCAGCCGAGAATGGATTTGGCGCGGGAAATATCAGGTTGCCGGGTTTTGGGGTCATCTTCGGGTAAGGGATTATAGATAATGGAACTACTGCTTCCCGTTAGGCGCAGGATCAGCTTAGCAAATTCCAAAATCGTCATTTCTGTGGGATTGCCAATGTTAACGGGCCGATTGTAATTGGCTTCCATCAGTTTACGTACGCCCGCGACCAGGTCGGCTACATATTGAAAGCTGCGTGTCTGATTGCCTTCGCCGAATACGGTGATCGGTTCGCCGCAGAGCGCCTGATTGATGAAGGTGGGAACGACACGACCATCATTGACGCGATTGCGCGGGCCGTAGGTATTGAAAATGCGCACGATGCGTACATCTACTTGATGTTCGCGGTGGTAGGCCATCGCAATGGCTTCGGCATATCGTTTTGCTTCGTCGTACACGCCACGCGGGCCAATCGGGTTCACATTGCCCCAATAGTCTTCCGGCTGTGGATGCACGAGCGGATCGCCATAAACTTCTGAAGTCGAAGCCAACAGGAACTTTGCACCTTTGGCTTTTGCCAGTCCAAGGGCATTATGTGTGCCGAGCGCACCGACTTTCAGCGTTTGGATCGGGAGTTGCAGGTAATCAATCGGGCTGGCCGGGCTGGCAAAGTGCAATACCCAATCTACTTGCCCCGCAACGTGGATATGATTGCTCACATCGTGATGAAGGTATTCAAAGCGTGGATTAGAACGATGATGTGCGATGTTATCCAGATCGCCCGTCACTAAATTATCCATCGCCACGACCTGATGGCCTTCTTCCAGCAAATAATCCGTTAAATGGCTGCCAATAAATCCAGCACCGCCGGTAATTAAGATTCGCATGGTTATCTGCCAACTCCCAGGTATTTGAAGCTTGCCTCGCGGGCTTCCTGCCGATCCAGCACATTGCGGCCATCAATAATCACCTTGCCGTTCATCACCTCAGCCAGCCGTTTCAAATCCATGCGCTGAAAGACTTCCCATTCCGTCACAATGACCAAGGCATCACAATCCTCCGCCAGACTGACAACATCCTCCGCATATTCAATTTTCAGGTCGGGATATTGTTCGCGGCAACATTCGTTGGCAATCGGATCGTAAGCTTTCACGCGCGCGCCAAGTTCAATTAACTTTTCTGCAATGCTGAGCGCTGGCGCGTCGCGCAAGTCGTCAGTGTTCGGCTTAAAGGCCAATCCCAGCAACCCAATCGTTTTGCCTTTGATGATTTTCAGCGTCTTCTGCAATTTCTGCACTGCGACCAAACGTTGATCTTTATTTACGTCCACTGCAGCGCGCAAAATTTGCGGCTCGTAACTGTATTCGCGAGCAATATCAATCAACGCCGAAACGTCTTTGCCAAAGCAGGAACCGCCCCAGCCCAAGCCTGCATTGAGAAAGCGTGGCCCAATTCGGTTATCCAAGCCCACGCCGCGCACAACTTCTTGAATATCCGCCCCGACGCGTTCGCAGATGTTTGCCACTTCATTCGCAAAACTGATTTTCGTGGCCAGAAAAGCATTCGCCGCATATTTAATCATTTCCGCTGAAGCCAGATCCGTTGTCACGACTGGGACAGCGGTAAAGCTAGCCGGACGCGGAGCCGAAGGCGGCGGTGTGAAGGTTTGTTCAACAAGTGGTTTATACAATTCACGCAACTGCTCAATCGCAAACGCATCGCTCGCACCTAGCACAATCCGATCCGGGTAAAACGTATCTGCAATTGCTGAACCTTCCCGCAAAAATTCTGGATTGGAGGCTACCGCAAACAGATCTTCCGGCTTTAAACCAGCCACGCTTTCGTTCGAGCGCAAGCCCTCTTTTACTAATGCTTCAACCCAATTGCCGGAGCCAACCGGCACGGTGGATTTGTTCACCACCACGCGACGGCGAATGCTGTCCAGTGACACGCCGATGGATTTTGCGACGGCTTCGACGTACGAAAGATTCGCTCTGCCACTGGGCAGCGGAGGCGTTCCGACGGCAGTAAAAATGATTTCCGCTTGTTTCACCGCAGCGGGCAAATCCGTAGAAAAACGCAACGTGTCGCGCTGTAAACAAATCGCCAGCAAGCCATCAAGTCCCGGTTCATAAATGGGCGACTTTCCCTCTTTCAACAGGTTAATCTTGCGTTCGTCAATATCCACGCAAGTAACCGTATGGCCCAGGTACGCCAGACACGTGCCGGTGACCAAACCAACATATCCAGTTCCAACTACACAAACTTGCAAGGTGATTCTCCTTTTCTTGCAGGGCTATAACGCCACGGGGTGGAAAGTGAGGCGGGCAATATAGCAAAAGGGACTATAACTGAAAAGCCAAAACCACGTGACCAACGTGCGGCTTTCGTCAAGCTATTTACTTTTTCTCAAACAAATAAGCGCAATCCACCAGCCGCGCTTCCCTGCCGTCGTGCAAAGCAAAGCTGTTACGTTTGCCGTCATCGCGCCAGCCCCACAGCGTCGCACCGCCGTATTCGCCTTTTTTATTCAAGGCATAAAAGTTAATGTCGAATTTACGCAATTCATCCTGATTATTTTCATAGCGCGCGGCAATGCGTTTGATCGCGTCCAGCGCGGCTTCTGTCGGTGCCATCCCGCGCCGCATGTTCTCGACAATCGTATGTCCGCCATTGATGTAAATGCATTCCTCGCCGCGCCCCGTCGAGCCTGCCGCACCAACTTCATTGTCAACATACAAGCCGCAACCAATCAGCGGCGAATCGCCCACACGCCCCGGAATTTTCCAGGCCAAGCCAGAGGTCGTCGTGACGCCGGATAAATTGCCATTCGCGTCTATAGCCAGGCAATTGATCGTGCCGGTCGGGCGATTGCGCAAGCGTTCTGCGGCGTAGGCATTGAAGGCCAATTCCTCTTTGCTCACATTCGCCTGTGAAATTTGTTTGCCTTTGGTTGTGTGATGCCAGCTTGGCCCCCAGTTGTCTTGCGGATTCAATTCTTCGCGCCATTTCAGCCAGAGCCTGCGCGAACTTTCGGTCAACAAATCTTCGCGTTTGAAACCGTGTTTGAGCGCAAAACGCAACGCGCCTTCGCCGACGATCATAATGTGATCGGTGCGCTCCAAAACCAGCCGCGCGACTTTTGAAGGGTTCTTGATACTCTTTAGACTTGCGACCGAACCCGCACGCCGCGTCGGCCCATGCATCACACAGGAATCAAGTTCGACTTCACAATCTTCATTCGGTAAACCGCCATAACCGACCGAATCATCCAGCGGATCGTCTTCAACCAGATTCACGCCCGCAATTACTGCATCCAAGGTGTCGCCGCCCGCTTTGAGAATTCCCATTGCTTTCGTCACACAATGGATACCGCCATTCAAAAAGTTTCCATCTGCGCCGATATGATTATTGGAACTGGAAATCACGAGCGGGCGAATGGCGCGATTTTGCGCCACTAATTCTGTTGCGAGCAGCGGAGCGCTCAGGCTGGTTGCAACTGTGGTTTTGAGAAAGTCTCGACGATTCAAATCAGGGTGCATTTTTCCTCCTGCAAAACACCAGCTAGCCATTAAGGTTTCTTTTCTTCGGGTATATCAGGTTTCACTTTGCTGGCTTGCTCAGTCGTGTCTGCCAATTTTTTCAAAGTTTCTTCGATTCCAGCTAATCGCTTTTCTGTTTCGGCTCCGACATCACGAAAAGCCTTGACCACATCAGCCAATTCTTTTTCCCGCCGTTGCACGATTTCGCGTTCGGCAACCACCACGCGCAAGCGAGCTTCGTGTGCTTCCTTAACTTGGCGAATTGCGTCGCCTTTATTCGCGTAAGGCATGCGACTCACTTGCGCCTCCAATGCTTCGGGCGTCAATAGCAGATTTAAGTTTTGATAATCGGCTTCGAGCAAGGCCAGCCGATCCCGCACGGTTTTTAGTTCACCCTCGTAGCGGTCTATGCGCAAATCCGTGCGCGTCAGACGCAGGATGTCGGTTTGCACCTGCTGCCGCGCGTTGTTTGCGCGCACTTCGCCCACCAGATTTTTGACTTCGACCGTCAAACTCTCTACTGCCCGCACCAGCGCGTCCGAAGCGAGCGCATCGGTTTTAGGAGGTGCGACCGATGGCGTAGCGGCTTTCTCTTCCGTCGTTGGCTCACCAGCCTTCTTGTCGTCCGCGTCAATGATCTTGTCAAACTGCGTCGGGTATTTCGTCGGACGCTGTTGTTTGGTTGGCTTTTGCTGCCGGGACGTTTCCTGCGCCTGCACTAGCGCCCAACCATTGAGCATTAACACGAACGTAAGCAAAATAGAGTTCAATTTAGGGTACTGCATAAAATTTTACTGCGGTCTGGTTCTGGGAACCGTTTTGGGAAACACCGGGACGCTTGGATTGCCATCTTTATCAATCGCCTGCACTGCAAAAAAGTAATCATCCTTCGATAACCCTTTCAGGGTGTATTCCGTCACGTTGCCCACGTCAACACTGCCCGTCCAGAACGGTTGATACGTCTGCCGCCAGACGATGCGATAGCCTGCCACGTCTGGTTCTTTGTTTGCCTGCCAACTGAGCAAGGTATCGTATTCCTGCCGCGCGGATTTGAACATCACACCAGCCGGAGCCGCCGGAGCCAGCGCCATACTCGCTAGCGAAGCCGCATTTACGCGCGCGACCTGTGCGATGTAAGCAAAGTCTACCATCTCAACTACGTCTCCATATTTGATGCCGTTTTCCTCGCGCACCTTCTGATGCTGGCGCGTGAAGGCTTCGTTGGGTTCCGTAAAGCGGACTGCCGTAAATCCCTGTTGCAGGAACGCATTGTGATCGCCGCCGCGTCCATAACGGTCGCGCCGAAAGATCAGGGTCACTTCAAAATTTGGCAAATAACGTTCGCCGACTTCTTTGATGTATCGGGCAAGTTGTCGCGAAGGGCCGTCATTCTCGCCGCCAACGGATTGACGATTGCGGGCTTCGGCTTCGGTTTCGGTGGTTGGCACGCCTTCCGAAAACACGCGAACGCGACGATTCTCTCTCACGCCGTTGCCCCCGATGGTGTTCCCGATAATGTCGTTCGTGAACATCGCGGCGATGTTGAGCGATTTCTTTTTCGCTTCCGCCGCGTAGTGGGCCGCGCCAAGCAAGCCTTGTTCTTCGCCCGGCACGGTCATAAACACAATCGTTGCGTCGAATTCGTATTTTGACATCACGCGCGCCATTTCCATCACCGCCGCTGTGCCTGAAGCGTCATCGCTCGCGCCCGGCGCATCGCTTTCGGCATCGGTCATTCCTTGCGAACAGACACAGGAGTCATAATGCCCGCTGACCACGTACATACGGTCTTTGGAGGCGTCCTGTTTGCCCGGCAGCGTGCCGATGATGCTGACAAGCCGTGTTGGCTGCGGCACGCGATTGGCGGCGGGTTGGATGAAATCATCTTCGCTGACAATTAAGCGCCCACCGGATTCTTTGCTGTAGCGCTCAAATTCCGACTTAATCCATGCTCGCGCCGCACCAATGCCACGCGTCGGGTTATCCTGACTGGAAAGCGTGTGGCGCGTGCCGAAGCTGGCGAGCTTGCGAATATTGGTTTCGATATTTGCGGGCGAGATTTCCGCGAGGATTTTTTCGATCTGCGGATTCGGTTTCGGGGAAAGCTGCACTTGCTGAGCCTGTCCTGAAACCAAACCAACAACTGCAAACAAGAGGGCAAACGTAAGTAGTTTTCGATGGAGTTTCATACGGGTGATTGATCGTAATAACCGGCTTTGCGATAGGATTCGTCGAGCACTTCGACGACGTGAACAACTTTGCAATCGGCACCTTTCGTGCGACAGCCCGCACCGAGTTGCATGTGACAGCCCGGATTGGCTGTCATCAGCAGTTGTGCGCCTGTCGCCTTCACCTTGTCAATCTTGTCGGTGAGAATTTTGTCGGACATTTCCGGCTCACTCAGATTGTAAATGCCTGCGCCGCCGCAGCAATCCTGCATGCCGTTGAGCGGCTTGAAATCCAGATTTGGAATCGCGGCTTTCAGCACTTCCTGCGGGGCAGCGGTGATGCGTTGCGCGTGATACAAATGGCACGGCGCATCGTAGGTAACCGATTCGTCAATTGGCGCGCCCTCGCGCACACCCATTTTGTGCAGGTATTCTGACACATCGCGCACGCGGCTGCTGAATTCGTGCGCGAGCGCTGCGTAGTTTTCATCGTCCTTCAACAATTCGCCGTATTCTTTCAGCATCGCGCCACAGCCGGCTGAATTGATGATAATCAGCGATTTGTAATTATTCTCGAATGCCTCGATATTCTTGCGCGCCAGCTCTCGCGCCAATTCGATTTCGCCTGCATGTGCGTGCAGCGCGCCACAGCAAACCTGCGTTTTCACTGGCACCAGAAACGCACCGTTCGCCACCAGGACACGCGATGTGGCATCATTCGTGTGCTTGAACAAGCCTTCCATCACGCAGCCCGTGAAAACCGACACCTCGCGCTTTTCGTTGAGCGGTTTGTCTTCGACCGCCACCGATTCCAACACCTTGCGTTGTTTACGACGACTGAGCTTTGAACCCAGTACCGGCTTGGTCGAAAGCAACAGCGACAGCGCAAATTCGGCTTGCGGCGAGATTTTATTCATCAACTGACGCAATGGCTTAAACCACAACGCAAATGACAGCAGGCCGCTGTCACGGAAGAAACGATTCAGCGACATCACCTGCGCGAATTTTTTAGGGAAAGGAAAGAGTTCTTTTAGCGCCCGCGCGAGCATTTTCTGCGGCATCGTCTCCGGCTTCTTCACACCGGTACGCACAAGCGAAGCACGCGTTGTTTCCAGCAAATGACCATATTCCACCCCTGCGGGACAGGCTGTCTCGCAAGCCCGACAGCCCAAACACAAATCAATATGCTTGCCAAAACGTTCATTATCGAGATCAAGCCGCCCCTCTACCACCGAACGCATTAGCAAAATGCGCCCACGCGGGCTGTCGTTTTCGTTACCGAGTTGTAAATAAGTGGGACACGCCTGCAAACAAAGGCCACAATGAATGCAGCCGAGGAGTTTATCGGTTTCCGCATCAACAGCGGATTTTAATTGCGTCAGTTGAATAGTCATTGTCAGTTGTCAGTTGTCAGAAGTCAGTTGCCCGCTGCCCGTCGTTTATTGCCAAAGTCTCCCGCAACCAACAACAGCCAACTGGCAACGGCCAACTGACTATTTTAAATTCCCGCGACAAATCGGCCGGGGTTGAGCAGATTTTGCGGGTCGAATTTTTCTTTCAGCGCGTGCATCAAAACGGCGGTTGGCCCAACTTCGCCCCACACGTCAATGTGCGATTTCAGTTCAAGCGGTGCACGCAGAATCACCATATTTCCGCCGTGTGCCTGTGCACGGCTGCGCAATTCGGCAATACGTTTTGGACGCTCTTTGGTGCGAAACCAGGCTAATGCATCGTTGCTGGCATGCACGCGAATCACGCCATTGCCCGCATGTACGCGCAACATCGAAAGCGGCGATTCGGGCAAATACTTTTGCAGGTCGGCAATCATTGCGGGCAGGTCGGCGGGCTTCACGCTCAGCTTGAAAATCAAATCCCATTCCTGCGAAATTTCAGTTTCGCGGTATCGTTCCCAGAACTGTGCTGCCGCGTCCGAGCTGAGCTGCAGCGATCTGCAACCGACTGCAAGGCGCAAGGCTTCAGCGATTTGCCAGCGAATCGTTTCTTCCTCCCCAATGAACTGTAACGCCAGAGCGTAATTGCCGTCGCTGCTTGTCGTGATTTCAATGTCGGCGTCCGTCACATTGGCCGACAGCAATTCCAGCATGGTCGGTTTGACATCTGAGAGCCGCAACCGCGCGGCCAGTTCGCATGCCTGATTGACATCGGTTGCGGCCAGAATCAAGGTGCGTTCCAGCGGCGGCAACGCGAACAGCTTGAAACTGATTTCCGTGATGATGCCAAGCGTGCCATAGCTGCCCGTGTACATTTTGCACAAATCATACCCGGCCACATTCTTCACTACCTTGCCGCCCGCGCGGGTCGTTAACCCGTAGGCATGTACCACCTGCATCCCAATCACCCAATCGCGTGGCGTACCATACGCACAACGCAGCGGACCGGAACTGGCCGTCGCGACTGTCGCGCCAAGGGTGGAATCTTCGTGCCCGAAAGGATCAAGCGGAATCCATTGCCGATGTTGTGCCGCCTGTTGATTGAAGCCCTGCAAGGTGCAACCGGCTTCGACAGTTGCCGTTAAATCTGCTGGTTCATATTCCAGCACACGATCCATTTTGGCCGTCGAAAGGATCAGATGTGCACGCACGGGCGGGTTGCC
Organism: Blastocatellia bacterium; assembly: GCA_046331525.1. GTDB lineage: Bacteria > Acidobacteriota > Blastocatellia > RBC074 > RBC074 > JAFDVL01. The sequence continues at coordinate 14,118 of JAXLQQ010000022.1, forward strand.
CATATTTAGCCACGTCCCCGCTCCGGCGGGAATCACCGTCAAACCTTCACTCGTCGCAAAGCTGAGCATTTCGCTCAACTCAGTCACCGTTTGCGGCAAAGCAATCGCGCGGCTCGGTTCGCCCACGATGCGGTAATGTTCCCCGATGGCGAGCAAAGCACGGTCGGCACCAAACGATTCGGTCAAGCGCCGATGAATGGCTTCGGGAGCTTTTTCTTTAGAGTTAACTTCTGCGCGTAAATGTTCCTGCATGAATTTACTTCACTAGCGAGTTTTTGTATGGTGTCGAGTTAGAATCGCCGTTGTCTGCAAGGTTGCCCTTTGGCGCTGCAATTTTCCTGTAGAATACCGCAAAGGATGCAGCTTAGCATCCGAGAAAGAACCTGTGCAAACAAAAGAATTGACACTGCTTGCCCGCGTAGCCTAAATTTTAAGCGACCGTACAAAAATACAACAGGATTGACCGGAACACGCGCAGTCAACAACATTGCGTGACACTTCCGCGTCCTGGAAAGGACATTGAGGATGCTTCCCTCATCTGCATCCACTGAATTGCCAATTCACGCTCCCCATTCCGATTCCCTCACGGCGGATCGGCAACTCCATTTCATCTGTGAAGGCTGGAAAAAGGGCTTGGATTTTGCGGGGCTGCGCCGTTTGGTGGCACGCTTTTACGGCGCAGAGCGCAAGCCGTACCAATTGCATTGGACAGAAGTTGACCGCCTGATTATTGAAATCTGGTTGCAGGATATTCGCAAAGAGATAAGCCGCTAACAACGCGCCAAACAAAAAAGCCAGCACAGCCTTGCCGACTGTCCTGGCTCTTGTACCAAGCAAACATTTCGCTTACGCGCCGACTTTCAAGAAGACGATCACGAACGCAAAGATGATCGCGGTTTCGACGAATGCAAGACCGAGCAACATCAGCGTTTGAATACGTCCCGCCGCACCGGGATTGCGCGCCGCGCCTTCGCACGCGGAGGAAGCGATTTTGCCGTGACCAAGCGCGGCCAGACCAGCCGCGATACCAAAGCCGATGCCCGCACCCAGGTAGCCATATCCTTTGTCGGAAACACCGCCACCCGTTTGTGCCAGCGCCGGAAGCGCAGCGAACATCATTCCCATCAGGGCCAATACGATTCTTTTCATGTCAATTTTCTCCTTTGTCTACGAGTTAAATGTACGAAACACATCGTTTCGTGTCGCAAAGGACGTCAGCAGCAAAATCACTATCGACTGATTCAGGGTATAAGTTCGACGTCAGGGATTCAGTTGCACTTTTGGGAAAGGCAAGGCTCCATGCAACGTTTACGGTACTGCAATGCGAATCAACAGAAAGCTATTTCGCTTTTGACATCCTAATTATCAAAAAGCTGTTCTGAGACTAAATCGCCAATCCTTCTAGTGTGCATGCGCCGCTTCGCCGTGTCCGCCGTGATCGTCTTCGTGATGGGACATTTCGGCGATGTACAGCATTGAAAGCACAATAAAAATAAACGTTTGCAGGAATGTCGCCAGCAACGCGAGCGGCAAGAGCAAAATCGGCACGCCCCACGGCGCAAGGCCGGCAATCACGCCGCTGACCTGCTCCTCGCCGTAGATATTTCCGAACAGACGCAAGCTCAAGCTCAGAATGCGCGCGAGATGGCTGACGATTTCAATCAAAAACATCAGCGGTGCCAGAATCGCTACCGGCCCCATAAAATGCTTCAGATAGCCGACGATTCCGTTTTCCCTAATGCCGATGGCGTTGTAGTACAGAAACGAAGTCAGCGCGAGCGCGAGCGTCACGTTCAAATTTGCCGTCGGCGAAATTAGACCGGGAATAAAGCCAATAAAGTTCGACAGGAAAATTAACAACGCAAATGTCGCAATCACCGGGAAATGCTTGAGGCCGTGCGGGCCAACCAAATCTTTCAGCATATCGCGGATCGCTTCGACGCCGACTTCAAACGTTTGTTGCTTGTGCGACGGCGAATCGGTCGAAAGCTTGCCGCGCAGAATCGTCAGTACTACAACGGCAATAAATACCACGATCAGAAACATCACGATTTGCGTCGGAATCGGCAAATTACCAGCGGCCATGTACTGCTCCGCTGTCATTCCCTGCCCCGGCCAATGCGAACCGAACAGGCCGTAAATCGGCGGCATAATTTTTTCTTCCAACGCGAACGCAGCCGAACCAAATAAATGATTTACCTGCTCGACCAGCCACGGAACGTGTTCGCCGCTATGGCCGTGTTCTGCCGCCGTCGCCCCCTCGCCCGCTGCTTCTAACGCGCCCTCGGCGGGCTTGATGCCGTGTTCCTGTAAGAAAGCCAAAAATGCTAAGAGCATAAAATCAGTTCTTAAAAGTGATTAGTTGATAGAACGCTTCGACCATACTGGCCAGCACAAATGTCGTGAAGCCCAAACCAATGCCGAGCAAATGAAAATAGCCGCTCTGCATCGCGAACATCATTACCATCGCAATAATCAAAAAACGAAAAACAAATTTGGAAGCGCGCGGCACCGATGGCGTTCCCGTCGCGCTGGCAATCTCAATCATTGCCTTTGTGCTGGAACTGAGCCAACGTTCATTGAATAAGCTTAGCGCGCCACCCAGCGCGAAGCCCAGCGCCATTTTCAATCCCGCCAACGCAGCAGCGAGAACAACGCCAACAACAATCAGCGCCACCGTGATGCGGCGCAATCGCCGCTCCAAGACAACTGGATCAGGAGCCACATCAGGAATCATTTCGTTGTGCTGAACATTGTCCATAGCTGCCTCATCCCAGGCTTCTGAAATCGTGCATCTTAGCTTGCACGCGGCAAGCTGGCAAGCGCCTTCCTTTAATGGCGCAAAAACAAGCTCTCAATCTCATCCGTTAGTTCCTGCCCACGCCCCAGCATTTCCTCAACTTCTGTGCGCCGCGCCTGCGCGTAATCGTCATCATTGATCGCATCTACATTCGCGCAGACGTTGTAGTACGCGCCCCGCATTGCGGCCAGCGCCATTTGCGCACCAGTCGGCAATTCAGGAAAAAACTCCGCATCACCAAACTCCGCCAGTTCGCTCAGCAACTCCAGGATTTGCAACGCCGCTTCCGTCACGCGCAGCGGAATTGCCAGCGCGCCTTTCGTCGCTTGTTCAATCGCATTCTGCCGCGCGATTTTCTCTGCCTCGGTCGTGTCCGGCAGCGCCTGCGCATCCAGCACACGAGCAAAACTATCCGCGTCGTCGGCAACCGCATGGCGCAAATCCACGCCGATTTCTTCCAACTCCGCCAGGACTTCCTCAATTTCCGGTTCCGCCGAATCCGCCAGCTTGCACACCATTGCGCCGAGCGAAGCCGCGAGCACGCCCGCGTATGCCGCGACGCTGCCGCTGGCCGGAATCTGTGTTCCGGCTGCCACATCTTCGGCTAACGAACCAAGTTGTGATTCGTTGAAAACAGAAACCGCCTGCGATTCGTTCAGCTTCAGCTGCAAGCGATTTTCCAGCACCAACGAGTCGTTGAAGTTTTCGATCTGTAAATAAAAATCCGCGCAAGCATTGAGCGCGGCTTGTGGAATCAAGCCGATAATTTCGCTGCCCGCGATGCGTACGCCGTAGCGTTCGGCTTCGCGCCTGACCATTTCAAACACGCGAAAAATCGGCGTCGCTTCGTAATTCACCAGATTCATCGAAACCTGTACCTGCCGCCGCCCCGCGAGTTCAAAGCCGAGCGCCTTCACATACTGCAACCCACCATCACGCCCGCGAATCGCCTTGGCAACCTTGCGCGCAATCGTCAAATCATCGGTTGCCAGATTGATGTTGTAGGCAATGAGCGGTGCCCGCGCTCCCACTGCTACTGCGCCCGCCGTCGGATGAATTTTTGCTTCGCCAAAATCCGGCGCACGTTCGTGACTGACAGCAATCACATCACGCAATCCTTCAAATTCGCCGCGCCGCACATTCGCCAGATCAATCCGTTCCGGTCGCGTCGCCGCGTGTTCGTAAAGGTACACCGGCACGCGCAGTTCCCGTGTAATCCGCTCGCCCGCACGTCGTGCCAGCGCCACACACTCGCTCATCGTCACGCCCTTGATCGGCACAAACGGGATGACATCTACCGCGCCCAGACGTGGATGCTCGCCCGTGTGATGGTTCAAATCAATCAACTCCACCGCCCGCGCCGCAGCGAGTACCGCCGCCTCTAATGCGGCCTCTGGCTCGCCCGCAAACGTAATCACCGAACGATGATGATCCGCGTCCATCGTTTGATCAAGCACAACAACATTCGGCACAGAAGCGATTGCCGACGCGATGGCATTCACAACACTGACATCACGGCCTTCGCTGAAGTTGGGGATGCATTCAACGATCTTGTTCATTGTGGTGGGGAACCTTTTCGTTTCCTGTATTTGTTGTAGCAGAGAGCGCAGAATTTGCCTGGCGAAGAGAGCATTAACTTGATTCCATTAATGTCGCCATTCATTGAGAATTCCAATGGCTCTGAGTGTAGATACTTGCCTTTGATATTGACGACCGCGCTCACCCAAGATTTCAGGTCATTGTATGCGGATATTGAAAATCGCCCGTATTCATCCGTTTTTGCAAGTTCACCAAATGTGACTGAGTCACCATCTACAACCATCAGAGAAATCTCAGCATTTACGACAGGCTTGCCATCTGGAAAAACTGCAACTCCTGAAATTGTTCGTTTTGAAAAGGGTGAGGGTAAGCGAAGGTCAAAATCTTTTCGCTGTTCGCCCTCGGTTAAGTCAATAAGTGTTGCCTGTGAAATTTCAGAAACGTTTGGGTAGTAAAGGCGGGGCCGACAAGTCACTTCCCAAGACGAGATCCTGCCATGTTGCGCCTGTTGATGGCACAGTTTACTCAGATTTACGCCCAACAAATACTGAGCGGGAGGAATGTTTTTAAATTCAAATTTGCCTGATTGCCAATCCGCGCTGACAATGAATTTGCGAGGGTTGGGAGTGTTTATTTCCGTAGCAACTATAAGCTCAACCTCAACTGCTTTTGGTCTGCCCTCGTGACTAAAAACTGTCCCGCTGATTTGCCCTGTCGTGAGCGCTTCCATGTCGTACTGCCGACAAGGCTGTGCCGAAAGATTTAGTTTCTTGCTATTGCCCTCTGCCTCTAATCCTTCTGGCACATCATATCGGATCACATATTCACCAGGGGGAATGTCAGAAAACAGATAATTCCCTGTCTCATCGGTAGTGGTTGTGAAGCGCTGCGTATCACTTTGGATTTCGACTTTGACATTTCTAATAGGGCGCTTGGGCATATTGCCTAAATCGTAGTCCAGCGGCCTGATTTTTCGCACAACACGCCCATAAAGCATCGCATTTAGATTTCCTGTTTTGCGATTGTGTAGATATGTAATTGCACTATCCGCTTCGCTAACTATTACTGCGTGGTCAGCGAAGAGAGCGAGTCCCGGCGTCGATGAATTATGCTTGGCATAGACAAGGTACGTTTCGTCTTGCACAAACTCGTCAAAGGGGCAATCCGCATCTACATATTTTAAAAATACCAGTTCCCCAGAAGAAGCACGCCGTTGTATTTGAGTTGTCGTAAGAGTTATTTCCGTCTGTTTTTCTGCGTTGCCTTTGAATGCTTCTTTGACCGTTAGCAGGATTTCCTTGTTACGCAGGATTTTTTTACTGATGCCTGAGCCTTCAGCCATAGGTGCTGAATAATTGATCGCCTTCACTGTTCCAATGAATGCTACATCTGCGGTTTCGTACAATTTGCAGGGCGCGAAAGGCTTGTTTGTACATTGAGCAACCACACTGCCAGCGAGACTAATCAACAAAGTGCCAATGAGCAGAATATGAGGTTGGGTGCTTAGCATTTAGCCTCCTCAAACTATCAATCATCTGGCTTCTGTCCAAACAAATGTGCCGCGCTGCAAATCGCGGATGGCTTGTCGCAATTCGTCTTCCGTGTTCATCACAAACGGGCCGTACCGCGCAACTGGTTCATTTAATGGTTGGCCGGAAACCAGAATGAAGCGGGCAGTTTCCGCGCCCGCTTTAATGTGCACAAAATCGCCATTGTGAAACACGACGAGCATCGGCGCGGCGATCACTTCGCCACTGTCGTCAAAAGTGGCGGCACCAGCGAACAAATACGCGAATGCGGTATGCCCTGCTGGAATCGTGTGCGTAAATTCGTGGTTGGTATTAAGCGTTACGTCCAGATAATTTGGCTCGGCATAAATTTCGGTGACTGCACCTTTGACGCCTTCAACTTCACCCGCAATCACCAGCACTTTCGCGCCGTATTTTTCGACAACGGGAATATTTTTTGCGGCGACTTCCTGATAGCGGGGCTTGGTCATTTTCAGCTTGGCGGGCAGGTTGACCCAAAGCTGAAAACCAGCCATACCATCGGCGCTCGCGTGTGGCATTTCCTCGTGCATGATACCGCCGCCAGCGGTCATCCATTGAATGTCGCCCGTGTTGATCGTGCCTTCGTTACCCATCGAATCGCGGTGCGTGACACTGCCTTTTAGCATATAAGTCACGGTTTCAATGCCGCGATGCGGGTGCATCGGGAAGCCTGCGATGTAATCGTCCGCATCGTCCGAACCGAAGTGATCCAGCAACAAAAACGGGTCTAAATAATCCAGCACGCGCGTGGCAATCACCCGTTGGATTTTCACGCCTGCGCCATCGGATGTCGCTTGTGGCAGATAAAGCCGATCTACTTTTCTGAGTTCGCTCATAGCTTACCTCGTAGCAAATTCCTGATACTCAGGATGTCGGCGCACGTATGCAGCAATGAAAGGGCACATCGGAATAAACTGTTTCCCTTCCGCTTTGATTTGTTCCAGTGCGCCTTTTACCAACTGGCTGCCATAGCCGTGCCCTTCAAACTCCGGCGGCACCTCGGCGTGGTATAGGTTGTAAATATCCTCGCCACGTTTCTGATAGTTAATTACCGCCTGCTTGCCCTGAAGCTCCATTTCAAAGCGGCTCGCCGCCGCATTGTGTACAACTTGCAAATTTTCCTTGTCCATACTTCTTTACCCCTCCTCTGCCAAAGCGATTTTCAAAGCTTCTTCGTGGCTCGCGTTGGCCTCTGCGCTTCGCTTCAAAACGCGCTGCAACCGCTCGACGAACGTCTGATCTTCACTTTTGAAGCTCAGCAAAATTACCGCTTCATCCAGCAATCCTTGCGCGGTGGTTTCCGTCGCCGGACGGCGCACAGAAGCGGCTTCGTCAATCAAGGCTACCAGCGAGGAAATTTTGCCGAGCCAATTAAACTGTGGATGATTGATGACCAGATGAAACATTTCGTGCGGTGAGGCTACGGGGCCATTCACCATTTCATAAATGACACGTTCGTCATCCATCAGCGATTTGTGCAGCCGTAGCAAAGCGCGGCTGACCTGATCCAGTTTGGCGCGCGTGGCGTCTTGTAATTTGTCGGTGTCGTTACTCATTTCATTCATCTCCAAAAGAAAGTCCCAGGTCACGCGCGGAAAGCATAATGTCGGAATCCAGCGGCACGAATTTCGTTTCTTTAATCGCCTGTTCCAGGGGCACGCAAACGATTCTGGACGATTGCAGCGCCAGCATCACATTCGCTTCGCCCTGGGCAATCGCGCGCACGGCAGCTCCACCAAAGCGTGTTGCCAACAAACGATCCCACGTTGTCGGTTGGCCACCGCGCTGCAAATGCCCCAGTTACTCAGTGACCGCGTTTCGCGCTTCGTCAGACGGTGCAATTCCTTTGCCACAAATTCTCCGACGCCGCCTAATCGCTCGTGGCCAGTTTCGCGCAAGGTCTTAAAATGCTCGCCGCCCGCAGGTCGCGCGCCTTCGCCGCCACGACGATGGCGAAGCGGCGTTGTTGTGCCGTTAACGATCCTGAATCTTGCGCGCAATCGTTTTCAAATCGAACGGCACTTCGGGAATCAAAATCACATCTGCGCCACCCGCAATCCCGGCATACAGCGCAATCCAGCCGGAGTAATGCCCCATCAATTCGACGACGAAAACGCGCTCGTGCGATTGTGCCGTCGCGTGCAATTTATCAATTGCTTCGGTCGCGGTCGTCACTGCGGTATTGAAGCCGAAAGAAACTCGTCGCCGCCAAATCATTATCAATCGTTTTCGGCACGCCGATGATCGAATTCCCAGAGCAGTAAGTTGACTAGTAATCCGGTAGCGTTCAATGCCGCCAATCGTCACGAGCGTCAAGTCCTGAAGTCAAAAACCGATCCACAATTTGCGTGGGCAAACGGCAGTGACGCTATTCCTGTTTTTTTCGTCGTGAATTGAAAGGGATTACTGCGATTCGTCGTGCCCAGAATCGTTCCCCCCAAATGCGCAATGCCACGCACATCGGCAGCATCCAGCTTACGCACGCGATCCTTGTGCAAAAGCCCTTCAAAACCGCGCTCAATCCCGTACACTTCCCAGCCGTGATTGAGCGAGCCTTTCACGACTGCGCGAATCAGCAGCGTTCAGCCCAGGGCAATCGCCCCCGCCCGTGACAAGGGCAATGTGTTTTTGTTCCGACCGATCCTTAGGCAAAAGCAACCTTTTTCTCAGCCATTGTTTGCATCGCTAAGTAAGCGAGAGATGTGTGCAAGAAAGTTCCGAGAACGTGCTTGCTCCAACGGTAATTTTCCGTTAGGATGCTCCTTCCGAATGAATGCTCATTCATTTTCACGGAGTTCACGAATCGAAAAGCAACTGGCCGGCGAAAGCGCCCAAAAAAGTCTGATGCTCGCGCTGCGCGTCGGCAAGGCTGCCAATCGGACGGTCAGCAAAATTGCTGCTGCACCTGAGGATAAAGCGACGGACAAATTTTCCGCGATTCTGCGCGGGGTGATCCGGTTTTGCGCGAGCTGGGTATTTCAATGCCAAAGCTGCCGAGGTCGCGGGCCGCTGGCGTCGCTGATGGCACGGTGTACTTGTATTTTAAGAACAAAGACGATTTGCCTGCTCGATCTTCAACACGACGATGGCGGATTTTAATGCCCGCGCGCAGCGGGAATTGGCCGCTATTGAAGATCCACACGAGCAGCTTCGGCATTTCGCGCAACTGCATTTTGAATCGCTCAGCGGATCGTGATCTGGCTGTTTGTCTTCCGTTGAGTTCCGGCACTCAACCAAATTTATGGAGCAGTTTTCGGAAACGATGCTCGCTGATTATTTGAAAATGCTCCGCGAGATTTTAGAGCGCGTCAGTCACCAACAAGGCGTCTTTCACGCCAGGCTGAATACGAAAGTGCTGGCCAAAGTCATTTTCGGTGCGCTCGATGAGATGGTGACGAATTGGGTGCTGAGTCATCACAATTTCTGGGTTAACGCCGCTGGTTGATCCCGTGTTGGATGTGTTTCTGCACGGCATCAATGCAGATGGCACAGTGTAGGCTGTCAGCTTGCCACAGAATCTTTGCTGGATTCTTTGCTGAACGATGAACAACGAACGCAAGCTGGCAGCCTACTTTCCGTTGCTATGGCACAAGTCAAAACCACCCTTGCGACACAAGCAACGCCAACAACACAGCCCGCCACGATTGTGGCGCTGTTGGATGATGTGGTGGCGCGGCACAGCCCAACATTCTCAACTACAAAAGACGGGACGTGGCAAGCAATTTCCAGCCAGGATTTTCTGGCGGCTCGTAAAGGCGCGATGACGCTCGGACTGTATTCGATTGGCGTGCGTCCTGATCAACACGTCGGATTACTCGAAAATCGCCCGGAATGGACGATTGCCGATTTGGGCATTCTGCATTGCGCCTGCGCTGATGTACCGATTTACGCGACACAAGCGCCGAAGCAGGTTTCCTACATTCTCAACGATGCACAGGTCAGCGTGCTGTTTATTTCAACCGCACAGCAATTCGCGCGCGTCAGAGAATGCCTGAATGATGTGCCCGGCCTGACTAGAATCATCACCTTTGATCATTTCGAGACGGATGATCCGCGTGTGATGTACTGGGCGGATTTGCAGGCCTACGGCAGACAGCTTTATCGCCTGCAACCTGACCTTTACGACCGCCTGCGCGAGCAGGTCACGCCGGAACAGTTGGCGACGTTGATTTACACTTCTGGTACGACGGGCGAGCTAAAAGGCGTGATACTCACGCATCGTAACATTATGTCGAACGTGCAAAGCGTCGCCGCAACAATGAACATCAATCCCGGCGATACGGCGCTTAGCTTCCTGCCGTTTTCACACATCTTCGAGCGCGTGACGATTTACCTTGATTTGTTCATGCGCGTGAAAATTTATCTGGCCAGCAGCATTGATACCGTCGCGCAAAACCTAACCGAAGTGCGTCCACATTTTATGACCAGCGTGCCGCGCCTGTACGAAAAGATTTACGGCGCACGCTCGAAAAGGCCGAAGCGGCGGGAGCGGCGCAGGCACGCATTGCGAACTGGGCGATTGAAGTGGCGAAAGAAATGGGCGGTGCTGGAAAACAGCGGTCAGCCGATTCCGTTTCGTTGCAAGCCAACGGCGCGTTTGCGATGAAGTTGGTTTTCTCAAAAATGGCACGCCGCGTTTGGCGGACGGCATCGTACCCTCGCCTCTGGCGGCGCATCGCTCGCGCTCGAACTCGCACAGGTCTTTACGGCGCAGGGATGCCGATTTGCAGGGCTACGGCTTAACCGAAAGCTCGCCCGTTATCACCGCCAACACTGCACAAGTGCATCGCCTCGGTTCGTGCGGCAAAGCGATTCCCGGTGTCAAAGTAAAAGATTGCCGAAGACGGCGAAATTCTGCCAGTGGCCCGAACATTGGCGTGCTGGGCTATTACAACAAACTGGAGGCGACGCTGGAAACCCTCTCTCCCGATGACGAAGGCAACACCTGGTTGCACACGGGCGACATCGGGCATTTGGACGCCGACGGATTTTTGTACATCACCGACCGCAAGAAAGATTTGATCAAAACCAGTGTAAATACATTGCTCCTCAACCGATTGAAAACGCCCTGAAGCAAAGCCGCTTCATCAATCAAGCCGTTGTCATTGGCGAGCATCGCAAGTTTCCCTCGGCGTTGATCGTGCCGCATTTCGACGCGCTCAAGAGCTACGCGCAACTCAAAAGCATCACGTATCAAGACCTTCACGATTTGCTGCGGCATCCGAAAATCATTGATCTCATCGAACGCCAAATAGACAAGCTGACGCCCGACCTGGGGCATTTTGAAAAGCTCAAAGGTGTTGTCTTGTTGATCGTGAATTGACCGTCGAAGGCGGCGAGTTGACGCCAACGCTAAAAATCAAACGGCGCGTTGTGATGGAAAAATATTAAAAAGAACACATTGATCGGATGTATGCCGAGAAAGAACAATTGCACGAGAAAAAATAGTGACGAAGTTACGAGTTACCCGCATCTATAAACATACACCGACGGTTTGGAGCCATGCTGCCGCATACAGCGGAGAAAATGCCGTTTCTGCCCGGACAAGTCGCCGTGCTGGAAATGCCTGGAACGCCAGTCAGCCTACGTCGCGTTCGCCTCTGCGCCGGAAGATGAGGAATACGAATTCCCGGTCAAATACAGCGACTACGAAGCCAGCATCTCCTACGCGCTGTTTCAAGCCGGAACCGCAGCGGAAATCACCCTAAACCAAATTGTGGGGAAAGGCTTTGCCGTCGAGAACTATCAAACGCACGACCTGGTGTTCGTGGCAATGGGAACCGGCTTAGCACCGCTGCGCGCGACGCTACGGGCATATTTTTCAGCGGCGCAATGAATACGACGCTTGATCGTACTGCACGGCGAACGCACGAAAGAGGCGTTTTACTTTGAAGACGAAATTGAGATGGAATGGCGCGCGCATGATGTCACGCTACGTCAGGTCATCAGCCCAGATGAAGAATGGAGCGGCCACACGGGCTACGTCCAAAGTTTGTTGTATCACATCGTCCCCGGAATTGCATGACCCGTCGCACTCATCTGCGGCTCGAACGAAATGATGCGGCAAACCAAAGCACGACTGAAAGAGCTAGGCTTTGCCGACGAAAAAATCCTGACGAATTATTAGCTTTGCTGGATCGTTTTTAGTTCATCAACTGAAGAGAGGTTATCAATGCAAATCAAAAAAAGTGGCTGTTTTAGGCGCGGGCGTAATGGGCGCTAGATCGCCGCGCACGTCGCTAATGCTGGAATTCCGTGTTTACTGCTCGACATCGCGCCGCGCGAATTAACGCCCGGAAGAACAGGCCAAAGGATTAACGCTGGAATCGCGCGCGGTACGCAACGCATATGGCTGCTGCTGGACTGGAAGGCGCGAGGAAAAGCCAAGCCTGCCGCGTTTATGTCGCCTGAATTGGCGGAGCTAGTATCCATCGGCACCCCGATGGATGATTTGCCGAACTCAAGGATTGCGACTGGATCGTTGAAGCCATCGTCGAAAACCTCGACATCAAACGCAGCCTCTATGAGCGCGTCGAACCGGCATTTGCACCCTGATGCAATCATCACTTCTAACACCTCTGGCATCCTGATCAAATCGTTAGCTGAAGGTCGTTCCGGAAAATTCCGCCAGCGTTTTCTCGGCACCCACTTTTTCAATCCGCCGCGTTATTTGCACTTGATGGAAATCATCACGACGCCTGACACATCGCCCGAAGTCGCGTGTTTTATGGCCGGTTTCTCGATCGCGTGTTGGCAAAGGCGTCGTGTACGTGAAGGACACGCCGGGTTTTGGTGGCAAATCGGCTGGCGAATTTTCTGATGTTGAATGGCTTAAGCTATATGCTCGAAAAAGGCTACACGCCGGAAGAGATTGATTCGTTGACCGGCACGTTGATTGGACACGCGAAGAGCGCGAGTTTTCGCACGTTGGACGTTGGGGCTTGACACGGCATACAACGTTGCGCGCACTTAAGCACGGCTGACCAACGACGAGAAGCGCGAATCGTTCAAGGTTCCTCGCCATCCTCGACCAAGTCGGTCGAGCGCAAAATGCTCGGCGACAAAACCAAAGGCGGCTTTTACAAAAAGAAAGGTCGGCAAGGATATTTTGACGCTGGATTTTGCGACACTCGAATATCGCCCGCAGCAAAAAGCAAACTTCCCCTCCGTCGGTGCAGCAAAACAAATCGAAGACCTCGGCGCACGCTTGAAAACATTGACTTACGCGAAAGACCGTGCCGGTGAATACATTTGGCATACGTTCGCCGATGCAGCCATTTATGCGGCGAATCGCATCCCGGAAATCGCTGACAACATCGTTGAAATTGACAACGCGATGAGATGGGGCTTTGCGCACGAAATGGGCATCTTTGAAAAATGGGATGCGATTGGCGTTGAGAAATCCGTCGCCAAAATGCGCGAAGAAGGTCGTGCGATTCCCACCAATGTCGAAGCGATGCTCGCCGCTGGCAACACCAGTTTTTACAAAGTCGAAAACGGCGTGAAGCAGTTTTATGACTTCGCTAGTTCGTCGTATCAATCCGTGCGCGTTCCGGCTGGCGTGACGATTCTGAAATCGCTGAAAGACCAGAGTAAAGTTATCAAGAAAAACTCTGGCGCGAGCTTGATTGACCTCGGCGATGGCGTCGCGTGCGTTGAATTCCACGCGAAGATGAACGCGCTCGGCGGCGATCAAATCGCAATGGTCGCAGCGGCACTGAAAGAAGTCGAAAAGAATTTCGTCGGCCTCGTTGTCGGCAATCAAGGCCCGAATTTTTCGGCAGGTGCCAACATCATGCTCATCCTGATGGGCGCGCAGGAAGGCGATTGGGACGAACTCGCCTTTGCTGTGAAGCAGTTCCAAACGATGACGACAAGCCTGCGTTATTCGTCCAAGCCGGTTGTCGTAGCACCATTCGGTTTATCGCTCGGTGGCGGCTGCGAATTGACGCTGCATTCCGACCGCGCGGTTGCGGCAGCCGAAACTTACATCGGAATGGTCGAAGTTGGTGTTGGTTTATTGCCCGGCGGTGGCGGCACAAAAGAGATGGCACTGCGCGCCTCCGATGCCGTAGCCGATACGCCGAACCTTGATCAATTTGAAGTCCTGCGCAAAAACTTTGAATTGATCGCGATGGGCAAAGTTGCCACCAGCGCAATCGAAGCCCGTCATTGGGGCATCTTGCGCAACACTGACCGCATTGTGATGAATAATGACCGCTTGATCGAAGAAGCCAAACAAACTGTGCTAACAATGACGCGTGAAGGCTATGTCGCCCCGCAACCACGTCAGGACATTTTGGTTTTAGGCGAATCGGCACTCACGAAATTCAAACTCGGCATGCACATGATGAAACGCGGCGGCTACATTTCCGATCACGATGCGTTGATAGGAATCAAGATTGCTGAGGTTTTATCCGGCGGCAATCTGACGCATCCGACGCGCGTGACGGAGCAGTATTTGCTTGATCTGGAGCGTGAGGCGTTTGTCAGTTTGTGCGGAACCAAGGCCACGCAAGAGCGTTTGGCCGCGATGCTCAAAACGGGCAAGCCGCTCAGAAATTAATGGCCCGCCTGTCACCGCTGGGCAATGAGAAGAAGACCTGACAGGCGAGCCGCCTGTTGTACAGCCTTAAAGGAGACAAATTCATGCGTGAAGTAGTTATCGTAAACGCACTCAGAACCGCGATTGGCAAAGCGCCGCGCGGCACGCTCAAAGACACGCGGCCTGACGATTTGGCGGGCGCAGTCGTCAAGGAATTATTGGCGCGTACGCCCGAACTCGAAGCCAAAGAAGTGGACGATGTTGTCATCGGCTGCGCTACGCCAGAAGCGCAACAAGGCGCGAATATGGCGCGGCAAATCGCGCTGCTTGGCGGTTTGCCCGTAACGACTTCGGCGCTGACCATCAATCGCTTTTGCTCGTCCGGTTTGCAAGCTATCGCACAAGCTGCCGAACATATTATGGTCGGCTCGTCGGAAATTGCGATTGGCGGCGGCGCGGAGTCTATGTCTATGTTGCCAATGGGCGGCTACAACTTGTCGCCGAATCCAACGCTGACTGACGTTTATCCTGATGTCTATCTAAATATGGGATTGACGGCTGAGAATGTCGCGCAGAAGTATGAAATCTCGCGCGAAGAGGCAGAAGCATTTGCCGTGCGTTCACACAGCCGGGCAGGCGCAGCGATTGACGCAGGCAAATTTAAAGATGAAATCGTCCCGATCACCGTCGTCACCCGCGAAGTCAATGTCGCCTCAGCCGCCGCAGGCAAGCCACTCAATGCTAAGAATCGCATCGCCACGAAAGAGTTGGTTTTCGACACGGACGAAGGCGTGCGCCGCGACACTTCGGCGGAAGGCTTGGCGAAACTGAAACCTGTTTTCCACGCACGCGGCACAGTGACTGCCGGAACCTCTTCGCAAATGTCTGATGGCGCAGCCGCAGCATTATTGATGACGCGCGAACGTGCAGAAGCATTAGGACTTAAGCCAATGGCACGATTTGTGTGCTACGCCGTTGCCGGCGTGCCGCCCGAAATTATGGGCATCGGCCCGGTCGAAGCGATTCCGAAAGCCTTGAAAATCGCGGGTCTCAAACTCGACGACATCGGCGTCATTGAACTCAACGAAGCGTTCGCCGCGCAGGCGCTCGCCGTGATCAAGCATCTGAACATTGATCCCAAACGAGTCAACGTCAACGGCGGCGCGCTCGCGCTCGGTCATCCGCTTGGCTGCACGGGCGCGAAACTCACGGCCACGATTTTGCAGGAAATGAAGCGCACCGGGGCCAAATACGGCATGGTCACGATGTGTGTCGGTGGCGGCATGGGCGCTGCTGGAATTTTTGAAAATTTAATGAATTGAATTTTGTCCGTTGTCCGTTGTCCGTTGTTCTTTGTTGCAACGGACAACTGACAACGGACAACTGACGAAAGGAACGTTGTTATGTCAGCTACAGCACAAGGAAAAACAGTCGTCAAAGGCGGCGGCTTTTTACTCGCGGAAACCACGCCGTCGCAGGTGTACTCGCCCGAAGATTTCACCGAAGAACATCGGATGATTCGGGACACGACAAACGAGTTCATGGACAAGGAAGTGATTCCGCAACACGAAGCGCTCGAATCCAAAGATTATGAAGTACAGCGCAGCCTGATTCGCAAAGGCGCGGAGCTAGGATTAATCAACGCGGCAATTCCCGAAAAATACGAAGGATTGGAACTTGATCACATTTCAAACATGCTGGTGGCCGAACATCTTTCCGGCCAGGCTTCGTTTGCCACAGGCTTCGGCGCAACCAGCAGCATCGGGCTTTTACCCATCGTCTTCTTTGGCAATGAAGAGCAAAAGGCGCATTACCTCCCAAAGATTGGTTCGGCGGAATGGATCAGTTCGTATTGCCTGAGCGAATCTACTTCCGGTTCCGACGCTCTCAGCGCCAAGACGGTCGCACGACTCAGCGAGGACGGCGAGCATTGGATTCTGAACGGCGAAAAAATGTGGATCACGAACGGCGGGTTTGCTGACCTGTTTATCGTATTTGCCAAAGTGGACGGCGACAAGTTTTCCGCCTTCATCGTCGAAAAAGACGATCCCGGCGTAACGCCCGGCAAAGAGGAACACAAGCTCGGTCAACGCGGCTCTTCGACAACGCCCGTGTTGTTGCAAGACGCGAAAATTCCGAAAGATCGTTTGCTCGGCGAAATCGGCAAAGGCCACGTGATCGCCTTCAACGTGCTGAATTTTGGGCGTATCAAGATGGGCGCTGGCTCGATTGGTGGCGCAAAACGTGTGCTTGGCCTGTCCGCCAACTACGCGAAAGAACGGCATCAATTCGGACGCGCGATTGCAACCTTCGGCGCAATAAAATACAAGCTGGCGGAAATGCTCGCCAGGATTTACGCCGTCGAATCCGCCGTTTATCGCACTGCCGGCATGATCGAAGACCGCGAGCACGGCATTGATAAAAGTCAGCCCGCCGAAATCCTGAAAGCCGTCGAAGAGTATGCTATCGAATGTGCAATGATTAAGGTCGCAGGCACGGAAGCATTGTTTTACTGCGCCGACGAAGGCGTGCAAATTTACGGCGGCAACGGTTTCACCGAAGACTATCCGGTCGAAGGCGTGTACCGCGATTGCCGCGTCAACCGCATCTTTGAAGGCACGAACGAAATTAACCGTCTGCTGATTCCCGGCCAACTGCTGAAGCGCGCGATGAAAGGCGAATTGCCGCTGCTCGCCGCCGCCAAACAATTGCAGGAAGAATTGCTCGCTGGCCCATCATTCGAGGACGTGGACGACGCGCCGATGGCCGAAGAGCGCAAGATCGCCGCCAACGCCAAGAAGGTCGCGTTGATGGTGCTCGGTTCCGCCGCGCAGAAATTCATGGCTGCCTTATCCGAGCAGCAAATGATTCTCTGCTGGGCCGCCGACATCATCACCGAAACCTTTCTGATAGACAGCGCCATCGCTCGCACCGCCAAGCTGATCGAACGCGACGGCGCAGAGAAACATCAGGCGGCGATTGATGCGACGAAGCTGTACACGAACGACGCACTCGGACGCATCGAAACCGCCGCGAAAAATGCGCTGGCCGCAATTGCGGAAGGTGATGATTTGCGGATGCTGCTGGCCGCGCTACGCCGCTTTACAAAGTACACGCCCGTGAATACGTCGGCGATTCGGGAAAGCCTGGCAGATAAGGTTGTCGCGGCGGGTGGGTATTTATTCTAACGATGAGGCGCAAACAAGATGTTTGCGGTACATTGGAAGGCGAGAATTTCTTCTCGCCTTTTTCATATTCACATCATCGCACCTCTATGCTCTTACGCGATGCAACAAGTCCTGAAACCGAATCTCCCCGCGCAATTCATCCAACATCGGCTCCACATCCAGAAAGGCCAGAAAGCCGGAATGCTCTTCATACGCTTGTTCCAACCACGCGAAGGTTTCTTCGATCTCGCCCAAGCCAAGATGAACGATGGCGAGGAAGTAGGCCGACACATATTGTTTATTGGCGAGGCGTTGCAATTGCGTGAGCATCTGGCGGGCTTCGCGCTGTTTGCCCGCGCGAGCGTAGGCGTGACCGAGAAAGGAAAGAAACGGAGGCGTGCCGCCAATCAAAGTCAAGGCTTGGCGCAAGCTGGTAACCGCTTCGGCGAAGTGGCCTTGTTGCAGGTAGGTTTTTCCGGCGTGCCAATGCGCAAAACCGAAATTGGCGTCCATATCCAGCACCTTGCGCGCCTGTATCAAGGCACGATCGTAATCGCGGGCGAAATAGTAAGCCCAGCCCAAACTCAAGGTCGCAAACATTGAAAGTGGGTCAAGTTCCTGCGCGCGCTGGCAGGCTTTGATTGCGGCTTCGTGCTGGCCAGTGGCTTTTAGATAGAAACCGTAGCCGTCGTGGGCGTTTGCGTAATTCGGGCTGAGTTCGATGGCACGCTTGTATTCGCGTTCGGCAGCGGCGAAATCCCAATCAAACAGCAGGCGGCAAAAACCAAGCGTCGAATGCGCTTCGCCGAGCGTGTCGTCCAACTCCAACGCTTGCAGCGCGGCGGCTTCGGCTTTTGGATACGTTTCGCGCGGGGGTTGACCGCCGGTTGAAGAAGCAAGGAAGGAGTAGGCATCGGCGAGGCCGGCGTACGCCAGTGCGTAATTTGGATCGAGGTCAATGGCCTGCTGAAAATGTTCGATGCCTTTTTTGATCCACTCTGCGGTGCGTTTGTTGGTGAAGTAACGGCCTTTCAGATAGAGGTGATAGGCCTCAGTATTTTCGGTGTAGCGTTTGACGATCTTCTTTTTCTCTTCGCCCGTCAGGCGCAACCGCAGCTTTTCGCTCAAGTCTTCGGAAATCTCGGTTTCGAGCGCAAAGAGGTCTTTGTTTTTGTGGCGATATTGCTCGCCCCACAGTTGCGATTGCTGCGCGATGTCAATTAATTCAGCCTTCAGAACAATGGCATCGCGCACTTGCACGATACGCCCGGCAAAGACGGCGCGCACGCCGAGTTCTTCCCCGGCTTCCTGCGGATCAACCGATTTGCCTTTGTAGCGAAAGACTGTGCTGCGCGGTACGACACGAAGCTTAGGCAATTGCGACAAGCTGTTGATGATGCTTTCGGTGATGCCGTCGGAGAGGTATTCCAGATTCGGATCGCGGCTCGCATTGATGAGCGGCAGCACGGCAAGCGAATCAATCGTTTTGCGCAGGCGCGGTTTGCGTGATGCCGAGGAAATGCGCGTGGTTGCGGTCAGGTTGGTGCTGCTGTCTAAAATCACCGTTGCCTGATCGGCAAAATCCAGACGTTGTCGCAATCGCTTCAAATCATTCAATAGCTCGCTGATTGTTTGATAGCGCGCGCGGCAGTCTTTGCACAAAGCTTTTGTGACGTACCGTTCCAGTTCATTCGGAACGGACGGCACACTATCCGAAAGCGGCGGCGGTTCGGCGCGCAAAATTGCGGCCAGCACATCGCTCATCGTTTCGCCAACAAACGGTTTTTGCCCGGCCAGCATTTCATACAGCACAACACCGAAGCTGAAAATGTCGCTACGGGCATCCACTTTTTGCCCGCGCGCCTGTTCGGGCGACATATAATGTGCCGTGCCCATCACCGTGCCGGGACTGGTTTCGATGTCATCAACCGTTGTGGCGTCCGGATCAGAATTCAGCTTCGATTTTTCGTTCACGCGCGCCAACCCAAAATCCAACACCTTCACGTAGCCATCGGGCCGCAGCATGATGTTTTCAGGTTTGATGTCACGATGCACGATGCCAGTGGCGTGCGCGGCCTGCAACGCTTCGGCGATTTGCACGCCGAGGTCGAGCGTTTCAGGGACCTGCAATTCTTCGTCATTCAACCGTTGCCGGAGCGTTTGGCCTTCGATGAATTCGGTGGCGATGAAATGCGTGCCGCGTTCTTTGCCGATTTCGTAAATAACCAGGATGTTCGGATGATTGAGCGCCGACACGGCACGCGCTTCCAATTCAAAACGGCGCACGCGGTCGGCATCGGCAACGAATTCAGCGGGCAGGATTTTCAACGCGACTTTGCGGCCTAAACGCGTGTCTTCGGCCAAGTGGATTTCACCCATTCCGCCTGCGCCAAGACGAGATAAGAGACGATAATGTCCGAGTTGTTTGCGGAGTGCTTGTTTCATGCAATAACGACCAAAAACGTATTGCGCATTGTGGTGCTTTCTGTGCGACAAAGCAACGCCTCTGGCCATTCAGAAACAGCCGCGTTATCTTTGCCGCTATGCAGATTGAAAAACTCGTGATCCCCACGCCATTCCCGGTTGGCCCCATCAACATTTACCTGCTGGTTGACGACCCGCTCACGCTCGTAGACACCGGGCCGAAAACCGATGCGGCCAAGGAAGCCTTGACCACGCAACTACACAACCTCGGCTTTCGCATTACCGACATCCAGCGCATCATCCTCACGCACACGCACGAAGATCATTGCGGGTTGGCGAGTTGGTTGCAGCAGCAATGCGGCGCGCCCGTGTACGTGCACGAATGGGAGCAGGAAAACCTGACCGATCACGGCAGAGTGCGCGCAGATCGTGGGCTGCTGAAAAGCAGCTCGGCGTGCCGGATGAGCAGTTGGAACAAATGGTCGGGCATTACGCGCGCGTCAAAGCTTTGCCGATGCGGTGGAAAAGGTGGTGGCCTATCGCGACGAACATGAGTTTGTTTTTGCCAGCGGCACCTGGCGCGTCGTGCATACGCCGGGGCACACGCCGGGCAGTTGTTGTTTGCTGCGCGAGGCAACGCGCACGCTGCTTGCGGGCGATACGATCCTCAAACACATCACGCCGAATCCGGTGATGAATCCTGACCCGCGTCAACCAGCGCGCCGCTTCCCTGCCCTAAAAAATTATCTGGCTTCGCTCTCGCGTGTACGCGGCTTAGCGCCGACGCTGATTCACACGGCGCATGGCGAGGTTGTGACAGATTATGAAGAGTATCTGGCGCGCCTGCTGCGGCACACCTACGAACGGCAAAGCAAAGTGTTGAATTTAGTTCCAGCAACCGGCATCACGGCGCACGAACTCGCGAATTTGTTGTTTCCGAAGGTCAAAGACATCACACGTTTTTTGGCGGTGTCGGAAGCGGCAGCGCATTTGGATTTAGCAGCAGCAGAAGCAAAGCTAACGGCGGAGAAGCGTGATGACGTAGATGTATTTCTCAAAAATTGAGAATCACAGAAAGCGCCAGCGGCGCAAAGCATTCTTGTGCTTTTTGCGCTTTTTGCGGTTAGTCCCTCAGCCGCTCTCGCGTATGCACTTTCACACCCACACGCCAGTTTGTATTCAGGCCAATGCGATACGCCTCGATGTCTGGCGCAATACAGTTTGCCACCGAGCGGAAACTGCGATGAAAGCGGAGGCGTGGTGCGACCAAATATAACAGCGGCGGTTCGTCCGCTAGCGTAATTCCGGCAAATAAACCGCGCCGCGCGAAATCGCCCCGGATGCGAGCTTGCTCGACGCGCAGCCAATAATCCAAGCTTTGCAGCGGGAGCTGTGCATCTTCGGCGGCTTTGAGTTCGATGACGACCAACCGACCTTGATGATTCACCGTTAATAAATCCAACACCGAACGCTCATCGCCCTGCCACGCCGGAACCTGGGCGTAAACAA
Organism: Blastocatellia bacterium; assembly: GCA_046331525.1. GTDB lineage: Bacteria > Acidobacteriota > Blastocatellia > RBC074 > RBC074 > JAFDVL01. The sequence continues at coordinate 35,652 of JAXLQQ010000022.1, forward strand.
AGCGTGCATTCAGCGTCGCATCCAGCGCGCGAATGTCGCGTTGCAGCAGCGATTCCAACCACGCTTCGGTGCGTAGGCGATAGAAGGGGTGGCGCAGGTCAGGCGACGCTGGGGAGCGATAGGTGAGGATTTCCTGCACGAGGTTTTGCAGTTGCGCGAAGTTGCGGTCGGTCAATAGACGCCGTGCGGCATCAGCATTGAAATCGAGCTTAGCGGCGATGTCGTCCGGGTAATGCGACACGCCAAACAAGACGCGCGTGCGCGTTTCGCCTTTGGTGCGGGCAAATTCGAGGCCGTGCAGACAATAACTTTCAAACCGTTGCTCAGCATCTTCGCGCACTTCGATCCAGGCGGGAGCCAATTGCACAATACGGGTGCGCCAGGGGCTGGCGGCAACGGGTTTGTTTGCGGGCCAGTGCATGCCGCGCGGATGCAGGCTCAGCAATTCGGTTTGCGAAAAGGGGCGCTGTGCAGTGAGTGAACGTGCTTTTTCATCCACGGCCAGGCATTCGACAGAGAGCGGCGAGCAATCCAGCAAGGTCAGGCGTTCGAGGACAGTTTGGCTGCGGTCGGCGGGAATGCAAAGCCAGAGTTTTTGCGCAGGCGTTTTCGAGGCAGCACACCACACCAAGCCTGCGGTAATGATGCCGTCAAGATCGCTTTGCGCCTCGGCTTCGTTGATGCCGATGGCGCAGATGGTTTCCTTGTTTCGCCGGAGTAAAAGCCGCACGTATTGGCTCGGTTGGGCAAGTGAGAATTTGCTGCGCACGTTGCTGCGTTGCACTTGCACATCGCTGAAATGCTCGTGGAGCAGTTGCGACAGCAAAGTGGCGAAGGCGGCGCGGCGTTCGGCAACCGTCACGTCTTCCGGTTTGTCGGCTCGCCAGCGCAAGGCATCGCGCAAAGTGAACGTAACGGTGTCACGCCCCATTCCGCGCGTTGCTTTGAGGTGCAATTCGGCTTCCGCAATTTCATAGTCCGTCACGCGCCAGCTTTGCGAGCTTTCGTCCGTCCACCACGCGAAAATCAACTTGCCCCATTCGACGCTGAATTCTGAAGTCGGGCGCGCGAGGGTCGTAAGTAACGCTTCGCCCTCCCATAGTTGCCAGTCGTGGGCGGCAAGTAAAGCCTGCTCAATTTCGTATTTAGCCTGAGCGGCAGTCGTGCTATCAGAGATTTGATTCATTGCGGATAAATTTGCTATCTTCTCGCGTATGGTTTGCCATAGCTGTGGACGCGAAATCAAGCTCATCGGTGCTTTGCGGCGCAAGGATGAATGTCCGCATTGCAAAGCCGATGCCTATTGCTGCAAAAATTGCCGCTTTTTCGATCCCGGCAGAAGTAATCAATGCGCGGAATCGCAGGCGGATTACGTGCAGGATAAAAGCCGCGCGAATTTTTGCGATTACTTCCAACCGAACAATCGAGTACCGCTCAATACGCGCAGCAGCAGTTCGAGCGCTGCGCAGGATGATGTCAAAAAAGCGTTCGATGCGCTGTTCAAGAAAAAGTGATGTGACAGCGGTCATATCGCTGGATTCCATCACTTATGCACCAGCCGTATTTATCTCCTTTCAATCCGCACGACTTTGAACGCCCGACGCCGATTTATCTGGCACCAGAAACCTACGAAGAACCGCCACGCGACATCACAGTGGGAAAAGTGCTGTGGCATTTGTTTTTATTGGCGATGACAGCGCTGACAACGACGATTTTAGGCGCGTTGTTTTTGGGTTCGCTGACGTACGGCATCTTCTTTTCCTTCACGCTGCTCTCGATTCTGGGCGCGCATGAAATGGGACATTACCTGGCTTGTCGTCTATATCAGGTGCGCGCGACGTTGCCTTATTTCATTCCGGCACCGCTCGGTGTTGGCACGTTTGGCGCGTTCATCAAAATCAAGTCGCCCACTCCAAACAAGCGCGCGTTGTTTGATATTGGCATCGCTGGGCCGTTGGCTGGATTTGTTTTCCTGATTCCAGCAGCGATGGCGGGGCTGTATTTTGCGACACCCGCAACCGGAGGAGGTGGCGGCGAAGGAATGGTCTTTCACGATCCGCTGCTGTTTCGGGCGCTGGCAACCCTCTTGCGCGTGCCCCGCGATATTCAGATCAACCCGTACTGGTTTGCGGCGTGGGTCGGCTGTTTAGTAACGAGCCTGAATTTATTGCCGGTCGGACAACTTGATGGTGGGCATGTCGTGTATGCCGTGTTAGGCGCGCGTTGGCATTGGCTGATTGCGCGGCTCATTTATGTCGGCGTGATTGCGCTGACCGTGGCTTCGTATTTTTACAACGGCTGGATGGGCTGGATTCTGTATGTCGTGATTCTGACGATTATGCTGCGCGTTGGTCATCCGCGCGTCGTGGATGAAGATGAGCCGCTGGGAGTGGGCCGACGTGTGGTGGCGGCAATTGGATTGGTGGTGTTTTTGCTGTGCTTTATGCCAGCACCAGTGACGTTTGGGTAATGGGAATTGATGGGAGTGAGGCTAATGGGAGGTATAAGAGTATTCTTTCTCAGCTCTTATACCTCCCATTCCTCCTCCCTCAGCAACACGGAAATCACTCGTCAAAAGTTCATTTCCTCTGCCGCGAAAGCCGCATCCAGCACTTTGCCAGGATTCAAAATGCCATTGGGATCGAGCGCCTGTTTGAGTGTGCGCATCAGCGCAATCGTCGGTTCATTCAACGCCACATCTAAAAACGGCGCTTTGGCGTAGCCGATGCCGTGCTCGCCGGAAAGTGTTCCGCCTAATTCCACGGCTTTCTCAAAAATTTCTCGCACCGCTTTTGCCGCAATATGTTTCGTTTCCGGCTCATTGTTGGGCAGCATCACATTTGTATGCAGATTGCCATCACCCGCGTGCCCGAAGGTCGGAATCGGATAACCGTAGCGGCGGCTAACGTCTTCAATAAAGGCGAGCATCGCGGGAATGCGCGAGCGCGGCACGACAATGTCGTGATTGATTTTTACGGCTCCGGTACGCTTAACCGCTGGCGACATTTTGCGGCGCACTTCCCAGATGTTGTCAGCTTCGGCTTCGTTGGCGGCCTCACGGTATTCGATGGCGTGATGCTGTTGGCATAAGGCGCGCACGATTTCCGCTTCGCGCACGACGGCTTCTTTCAGCCCGTCTACCTCGATAATCAACAGTGCGCCCGCCGCGCGCGGCAGGCCGGAAGGCTCGTAGTTTTCGATGGCATTGATCGAAGCGCGATCCAGCATTTCCAGCGCAACGGGTAGGAAACCAGCCTCGGTAAATCCGGCCACGCAGTTACAGGCGTCTTCGGCAGAAGCAAAAATTGCCAGGGCAGTTTTGCGCGTTTCGGGCAAGGGCAACAGGCGCAGCGTCGCGCGCGTGATGATGCCGAGCATGCCTTCGCTGCAAATCATCAGGCTTTCCAAATTGAAACCGGTCGCGTTTTTCGGCGTGCGCCCGCCAGCTTTGATAAGTTCGCCTGTTGGCGTCACAAAATCCAGGCCTAAGACAAACTGCTTGGTGTTGCCATACTTCACACAATGCGGTCCGCCCGCGTTCAGCGCGATGTTGCCGCCGATGAAAGATTCCTTCCAACTCGACGGATCAGGCGGATAAAACAAGCCTTGGGCCTCCACGGCTTTTTGCAATTCGTAGTTGGTAACGGCGGGTTCGACAACGGCGAGTAAATCATCTTTGCGAATTTCCAGAATCTGATTCATGCGCTTCGTCGCCAGCACCAAGCCGCCTCGCAACGGTACAGCGCTGCCGACATAGCCAACACCGCCACCGCGCACCGTGACATAAAATTTATGCTCATTCGCCAGCCGCATAATCGCCGCGATTTCTTCGGCAGTGCGCGGGAAAACGACAGCTTCGGCAGGAAAGACCTGTTTCAGCGCGTCCTGCGAATTTTCGGTGATGATGTCGGACGCGGTGGAAAGGAATTCAGAACCAACAATCGTAGCCAAGTGATGAAGAATTTCGCGGTAATCATAGCCTTAGCAAAGCAAATCAAAAGACAAAGGCAACCCTTTGAAGATTGAGATTGGAGAAGCGTTGGCAACACGCGCCCTCTCAAATTTCTAATCTCCAATCCCTGCTTTTCAAAAGGCACTGATGCCGCTGACTTGGTTAAAGCCGCACGATAGAGGCCATTGAATTCGCTGATGCTTTTTGCGAGTGCTTGCGGCAGCATCTCCAGAGATCGTTTGAGTGGAGAATCAAATTAACGCCGTGCATAAAGGCGGCCTGCATATCCATTGTGCGGTACGTGCGGGAAGTAACGACGACAAACACGCGGCGGCGACGCGCTGACGGAGATAAGTTCAGGTAGCGCAGAGGATCGTCGCGCCGCCCTGTTGTCCGGCGTGAAAATTGGGGTCGAGCAGCAGGATGTCGAGATGATGGCTGGTTTGCAGCATGGAGGTAACCTGTTCTGGCGAAGCGGCGAGCGTAAGTTCGTAATCCTGCTCGCCTAAGATTTCCTGTACGCGCCGCATCTCTTCCGTATTTGCCAGGCAGGCCACCACGCTCCGCCAGGCTTGCGTTGTTCGATGCGCGCGGTTTGCTGTGTCATGCCATTCGCCGTCAGTAAGGCCGTCAACGCTTGCAGTAAATCGTGATTCGCACCTTGCCCGGTAAAAAGCGTTTTGCTGTCCTCCGACACCGTCGGCGAGGGCATGGAATTTGTCCAGCCCATCGCAGCATTCGTTTCCGCTGCGGGCAAATCACTGGACGGACGCGGCGCAGGCAGTGGCGGTGGCGTTTCCAACACAGATTCCAGCAGTGATGATTCTGGCGGCGGCGGTGGCAGCGGGGCGGACGGTGCCGGGAACGGTTCACTGTGATGATGAACCTCTGGCGCAGTCACAGGCGGCGGCATCATTTCTGGCGCGTTCGGTTGCGGGCCATTTGCCGCAGGGGTGACCGTGATGCCCTGCGCGCATTTAGGGCATTTGATGGTGAAGGGATGATTAGGGAGTTTGGGCGCACTCAACTGCAATCGCGTGGCACATTGTGGACAGGTGACTTGCATAGGGAGGAATTAAGATTTGGGATGTATGATTTAGGAAAAGGCGTTGGCGGAAGCCCCACATCCCAAATCTTAATCCCTAAATCCTGCCTTTCAATATTTGCTGATAACAGAGGCAACCGGTGTCGCAGCAGAAATCGCGGGCGCGGCCTCCGGTGTCGCCGCCTGGCGGGCCTGCATTTCATCGCTCACGCTGCCGCCACCGAAGCCGGACAAACGCAACGCCAAATTATGCGGATTGGTGGAATAGGCTAAGCCATCATCCTTCGTCACGACTTGTTCCTGAATCAATCGCTCAATCACCATATCGAATGATTGCATGCCTTCCAACACGCCGTCCGTCATTGCCGCCACGAGCGAGCGACCTTCGCCTTCGCCGCGTTCGATGTATTCGCGGGTACGCGGCGTGGATTTCAGAATCTCCACCGCCGCCACGCGCCCCAAGCTGTCAGCGCGCGGAATCAAACGCTGCGAAATCACGTAGCGGAAAGATTGCGCGAGGCGTGTGCGAATCACGCTCTCTTCGTTTTTCGGAAACATCCCGATGATGCGATCAATCGTCTTGGCTGCGTCAATCGTGTGCAACGTCGAAAGCACGAGGTGGCCGGTTTCAGCGGCTTCGAGCGCGATTTCGGTCGTTTCGATGTCGCGCATTTCGCCGACCAGAATGACTTTTGGCGCTTGTCTGAGCGCGGCGCGCAGGGCCATCGCAAAATTCGGCGTGTCGCTGCCGAGTTCGCGTTGATTGATTGTGGCCACGCGATGCAAATGCAAAAATTCAATCGGGTCTTCAATCGTGATGATGTGGTACGGCTTTTCCAGGTTGAATTTGTTGATGATCGCCGCGAGCGTCGAGGATTTGCCGGAACCTGTTGGCCCCGTTACCAGCACCAACCCGTTTTTGAGTGCCGTGATGTCGCCAAGCGTCGTGGGCAATTGCAGCGAAGACAGCGACGGCACCTGCGGCGGAATGACGCGCATCACAATGCCGAGCGTGCCGCGTTGGCGAAAGATGTTGACGCGAAAGCGCGAGCGCATCGGCAGGCTGTAGCTAATATCGGTCGAACCGGTCTTAATCAGCTTTTCGACGGCTTCGGCATTGTCGCCAAGCAGCGCCATGGCCATGACTTCGGTGTGATACGGCGTGATGGTTTTCAGCCCAACGTCCACGGGAACGAGTTTCCCGTTCACTTCCACTTGCGGCGCGCGTCCGACCGAGAAATTCAGGTCGCTCACCATCTCCGAAACGTTCAGCATCTTCTCGATAATAGGCGGAAGGTCAATGTAACTCATAACCTCGTGCGGCGTCTGGGAATCAACGGAGAGGGCTGTTTGAAGGGACTGACCGGGGAGGTCAAGTGCTGGTTCGCAGTGTGGCATGAAAGCGCAAAAGCGCGCAAGAAAAATCTGCGCCGCAAGAACGACAAAACGTAAAGAACAACAGTGAGTTTCAGGCTAAGTAGCAAGAGTGGCAAGCCAGCGTTTCGTTTGTCCTTCGATGTCCGGTTTTGCAAGCATTGCCCGTGCAAAATCATCGGCAAGGGAAAGCAGGGGCGGCGGGTATAACGCAGAAATGACGGCAAGGCTGTTAGCGCCTGCGGCAATCACCTCCGGCGCGGCGGCCAACGTGATGCCCCCAATGGCGACCAGCGGCAAGGACGTTAACGCCCGCGCCTGTCGCAGTAATTCCAACCCAACCACTGGATCAGGGTTCGCCTTAGTCGTCGTCGAAAAAATTGGGCCAATCGCAATGTAATTCGCCGATGTCGTCAACGCCGCTTCGACCTGTGCAAGCGAATGAGTGGAAATGCCGATGAGTTTTTCCGGCCCCAGCAGGGCACGCGCTTCGGCAACAGTCAAATCCTCCTGCCCCAAATGCACGCCATCGGCACCGGTCGCCAGCACAACATCTACGCGGTCATTGATGATGAGCGTGGCCCCTGCGGCGCGCGTCAGGGTCAAACATTCACGCGCCGCATCCAGCAGATCTTTCGCGCTGGCCTCTTTGTCGCGCAGTTGAATAAGTTTTGCCCCGCCAGCCAGCAGGCGCGACACGATTTCAGCGTGCGAGCAGTTCGAGAGTTGCGTATCTGTAATGGCGTAGAGTTTGGAGGGCAGCATCATTTTTCCTGCGTGCGAATCACAGCCTGCACGGCTTCTTCGGGGGAATCGGTGAGGACAAGCAGATCAATATCTTCGGGCGAAATCGTTCCCTGAGCAATCATTGTTTCTTTGATCCACTTGACCAACCCGCCCCAATAATCGCTGCCAAACAGCACGACGGGAAAGTTGCGAATCTTTTTCGTTTGAATCAGCGTCAAAGCTTCAAATAGCTCGTCCATTGTGCCGAAGCCGCCGGGGAAGATGATAAAAGCGATGGCATATTTGACGAACATCACTTTGCGCACGAAGAAATAATTGAACGTCAGCGAAATGCTTTGGTATGGGTTCGGTGCCTGCTCAAACGGCAATTCAATATTACAGCCTATGGACATGCCGCCCGCTTCGGACGCCCCTTTGTTGCCCGCTTCCATAATGCCAGGGCCACCGCCCGTGATGACGGCATAGCCGGCTTTTGCCAGTAGGCGACCCGTTTCGACAGCGGCCTGATAATATTCGCTGTCCGGCTCAATGCGTGCTGAACCAAAGATCGAAACACCGGGCGGAATCCGCGCCAGATCATCGAAGCCGTCCACAAATTCGCCCATGATTTTGAAAATGCGCCAGGGATCGGTTTGGGTGAAATCCTGTTCCGCCTGTGTCGGGATTTCCAGCAACTGCTGGTCAGCCGTCACATCATTGCGCCGCCGTTTATGTTTCGCCATTCATTGTGCCTCTCTTGAAAAAAAATGCGAGACAATCGGGGAGCCGCGATTATCCACAATCAGAGAGGAAGTGGCAAAGGGGATTTTGGGGGAAGCGGACGGAGAGAAGGAGGGAAGAAGCGACAGAGAGAAGGAGGGAAGAGAGAGGGAGCGTTCTTGTTATCTCTCCGTTTCTTCGCCCCTCTTTCTCTCCATCGCTCCCTCTCAGCTAGACTTGCGCCTGCGGGCGGGCGTGAATCTTGATAGTGTCGTAATCCTCCGCTTCAACCTTGAATTCGTAGCCGCGTGCAGGTTGATAACGACCAAGCATTTCATTCACTTTCGTCACCATCGGCTCGACGAAATCCAGCATAAAGCTGCTTTCTTCGACCACCTTATGTTGTTCGTGCGCGATTTCTTCCTTGGAAATGCCGATGTGATGCAACAGGCGTAAAGGCAGGTTTTTCACTTCCATTATGCCGGTGTCCAGATCATATTCTTCGTGACGGGATTCGAGTTCGAGTAACTGTTTGTAAAAGCTCTCCTGATCAGCGAAGTTCAATTTGCTACCCATAGTTCCTCCATTTTGGCTTTGTCCTTGGGATTAAATGAGCGGCTTTGCAGCCTTCATTTTTTATATGAGAGCGACCCATATATTGAACTAAAAAAGAGCTAGAAATCGTGTGCAGGGATAAACGCAAGTTACGGCAGGCCCACAGAAAAGTCAAACCGGAAAAAGGCCGCAGAATCGCTGCTTGCGAGGGTTTTAGGGAGAGTGATATAGTCGTCGTGGCGAAGGATATGACCAGGCAATTCCTTACAATACTGTTGTTACTCGTTTTCGGTGGCTTGCCCATTGCAGCGCAGGTCTATCAAGTATCCGCAGGCATTAATGAAGCATTGGTGCAGGCCAGCGAAGAAGGCGAGACGATGGCGTGCTGCCAACAAGCCGGGCACTGCCAGATGTCAATGCCCGTACCAACTGCCAGCCCAACAACAGACTGCCCTACCCAGTGCGCCTGTGCACCCAGTGAGCCGATATTGCCCGCGAATTTGGCAACATCTACTCTACAAGCGCCGTTCAGCGAAGAAGCCCCGCTACCGCCTGCGCCGTCGCAACGATGGGGAACAATCGGCTCACCCGGAGTACTACGCCAACCGCCGATTCTCTCTTCCCGCAGAACCTACTTACGCCATACCTGCTTACGAATTTAATCCCGCCGTAGCAGTCGTAGTGTCACTAAAAATCAACTTTACTCTAACTTTCTGAAGTATTCACTTATGAAGAGCCGCATCGCGCTATGCTGTGCAGGGCTGCTGTTGTTGACGGGGCTAAGCGCCGCGCCCAGCCGCAAGCCTGGCAAAACCATTACGGTCAAAATCACGAAAAAAGGCTTTGAACCAAAGGAATTATCGTTGCCGCGTGGCGTGCCTGTGCGCCTGATTTTCATTCGTCAAACCGCCCAGACGTGCGGCACCGAAGTAACCTTCCCCACCTATCACATCACCAAACCATTGCCGCTGCATAAACCTGTGAGCATTGAATTCACGCCGACTGAAGAAGGCACGCTGAACTTCACCTGCGGGATGGACATGCTGCGCGGCAAGGTCGTCGTGCAATAACCAAACAAGGACTTTATGAAAACTAAATTCTTGCTGCTCTCCTCTTTCGCTTTCCTGCTTACCGTTTTTACAGCCTGCAATGAACCTGCCGCCAGCAACGGCGCGAGTCCTGGGGCTTCCACCGCAACGAGCAACACCGCCAGTACCGGCAAAACCATCGCGTCAGGCAAATCCGGCGACATCACCGCTACACTGCTTAACGCACAAGGCCAGTTGAAAGACGGCGACAACGACTTCACCGTCGAATTCCGCAATGCCGCTGGGCAGCCCGTAGATGTAGGGGCCATCACGATGTTCATTGACATGCCCGCGATGCCGCCCACGATGCCGTATATGAAAAATAACGTGAAGCTGCTGACCACTAACACGCCCGGCATTTACCAGGCTACGGTACATTTGGAAATGGCGGGCACCTGGACAGCACATATCGCGTACAAAAACAGCGCAACCGAAGGAAAAATGGAGTTTCCGCTTCGCTTGAAATAGCAAGGCGGTCTTTAGTCTTTGGCTTTTGGTCTTTGGTAAAACAAAGACCAAAAGCCAAAGACCAAAAACCCAATGATCAATCGACTCATCCAATTTTCGCTGCGCAATCGCTTTCTGATCGTCGCGTTGTATTTGGCGTTGGCAGGCTGGGGCTACTATGCCTTGCTGCACACGCCGATTGATGCGATCCCTGATTTGAGCGAAAACCAAGTGATTGTGTTTACGGATTGGCCAGGGCGCAGCCCGCAGGAAGTCGAAGATCAAATTACCTATCCGCTGACCGTCAATTTACAAGGCTTGGCTGGGGTAAAAGTCGTACGTTCACAGTCGGCGTTTGGCTTCTCGATGATCAACGTCATCTTTGAGGACAACGTGGATTTGTATTTCGCACGGACGCGCGTGCTGGAACGATTGACGCTGGTGAGCGGTAATTTGCCGAGCGGCGTGAAACCGACGCTTGGCCCGGATGCAACGGGCGTCGGCCAGATTTTTTTGGTACACGCTCGAAAGCGACTCGCACAGCCTGATTGAACTCCGCTCGTTGCAGGATTGGTTTGTGCGGTATCAACTCAACGCGGTGCCGGGCGTGGCCGAAGTCGGGAGCATTGGCGGCTATGTGCAGCAATACCAAATTGATGTTGATCCAAACCGTTTGCGGGTCTATGACCTGCCGCTGAGCGCTGTTGTTTCAGCCGTCGAACGCAGCAACAACAATGTCGGCGGCAATGTCATTGAATCCGGCGGCACGTGGACAGTCGTGCGCGGCATTGGTTTGATTCAGTCCACCGACGACATTGCCAACATTGTCATCGCTTCGCGCGGTGGTACGCCGATTTATGGAAGAACGTAGCCAACGTGAAAATCGGCGGCGCGTTTCGGCAAGGCGCGCTCGACAAAAACGGCAAAGAAGCTGTGGGCGGCGTAGTGGTGGCGCGCTATGGCGTAGACACGCTGAATGTCATTAACTCCGTCAAGCAAAAAGATCGAAGAACTGAAAAACGGCCTGCCCGCAGGCGAAGATCGTGCCGTTTTACGACCGCACTGAACTAATTAACCGCGCGGTTGATACCCTGAAAGTTTCGCTGTTTGAAGAAATCCTGCTTGTTACGTTGGCACACATCATTTTCCTGTTTCACTTTCGCTCGATTTTGATTGTCACACTGCCGTTGCCGCTCGCCGTGCTGACTTCGTTTTTGTTAATGCATTACTTTGGCATCACGTCGAATCTGATGTCGCTGGCGGGGATTGCGATTGCGATTGGGGTGCTGGTAGATGCGGGCATTGTCGTGACAGAAAACTGTTTTCGCTATTTGGAAAAACGACAGGTTGATCCGAAAGATCGTCAACTGGTTTGGGATACTGTGCTGGACGCAACGCAACTGGTCGGGCGTCCGGTGTTCTTTTCGATGGCGATCATTATTTTGGCGTTCATTCCCGTCTTTGCGTTGACCGGGCAGGAAGGTAGCTGTTTCATCCGCTCGCCTTCACAAAAACGTTCGCGATGGTCGGCGCAACGATTATCGCCGTGACATTCGTGCCTGTGCTGTGCACCTTCTTACTTGGTGGTAAATTCCACAAAGAAGAAGACAACCCTGTCATGCGTTTTTTGCAGTGGATGTACAAACCGCTGCTGCGTTTTGCACTCACACACCGCTTATTAACCATCGCCGCTGCCCTGTGTTTATTGCTGATCGCGCTTTTGCTGGCAACGTCGGCAAGTTGGTTGCCGTCCGTGCGGCGTGCAAATCTTCCGCTGCTCGCTGGCCTCATTGAACGGATGCATCCGATTGGCAACGAGTTCATGCCAACGCTCGACGAGGGCGACATTATGTTTATGCCCGTGACCGACACGAGCGTTTCGTTGCCACAGGCGTTGGAAATCACGAGCAAACAGGACGCCATCATCAAAAGCGTTCCTGAAGTTGAATGGGCTGTTGGCAAGCCGGGACGCGCCGAAACTTCGACCGATCCTTCGCCCACCAACATGATCGAAACCGTCATTCACCTGAAGCCGCGTGCGCAATGGCGACCGGGAATGACGCGCGAAAAACTGATTGCCGAACTTGACGCAAAAGTCAGTATGCCCGGCGTCACCAACATCTGGACACAGCCGATTCGCAATCGCATTGATATGCTCTCGACCGGCATTCGCACGCAGGTGGGCTTGAAGATTTTTGGCAACGACCTCAAGACACTCGAAGACAGTGCGCAGACAGCGGCCAAGCTGCTGAATCAAATTCCCGGCGCGAATGATGTCTATCCCGAACAAATCGCGGGCGCACCGTACCTCAACATCAAAGTCAATCGGGAAGCCGCCGCGCGTTATGGCCTGACGGTTGGCGACGTGCAGGATGTGATTGAAAAAGCCGTGGGAGAAACGAATCTGAGTGTGACGATTGAAGGTCGGCAACGCTTCCCGGTTCGTGTCCGCTACGCCCCCGAATATCGCAGCGATCTGCGCCAAATTGCAAATGTTCTAGTCGGGCCACAGCAAATCCCGCTCGGCCAAGTGGCGACGATCACCAGTGAAAACGGGCCGTTCATGATTTCGAGCGAAAACGGGCTGCTGCGCGCGACGGTTGTGATGAACGTGCGGGGCCGTGATGTCGGCAGTTTTGTGGAAGAGGCAAAACGAACGTTGCAGGCGAGTATCCAATTGCCCGCTGGGTATTATTTTCAATGGAGCGGTGAATATGAAAACCAGTTGCGCGCTAAAGAACGATTGCAAATCGTGTTGCCGATTGTGCTCGTAGTAATTTTTCTGCTGTTGTACCTGACGTACAATTCGTTCCTCGAAGCGGCACACGTCTTGCTCGCAGTACCTTTTGCCCTAACGGGCGGTGTATTCCTGCTGTACGCGATGGGCTACAATTTTTCGGTTGCGGTTTGGGTCGGCTTCATCGCGTTGTTTGGAACCGCTGTACAAACTGGCGTAGTGATGGTGATTTATCTGGAAGAAGCCGTTGCACGCAAACAAGCAGAGAAAGCGGTCACGGGCGAAGCAATGACACGCTTCGATCTAATGGCGGCGATTACCGAAGGCGCGCTGCTGCGTTTGCGTCCCAAAGTGATGACCGTTTCCACAATTGTCGCCAGTTTGCTGCCGATTATGTGGAGTTCGCGGGCCGGTTCAGAAGTCATGAAACCGCTGGCAACGCCGGTACTCGGAGGGATGGTTAGTTCGCTCCTGCACGTGTTAGTCGTAACGCCCGTAATATTCTTTTGGCTGCGCGAACGCGAGCTAAAGGCGGGAAAGAAAACCGCTTCAGCATCTGCACGAGAACACGCAACGGAAAAAGGACTGCTCATCAAATAGCAGATGATTTATGCAGATTGTTGACCTCCAAACTAACAACCAAACCGCGCTACAACAGTGCGCACAAATCCTCTACGATTCGTTTCAGGAACACGCGCCGAAAGCCTGGCCGACACTGAAGGCAGCGCTAGAGGAAGTGCAGGAATCGCTGGCCGCAGATCGCGTCAGCCGCATTGCCATTGATGAAACGGGCAATGTGCTGGGCTGGATTGGCGGCATTTGCGAGTACAGCGGACACGCCTGGGAATTGCATCCGTTAGTAGTCAAAGCGACTGAACGACGGAAAGGCATTGCGCGGGCGTTGGTGCAAGATTTGGAAGGGATCATCAAAGCGCGAGGCGCAACCACGCTTTACCTCGGCACCGATGATGAGGACAATCGCACTTCATTATCCAATGCTGATTTGTATCCGGATGTTTTCGCGCACATCAAGCAAATCCAAAACCTGCGGCAGCATCCCTATGCGTTTTATCAAAAGCTCGGCTTTGTCATCGTCGGCGTTTTGCCAGATGCGAATGGGCCGGGCAAACCAGATATTTTTATGGCGAAACGAATCGCATAATTTTACACAACAACCCCTGGAGACAACCCAATGAAGCTTATGAAATCACTCGTAATTTTACTTGCCCTGTTCGCCGCCGCCTGTGGGCAAACTTCGTCCGGCGAAATTGCCGTGAAGGACGTAGCCGCCACGCGCGCATTATTCGCGAGCCAACAATGTGCCACCTGTCACGGCAACAATGGCGAGGGCGGTGTGGGCGCGAAACTCACCACTGGTTTGCCAATGCAACGTTCGCTCGCGCAGATCGAAACGCAAATCAAAAACGGTTCCGGCGTGATGCCTGCATTTCAAGACAAGTTAAGTGAAGAACAAATTCAGGAATTGGCAAAATTCGTATACAAAGAAATACAAAAACGCTAATCGAGGCAACGCGACGATGCACAAGCAGTGCGCGTTGGTTTGACGATGAAGTATCAAATGGCAGCGAAAACCCAAGTCCCAAGGGGGCGAAATCCGGGAGTCCGGGGCGGAGCGGTAGCGCAACCTCAGGAAAACCGTGCCCTGTTGGGGCTGAAAATGCTGTTTTTGTTGCGCAACATTCTTGCCCTGTTCTTTTCCCTGGCAACCGTTGCCTTGGCCCAACTCAATGAAATCGGGTTGAAAGATGCGATCAAATACGCGCTGGCGAATAACAAGAACCTGCAAGCGGATCGTAAACAACTCGACATCGCTGCCGGGCGATTGAAACAGGCGGGACTGCGCGCGAATCCGATGCTGGAAACTTCGGGCTTGTCGGGCCTGATGGATAGCAGCATGCAATCAGGTTCGGTAATGATGACATTGCCGCTCGAAGCAGGCGGGCGGCGCGCGCGGCGGATCGAAGTGGCCGAACGCGAATTACAACGCTTGCGCTACGAAGTCGCCGAACGCGAACGCCGACTCACGGCTGACGTGCGCATCAAGTACGGCGAGGCCGTCGAAGCGCAGCGCAATCTTGATCTGAGCAATCGTCTGCTCGAATTAAATCAAAACACCTATCGCATCATTCAGGCGCGCGTCACCGAAGGCGCAAGCGCACCGCTCGAACAAAACCAACTACAGGTCGAAGTCAGCAAGCTCGACGCGCAAAAACAAACTTACATTGCCCGCGTGGCCGTGTTGCGCGAAGAATTAAAAGCGCTGCTCGGCACCGAAGAAGACCTGCGCTGGCGTGATGAATTTGTCGCTTTGCCGGTTGCGCTTGGCAAAGAGGAATTGCTGCAAGCGGCCTTCAACTCACGCCCGGATTTACAGGCGGCACGCGCAGCGGAAGCGGTTGCGGCAGCGATGATCGAACAGGCAAAAACCGAAGGGAAATATGATTTGAGCTTGTTTGCCGAACTCGGTTTTCAACGATGGCGCTTCGATCAATTCGGCTTCGCGCACGATGGCGCGTTGGAACAGGTCGGAATGCGGACGGGAATGGTGCGGGCGGGCGTCAGCCTGACGTTGCCGCTGCGCAACAAAAATCAAGGCAACATCGAAGCGGCTGTCGCGGCCAGCGAAGAGGCGCGGTTGCGGCGTGAATTCGTCGAAACCATGATTCGGCGCGAAGTCACGGCGGCCTATGTGCGATGGGAAGGCGCAGCGCGTGTGCTGAAAACCTACGATACGGAACTACTGGCGGCAGCTCAAAACAATCTGCGCGTCGTGCGCTCCAGCTTCGACCTCGGCTATTCGCGTATCACCGAAGTGCTGGCCGAGCAGCGGCGGTTGGTGGAAGTGCAGATGAGTTACACGGCAGCACTGAAGGAATACTACGTCGCACGGACTGAATTGGAAACCGTGACAGGCGCGGAACTGGGCAAATGAGTTATGACTGAAAATGACCAGGAACAAGAACTGCGCGCACCCACAAAACGCCGCTGGATATTGGCTATCGCGGCGCTGGCGCTCGTGGTCGTATTGGCGCTGGCTGTTGCGTTGTGGCGTCGTCCAGTACCGACGGCTGGCACCGCAGGTCGCGAAGTTCCTACCGTCGAAAGCCTCGGCGGGCAAACCGCTGGCCGCGAAGTCCCCAGCGTTGAATCGGTTTCCGGCAGCGAAATGCCTATGCCTACAGGCAAAGGCGACTTGACTTTACCGCCGGAAATGATTGAGCGCATCAAACTGCAAGTGGCCGAAGTCAAAACCCAGGCAGTCGCCAACCAATTGCGCACGACGGGCACGGTGCAGGCCAACGCTTACAAAGAAACGCGCGTGACGCCGCTGGTCGGGGGGCGCGTAACCGCAGTCAATGCGCAGCTGGGCGATGCCGTAAAAAAAGGCCAAACGCTGGCCACGATTTTCAGTACTGATCTGGCGCAGGAGCAGATGGAATATTTGAAGGTCGAAGCCAATTTGAATCTGCACATTGCGCAATCCGAGCGCTATCGCAAGCTCGCCGAAATCGGCGCGATCAGCGTGCAGGAAAAACAGGAAGTGGACGCCCGATTACAGGAACATCACGCTGAACACGCCAGCCACCGGCAAAAGCTCAAATTGCTCGGCCTGAGCGATGCGCAAATTGACAACTTGAAAAACGCAGCGACGGTGACTTCAGAGGTTGCCGTGCCTGCGCCGTCGTCCGGCATTATCACGACACGCAGCATCAACGTCGGGCAGGTCGTCACAATAGCCGACAGTTTGTTTTCTGTAACGGATTTGACGACAGTGTGGGTAATGGCGAACGTCTACGAAAAAGACTTCAACACAATGCGCATCGGCGCGCGCGTCACGGTCACTGCGCCCGCATATCCGGGTCGGCAATTCAGCGGCACGATTTCTTACATTGATCCGCGCGTTGACCCGAACACGCGCACCGCGCAGGCGCGTATCGAAGTGCCAAACCCCAATCAAGCCTTAAAAATCGGGATGTTCGTGGATGTTGCCTTAAATACCGCGGGCACGCAGGGAGCCGTTTTGGTGCCGAAGGCCGCGCTGCAAATCATCAGCAATGAGCAGGCCGTGTTTGTCGCGCTGGGCGGCGGGCAGTTTCAAATGCGCAAGCTCCAACTGGGCGAGGAGGTCGGTGATGCTGTGCGGGTCGTGAGTGGCGTGAGTGCAGGAGAAAAAGTCGTAACGGAAGGCAGCTTCTTTTTGCGCGCCGAAATCGGCAGGCGCGGAAATCAATAAGGACTAGGGCACTGGCGGCGTCAACTCCGCTTTCTTTTGCTCAATCAGTTCCCGCACCGCTGCAATTGAATACTGCCCCGGCGGCGTATGCTGCGCGGCCATTCGTTCCACCAGATCGAGCAAGGCGAAATTATACGGCGTCGGAAGGTTGTATTTTTCGCCGAGCAACAGGATTTCGCCGTTCAGATAACTGGCCTCGCATTCGCCGTGCTGCCGCTGTAAATCCACCCAAGTCGAGACGTACGTGCGGTGTTCTTCGGGCAAATTTTCTGCCGCGCGAATCGCTTCTTCATTCGGTGCGCTTTCGCCGACTTCGCGCGCGCGGCGCGTCATCGCGTACACATCCAGTGGGCTATTGCCTTCGTTGAGCGGAATGCCGGAGGCTTCGACCACGCGCAAGCCTTCTTCCTGCACTTCTGCCATCAGCAAACTAGCTTCGGGCAGATTCCACGCAAGCTGTAAATGATGCCCGGTTGCCGCGAGCAACGCATTCGTCAAATTCAACACCAGCTTGCCCCACTTCGCCGCCATTACGTGCGCTGATAGCACCGCATTGAAACCGGCCTTCGCCAAATCCTGCGCAACCTTTGTAGCGATTTCGTCGCAGCCGAGCGGGTAATTCCCAATTGCCAAATCCTGTTTCAGCGTATGCGCCGCTACGCCTGCCTCCAGATAATTCACGCACGCCGCAATCATCACACCGTAGACGTGCAGGAACCGTTCGGCAGCCGTCGTTTCATTGCGCACGCCGTTTTGCAGGCAAAAGAGCGGCGTGTCCTGCGGGAAGACTTCGTGCAATTCGTGAATGCATTGATTCGTCTGCGAAGCAACGCCGGCATCGCATATCGCCCGACTGCGGCGTCGGTTCGCGCGGCGATGTGACGGCATTGACATTCGTGACGTGTTTGGTCGGATGAAAGACGGAATGAATCGTCAGCCCATGCTGATTAATGGCTTCGGCCTGCGCGGGACGTGCGATCAGCACAACGTCCGCGCCCGTGTCGGCCAACGAGCCGCCAACAAGGCAACCAATCGCTCCGGCACCTTGAACGATGTAGCGCATAAAAAATAAAGAGGAGAATTATTGAGAAAAACTGGTGCTCCCGGCACGACTCGAACGTGCGACCCTCTGCTTAGCCTACCACCCTGGATTTCCCCAGGCTCAGAATCGAGTTGTGGTCTGGGCCATATCTTAGGCATTGCAGCTGGATGCGTGGCCTCTACGGAACCCTCGTGTAATCATCAGCGAAACGAACGTTCTTAGCCTGATTATTTAGGAGACTTCAATCTAAGCGTCATACAAATATTCACCTCATCTGCTTTGGAAATGATAACATTGTCTGTCTCTGGGCAATAAACACAGAAGGCGTAGCTTGACACTTATCAACTGGCTTACCATAAAGAGAACCGTTTTTGTCTGCCCACCCGGTTAATCAAATTAACCTGTAGGGCACCGTTTACCATGTCACGATACTTGACTTGCACTCTCGTGGGAATCTTTCTCCATCGTAAGCAACAAGGTCAAAAGGCGCAGCATGTTCAGTCGAGGGAAATAAAACCAGATGGCCTTTCTCGACTAAATCATTAGCTTTCGCAACTCCTAAATCACCTTTGTTTTCGTAGTGCGAAACGCCATTCATCATCGCACTTAACATACACACCTTTCACAAAAGTAATCGCGAGGTTTTACTCCGGTGTTGTCATATAGAATCCCGTAGGCTTCCTTAGAGATTCACCGATATAGCACACCCTCCACTGTACAAATTACGATTCTCTGTGCAGGCTCTATTTGAAGGCAGATGCTCTATCCACCTGAGCTACAGGAGCACAGCGCGGTAATTGCAGGATTGCGCGGCTGGTGGCGATTGCCATTACCGATTTTTAACGGTCGGTTTTTCTGGCGGGATAGCGCGTCTTGTTCAGCCTCGTTTCAGCGTGATTGCCAGCCCCGTCAGGGCGCGCAACTGTTGCTCTATCGCCGTTAGTTTTTCAAGAACTCGGCACGCGTAATTTTGCGGCGTTCTCAAAAGTCGCCTGATGATTGCCACGGGATTCAAAAATCCATTCGCGCGGGACAGGACGAGAAGGTGTATTCAGTTGCACTTCGTCTGGTCGGGATTTCATTTAAGCAGGGCGGCGAGCGGTGATTTCGTTTTCGTTCACAGGCAGCAACATCGTCTGAATAGCCAAATGCCCACGATATTCCTGCCGCAACGCTTTGATCCTTCGATAATACTGCGTACGGTAACGCCCGCGACAGGACGATCCACGAGTTGCAGCGTGTGATCTGTGGCCGCGTCGAGTTGCAAAGATTTTATTTGGCTGCCTGCGATCGTTTCTGACTGCTGGATCGTTCAGCAGCGTAGCGTTCGTCAGCACAATAATTGGTTCGCCGGTGAAGGCTTTGATTTGTTGAATAGCCTCGCCCAGATTTGCGGCCAGTGTGGGTTCGCCGTTGCCAGAAAAGGTAATGACATCAGCTTCGTGCCAGGCGCTGGCTTGCAAATCGGTCATCACCTTTTCCGTCGGCACGTAAATTTTCCGCACTGCTGCCATTGTGTTCGTTAATTTTCCCCGGTTGGCAATAGACGCAACGAAACGAGCAAATTGAATTCGTAAACAACAAATCAATGCCGAGCGATTTCCCGACGCGCCAGGAATTTACCGGGCCATAGACGGTGGAAGTGGGGAGATTTTGGCTTTCTGTCATAAAATAGTCTTGTGGCAAGTCATGTGCCGGGACACAAAGCGGAATAACGATTGCCTGCAAGGGGGCTTGTTGCGCAGTATTCCCCAATCGGATTTTTATTTCACGAGGTTATCCAAATTTATGACGTCAGCTACACTCACAGCGAAAACCCAACTCAGTCTCAACGCACAAAAAGTCGTGGCCAAACGCTACGCGCTGAAAGATCAAAATGGCGCCGGAAATCCCACTGAGACCTGGGACGACATTGTCGAGCGAGTCGTGACCTTTGTCGCACGCGCCGAAACCGAAGCGCGCCGCCGCGATGAATTTACCGAAACCATGCGTGAGATTCTGCGCGCCCGCCTGTTTGTCCCCAACACGCCCTGTCTCGTCAACATGGCAAACCGAAGGCGATGCTCGCCGCCTGCTTCGTACTGCCGGTGCCTACGCTCCGAAGAAATTATGGATCACGCCAAATACTGCGCGCTCGTGCATCAGCAAGGCGGCGGAACCGGGATGACGTACGAACGTTTGCGCCCGGCGGGTTCGTCTGTGAGCGATTCGCGCGGTGCGGCGTCCGGCCCGGTTTCGTTTATGCAAATCGTGAACACCATGCCGAAAGTCGTGAAGCAGGGCGGCGTGCGGCACGCGGTGCGAATATGGGCATTTTATCCGTCGCACATCCTGACATCCTGCGCTTCATTCATGCCAGAACGATCAGAAAAGCCTGACGAATTTCAATATTTCCGTCACGGTCACAGATAAGTTTTTAGAAGCCGTCGAAAACAATGAATGGTTCCCAACTGAATTTAATGGCCAGCCCTGGACACGCGCGGTCTTCGATCCCAGAGCGAATAACAACGCGGGCGGCCAATATACTTACAACGGACAGGAACCGCCGCAGCCTGGAATGGTTTTCGCGCCTGATGTGTGGCGACGCATTATCGCCTCGACACATCAATGGGCCGAGCCAGGAATTATTTTCATAGACAACGTCAATCGTAACAATCCGCTGATGAATTCGATGGGGCCAAAGCGCGCGTCGAATCCATGCGCCGAACAGCTTTTGCACGATTACAATGCGTGCAACCTCGGTTCGTTAGACGTGGCGAAGTATTTTGATCGCAAGCGCAATGATCTCGATTGGGAGCGGTTGCAACGCGATATTTATTGGTGCGTGCGCTTTCTCGATAATGTCGTAGACGTGTGCGATTGGCCGCTTGCGCAAATTCATGAAGTCGTCCATCGCACGCGCCCCATTGGCTTAGGCATTATGGGCTTTGCCGATTTACTGCTGCACAAACAGATGAAATATGGGAACGAAGAGGCGGCCAATTTTGCGGAAGAGCTGATGCAATTTATTCGGCGTGAATCCTGGCAGGCATCGCTCGCCCTCGGCGCAGAAAAAGGCGTGATGCCGGAATTTGCTCCGAACCGGGAAGCGTATGAACAATTGCTCTACGAAGAAATCGGCATAGATCGCAGCACACCGCTCACGCCGCGCAATTACGAAGTCACCACGATTGCGCCGACCGGCACAATTTCACTTGTCGCGGAAACCAGTTCCGGCTGCGAGCCGAATTTTTCATATGCCTACGTGCGTAAAGATACACTCGGCAAACGAGTCTACGCGCATCCGCTGGCGGCGCAGGCGCTCGGCATCGCGCTTGATCCGTTGAATGAAACTTCAGTCGAAGCAGCGGCAGAACAAATTGAAAAACGGCGCGCCGAATTGCCCGACTATTTCGTAGATGCGCATTCCCTTACGCCCGATGAACATTTGCTGATGCTCAAGGCCTTTCAGCACCACGTCGACAATAGTATCTCTAAGACGGTCAACGCGCCTGCCAGTTACACGCTAGATGATACAGATCGCGTGCATCGGCTGGCGTGGAAGTTTGGCGTGAAAGCCGTGAGTTATTACCGCGACGGCTCGCGCGAGGAACAAGTATTGACGACGATGCAAACAACGCAACCGACGCCGCAACCAACGCCAGCGCCACAATTGTCCCTCGCATCATTGCCTGCCGCAACGCGCGTCAATCGTCCGCGGGAATTGACAGGATTCACGTGGCAGATTCCGTTTGATGGGCAAAACCTATATGTGACAACGAACCGACGGGCAACAAATCCTCGAAGTGTTTGCTGGGCCGCTGTCTTCGAGCGTCGGGATGCTCGCGTCCAAGATGTTGCGCGGCGGTTCAGCGTGAACAAGTCGCGCAAATCCTCAATAAAATTACGGGGACGCACGCGCTCTTTTTCAATCAGCGGTTGATTACTTCGCCCGAACAAGCGGTAGCGGAATGCCTGTTGATTACGCAGCGGCGGTTGAGTGGTTTGCAGGATGCAGTGGCAAAATCAGAGGGGACAGCGCAACGGCTGACCGGCAAGAGTTGCCCTGAATGTGGTTCGACGAATCTGTTTCGCAATGGTGGATGTGACACGTGCCCGGATTGCTCGTGGTCGAAGTGTTCTTGATTTGCTACGAAACAGACGGAAATAACGGAAGACACGAAATGGTTCTGCCTTTTTCGTACCTTTCGTTATTTCCGTCTGTTTCGTCGTTTTTCTGCCGTCTGCCTTCCTTGACGATTTCTCACGCCAGCCCTTACACTCGCTCTTTTCGATTGAGACCCCAATTTTCACCACGAGGAACTATGTCACCCCAATCTTTTCAATTCACGCCAATCATTCACGACCAGGAAACGGAGAATCCGCCCTTTTTATTACTCCCGCAACTCGAAAAAGAAGGCATCGCCGCGATTTCCAAATTGCCCGTCAGCATTCGCATCGTGCTGGAATCGGTGCTGCGCAATTTTGACGGCCTCAAGATCAGCGAAGGCGATGTGCGCGTGCTGGCGAATTGGAAGCCGAGCGAAACGCGCACCGCAGAAATCCCCTTCGTCGTCTGCGCATCGTATTGCAAGGATTTTACGGGCGTGCCGTTGCTCGTGGATTTGGCGGCGATGCGTTCAACCGTCGCGGGGCTGGGCAAAATCCCAAAGTCGTCGAACCGCTCGTACCCGTTGATTTAGTTGTGGATCACTCTGTCCAAGTGGATTTCTTCGGCACGTCGGACGCGCTGACGAAAAACATGGAAATCGAATTCAAGCGCAATCGCCAACGCTACGAATTTTTTGAAGTGGGGATGCAGGCGTTCGATACCTTCAAAGTCGTGCCGCCCGGCATTGGCATTGTGCATCAGGTCAACCTCGAATATCTGGCAAAAGGCGTGCTCGAAAAAGACGGCGTTTATTATCCCGACACGCTCGTCGGCACCGACTCGCACACGACGATGATTAACGGCCTCGGTATCGTGGGCTGGGGCGTCGGCAGCATTGAAGCAGAAGCGGGGAATGCTCGGCCAGCCTGTCTATTTCCTGACACCGGATGTTGTCGGCTTCCACCTGCACGGCGAACTGCGCGAAGGTGTGACGGCGACTGACCTCGTGCTGACCTGCACCGAAATGCTGCGTAAGGCAAAAGTCGTCGGCAAGTTTGTCGAATACTTCGGCGAAGGCGCGGCGTCGCTGTCCCTCGTGGATCGTGCGACGATTGCGAATATGGCTCCTGAATACGGCGCGACGATGGGCTTTTTCCCGATTGACGAAGAAACCTGCAATTACCTGCTGGCTACAGGCCGCAGCGAAGAACAGGTCGCAACGTTTAGAAATTATTTTCAGGCGCAAGGTTTGTTCGGCATGCCGAAGGCGGGCGACATTGAATACAGCCAAACGCTGGAATTGAATCTGGCTGATGTTGTACCGAGCGTCGCGGGGCCAAAGCGCCCGCAGGATCGCATTGAATTACAGCAACTCAAGGTCAAATTCACCGAACTCTTTCACAAGCCGATCAACGAAAGCGGATACAACAAACCGATTGCAGAATTGACGCAACGCTTCGGCGCGACCGTCGGCATTCGTCCGCACGAAGTCAAACGTGCGTTGACGGGCGGCGGCTCGCAGGATTCGGAAACCGTGCCGAAAACCAAAACCGATAAAACCACCAAAGAGAACACCAGCGCGTGGACGGAAACCGAGATGATGAACAATCGTCCGACGCCGGATCGCGTCTACGAAGCGCCGACCGAGCAGGCGCGAATGTCGGTGAACGTGGGACACGGTGACGTGTTGATTGCGGCGATTACATCCTGCACGAACACTTCTAATCCTGGTGTGATGCTTGCCGCAGGATTGGTGGCGAAAAAAGCGGTAGAGAAAGGGTTGACCGTACGTCCAGCGGTGAAAACTTCGCTCGGCCCTGGCTCGCGCGTTGTGACGGAATACCTCAATAAAACCGGGCTGCAAAGCTATCTGGATCAACTCGGTTTCAATACCGTCGGCTATGGTTGTACGACCTGCATCGGCAATTCCGGCCCGCTCGACGCAGGCATTGAGGAAGCGGTGGTGAAAAACGATCTCGTTGCCGCGTCAGTACTGTCAGGAAATCGCAATTTTGAAGCGCGCGTGCATCAAAACATCAAAGCGAACTTCTTGATGTCGCCGCCGCTCGTCGTCGCCTTTGCGCTCGCAGGTCGCGTAGATACGAACCTTACGCAAGATCCAATTGGCAAAGGTGAGAACGGCGAAGACGTATTTCTGAAGACATCTGGCCGACACTCGACGAAGTCAAAGCCGTGATGAGCGCGGCAATGGATGCTGAAACCTATCGTCGCCTCTACAGCGATTTTACGTCAGAGGAAAATCCGTTGTGGAATGAAATTCCGAGTTCGACGGGCGATGTGTACAAGTGGGATGAAAACTCGACCACAATTCCCGGCAACCGCCCTTCTTTGAAAACTTCGGCATGAACGCGGGCACGGCGGCCAGCATCACAGGCGCGCGGGCGCACTGGCGATCTTCGGCGATTCGGTCACGACCGACCGCATTTCGCCTGCGGGTTCGATCAAAGCCACTTCGCCCGCTGGCGTATTCCTGGGAACACGGCGTCACGCCAGCGAATTTCAATTCCTACGGTTCACGGCGCGGTAATGATCGCGTGATGACGCGCGGCACCTTCGCCAATGTCCGCATTAAAAACCTGATGGTGCCCGGCGTCGAAGGCGGCGTGGCCAGTGCTGCAACCGAGCTTGGCGAACAACTCAGCATTTACGATGCGGCGATGAAATATCAGGAAGCGGGCACGCCGCGAGTCGTCGTCGCCGGGCAGGGGCATACGGCACCGGCAGTTCCGCGCGAGCTGGGCCGCCAAAGGCACGCGGTTGCTCGGCGTGAATGCCGTTATCGCGCAAAGCTTCGAGCGCATTCACCGTTCCAACTTAGTCGGCATGGGCTGCTGCCGTGCCAGTTTAAAAGGCACGAGCGCGCAAAGCCTGAAACTGGACGGCACTGAAAGCTTCGACCTGAGTGGGTTGGAAGCAGGACTGCGACCAATGATGGATGTGACGCTGGTAATTCATCGCGCGAGCGGTGACGGGAAGAGGTTCCGGTCACGCTGCGCATTGATACGCCGATTGAAGTCGAATACTACCTGCACGGCGGCATCCTGCCGTATGTGCTGCGGCAGTTGGTAGCGAAAGCGTAGGCAAAAGTTTCGCCTTACATTACGCAAAAAAGGACAGGTTCACGCAGATTTGATCGGTGTGAATCTGTCCTTTTTCTGCATCATCTGTGGCGGCTTTTTCCTGCCCAGGCGCAGCATAAAACAGTAGCGCACGGGCGGGCATTCCGATTAGTATTTCGTCTGCCTGTTCGTAATGAAAAGTCCCGCGCACAACTGGGGAGAGGAATGTCCATGGATTACAAAAACAATATTCTTGAAACGGTCGGTCATACGCCGCTAGTCAAACTTAATAAGCTAACCAAAGGGCTAAAACCGCTGGTGCTGGCCAAAATGGAATCGCATAATCCCGGCGGCAGCGTCAAAGACCGCATTGGCATCGCAATGGTCGAACGCGCCGAGCGGTTAGGCGAACTAAAACCCGGCGGCACTGTCGTTGAAGCGACCAGCGGCAATACGGGCATCGGCCTCGCGCTCGCCTGCGCGATCAAAGGCTATCGCAGTGTGTTTGTGATGACGGATAAATGCAGTCAGGAAAAAGTGCGTTACTTAAAAGCCCTAGGCGCTGATGTTGTCGTCGTTCCTGCCGCCGCCAAACACGAATCACCTGACCACTATCTGAACGTGGCAGAAACGCATTGCGCACGAAACGCCGAACGCGATTTTGACCTTTCAATACGGCAATCCTGCCAACCCGGAAGCGCACTATCATTCAACAGGCCCCGAACTGTGGGAGCAAACGGAAGGGCGCATTACGCGCTTGTCTCCGGCATCGGCACAGGCGGCACGATCAGCGGCAGCAGGCGATATTTGAAAGAAAAAATCCGCGTCAAATTATTGGCGCTGACCCTTATGGCTCGATTTTCAAAACCTACAAAGAAAGCGGCCACGTCACCGACTCTGCGCCGTATCTGGTTGAAGGCATTGGGCAGGATGTGATTCACGAGAACGTGCATTTCAAATACATTGACGACATCATCAACATAACTGAAACCGCGATTCGTTCAATACCGCTCGGCGGTTAGGGCGCGAAGAGGGCATCTTCTGCGGCAGCAGCACCGGCACACTCGCGGCAGCGGCCTTGAAAGTTGCCGAGAACGCGAGCGAAGAAGATGTGATTGTCTTCATCGTCTGCGACACGGGCGAACGCTATTTGTCGAAGTTTTTGTCGGATGAATGGATGAAGGAAAAACGTCTGCTCGGCTTTGAGCGGTTGACCGTCGGATTGCTCAATGAAATGAAAGCGACAGACGTGATGCCGCGCCTGATTTATGCGAGTTCCGAGCATCGCGTTGCCGATGTGATGCAGTTAATGAATACGCACGGCCTCTCGCAAATCCCGATTCTCGACGATGGCAACAGCGTCGGCAGTGTGCGAGAAGGCCGCTTGATGGCGAAGCTGCTGAACAATCGAGAGTTATTGCAAGCCTCGGTTAGCGAAGTGATGGATGCGCCTTTCCCCGTCGTAAATGAAACGGTCGAAGCCGAACGTGCGATCAAATACCTGAAGCATTCGCCTGCGATTCTGGTCGAAGAATACGGACGCATCGTCGGCATTATCACTCGCCACGATGTTATTGATGTGCAAGGATAAGATTTGGTCTTGGGCCTTTGCTGCAACTTGCAGGGCGAAGTCCAAGACCGAAGACCGAAGACCAATGACTAAAGACTATCCCCGCCCCGCTGTGACCGTTGATTTGGTAATCTTCACAATTGCCGCGAACGATCTGCAAGTGTTACTAATTCGGCGTGACGGGGAACCGTTCAAAGGACATTGGGCGTTGCCTGGCGGGTTTGTCGGCATTGATGAATCGCTGGAAGCAGCGGCAGCGCGCGAGTTGCAGGAAGAAGCTGGCGTCAAGCAAGTCTATCTCGAACAATTGTTCACCTTTGGCGAACCGCACCGCGATCCGCGCGGGCGCGTTATTAGCGTAGCTTATTTTGCGCTCATGGATAGTGAACAGCAGCAGGTCGTAGCCGGTTCCGATGCGGCAGCCGCCGAATGGCATTCAGTTTTCAATCCGCCGCCGCTCGCCTTCGATCATCGGCAGATTTTGGACTATGCCGTGTGGCGGTTGCGCAATAAGTTGGAATGGACGACGGTGGGATATGAATTATTGCCGCAGAAATTCACGCTGTCGGAATTGCAGCGCGTTTACGAAATCATCCTGCAAAAGCCGGTAGACAAGCGCAACTTTCGCAAGAAAATCCTGGCGCAGGGGCAGATCAAAGAATTGAATGAGATTCGCACCGAGGGCGCGCATCGTCCGGCGCGTTTGTATTCCTTCCGAGAGCGGTGAAGCCTACGCTGCAACACGCCCGCTAAAGACCAGCCACAGAATCAGCACGCCAACCAACAGCCGATACGCCACAAAAATCAGCGTGGAGTTTTTGCGCAAAAAGCTCAGCAAAAATGCGATGCTCAAATAGCCAACAACGGCGGAAATTAAGGTGGCGACAATCAGGTTCGTCATCCCAATGCCCTGCAACCCGCCGACTTTGAGCAATTCTTTCATCTCTAAAATCCCGCTGCCTGCAATAGCCGGAATCGAAAGCAAAAACGAAAAGCGTGCCGCACTTTCGCGCGTCAGCCCCGTCACCAATGCACCGGTAATCGTCGTGCCGGAACGCGAGGAGCCAGGAATCAACGAGAAGCATTGCGCAAAGCCAACAATCAGCGCATCGCCCCAGCGCAATTCATTCATGCCACGCCGTCGCGTGCCAAACATTTCAGCCAGCATCAAAAACACCGCCCAAACCACGACGCTTACGCCGATGACATACAGATTTTTAGTAAACGCGCCTTCAATCAGTTTCTTCGCTGACAACCCAATGATGACCACAGGCAACGTCCCCAGAATAATCAGCCAGCCAAGCTTCGCGCCGTTGTGCGTGCCGCGCTGTTGCCGCGATTGCAGCATCGCCAGATTCCCGCCAATGAACCCGACAATGATGCTCATAATGTCATTGAAGAAATAGATAATCACCGCTGCCAGCGTGCCGAGTTGAATCACTGCTGTAAAGGCCGTGATCTGTTCGGGTGTCATCACGTTTCCCAGCCCCATAATTCGTTCCGCCAGAATCAAATGGGCGCTGCTGCTGACAGGAATAAATTCGGTGAGTCCCTGTACGATGCCGAGGAGGATTGCTTGAAAGAGATTCATTAGAAACATCCGGGGGATGAAACAAGGGCAGAGAAGCGCTGGAGCAAGCAGGGCTTCTCTGCTAATCGTTATTTCAATCTTTTCGAGAGATACGCCACAAGTTCGCCAATGTTGACGCGCTCCTGTTGCATCGAATCGCGCTCGCGTACTGTCACAGTGTCTTGCAACTCTGCTGAGTTCTCGCCTTTGCCTTCGCCCAGCGTATCGAAATCCACCGTGATGCAAAACGGCGTGCCGATTTCGTCCTGCCGCCGGTAGAGTTTGCCGATGCCCGCACTATCGTCATACACGGTGCGAAACAGCGGCTGCAAATCGTTTTTGATTTGCTTGGCAACAGAAACAATGCGCGGCTCGTTTTTCTTGAGCGGGAAGACAGCAACTTTGATTGGCGCAAGCTGCGGATGCAGTTTCAGAACAACGCGCGTGTATTCATCACAAAGCTTCGCCGCAATCGGGCGAACTTTCTTGAGCAGCTCCACACGATCTGCACCGGGCAGGCTGCACGCTTCTTCAACGTCCAGCAACGTGTTCGGCAAACCTGTTTCGGCTTGTTCGAGCGCGGCGTTGATTGCTTTTAATTGCTCAGCAGTTGGATTGCCAATCTCGCCTTTCGCGGCGGCTCTTTCCGCTTCGCCGATTTTCTTCTCAAGGTTTTTGCGCGCAGCAGCGATGGCTTCACGCAGCGGCGCGAGCACGTCGGCAGGCGCTTCTTTGACGACTTCTTCGTTGTACGCTTCGCACAAAAACGCGAGCGTCGCACGGTCAGCGCCCGCTGAAGGTTCGATCACATACGGCACATAGCGTACGCCTTTTTTGCCCGTCGCCGGATCAGTCGCGGCATCGTCGAAGTAATCCAGCTTCGCCGTTGTGTCCGTATTCGCGTTCAATTTCAGCCGCGTCAAATCGGCTTCGGGAATGTCGCGGCTGTGCGCGGACAAGTCATAATCCTGCCGGTTCGCAATGCCTTCGAGTTCACTGAAGCCAAGCGAGCCAGGGAAGCGATATTCCAAATCCACGGTCGCTTTGGCGTAGTGCGCGAGTTCTTCTTTGGCCTGTTCGCGCTTGAGAATTTTCTCTGCCGGGATGCCGAGGTTCACGTACCAATTGAATCGCTGCTCGACCCATTCGGCGTGCAATTCGACATCGTTCTTTTCGCCTTCCTGCAAGAACTGCGGCGGCTTGCAGAAGTATTCGATTTCCATCTGCTCAAACTCGCGCGTGCGGAACGTGAAGTTGCCGGGCGTGATTTCGTTGCGAAAGGCTTTGCCGACTTGCGCGATGCCGAACGGCAGTTTGCGCCGCATCGCCTGCTGCACATTGGCAAAATTGGCGAAGATGCCCTGCGCCGTTTCAGGCCGCAAATACGCGATGTTGTCGTCGCTTTCGACCGGGCCAACGGTCGTCTTGAACATCAGATTGAAGTTGCGCGGTTCCGTCAAATTCGTCGAACCGCAGTTGCCGCATTTGCCGTCAATCAAGTGATCGGCGCGCGAACGTTTGCCGCATTCTTTGCAATCCACCAGCGGATCAGAAAACGTCGCTTCGTGGCCGGAGTAGCGCCACACCAGGCGGTTCATAATAATCGCGGCGTCCTGCCCTTCCATATCTTCGCGGTCATAGACGACGCTACGCCACCACGCGCGTTTGACGTTATTTTTCAACTCGACGCCGAGCGGCCCATAATCCCACGTCGAACCGAGGCCACCATAGATTTCGGAATTCGGAAAGATGAAGCCGCGCCGCTTACACAAACTAACAATTTTCTCCAGACTGGATGCTGCCATTACATTTTGCCTCTTAAAAATAGAACTTGTCGGGGCGAGACGGAACGCGGGATGTTAGCACAAGCTCGGCAAATGATGAATGCGTGACGGAAACCTTGCCACGATTCATCGGAAGTCGCGACTTTGCTTTGGGAGAAAATCTCCCTCCTCTTTGCCAATGTCACGGTTGAAAAAGTGTGACATTGCTTTGTAAAACTGGCAGAAATCCTTTGTAGAGTGCCGCTATTCTTCTTTCAGGAGCAATTACGTTATGCCAAATGCCCGGATTCTGTGCCCACGTCAGCCTGCCTTTCTACTCATCAACCTTTGCGCCATACTGTGGCCGACTCTTAGCTTGGGGCAAGCCACAAATGCGCCTGCGCCCTTTGGCAAACACACAGAAAATATCAATGGCGTCACGTTAGAGTTAGTCCGCATTCCTAAAGGCATCTTCATTATGGGCAATGACCGCAGCCCGAATCCCGAAGAAAAGCCCGCGCATCAAGTGAGTCTCAAATCGTTTTATATGGGGCAGTACGAAGTGACCAGAGGGCAGTGGAATATCGTGGCAGACACCTTGCCAAGGGTAAATCGAGTTTTGGCACACAAGAAAATCTTCACAGATTTTGAAGAAACGAAACCTGTAGATTTTATGTTTTGGGATGACGCCGTAGAGTTTTGCGACCGATTGACCAAATTCACAGGAAGAAGGTACAGATTGCCATCGGAAGCTGAGTGGGAGTATGCCTGTCGCGCTGGCACAATTACTGAGTATTCATTTGGCGATCAGGTGGATTACAAGCTGGCACACTTTAAAGACATAACTGCTGCCTATTCGCCCTCCTACTGGCTCCTTGACGTTGGAAAGACCGGGTACTCCAATGCCTGGGGGCTTTTTGATATGCACGGAAATGTTGCGGAGTGGTGTTTAGATGATGAGCATCCAAATTACATTGGCGCGCCGACAGACGGCAGCGCCTGGGGCTTAGGTGGTGGTTGCCAAAGAGGCGGAGCATATGATTGGAAAGAGGAATGGGGCAGATCGTCGGCAAGGCTTTTCTGGACAAGAAATTTGCGCATAGGAGAATTTGGCTTTCGTGTAGTTGCCGAAATCACACCTGAGATGGGCGCTGATTCAGTAACTGCGACATCCGCCGCACACTATCAGCCACAAAATTTAGCTCCCGAATCGCTCGGTAGTTTATTTGGCAGCAAACTCGCTGCCGAAACAAAGGCGGCCACGTCGTTGCCTTTGCCTACGACCCTAGCCGGGAGTAGCGTTTTTATCAAAGACTTCCTCGGCAATGAACATTTGGCCAATTTGTTGTACGTGTCGCCGACACAAATCAATTTTCAGATGCCAACGTATATCCCAGTAGGAATCGGGCAAATTTTTGTCGTCACCAATGGAAATATCCTGGCATCAGGCGCAATTAACATCGTCAACACCAGCCCCGGTTTATTTTCTGCTGACTCTACAGGAATGGGTTTAGCCGCAGCAGTTGTGCAGCGTGTCAAAAGTAATGGCGAGCAAAGGTATGAACCCGTTGCGCAATTCGATGCGGCAACGAATCAGTTTGTGGCGCTCCCGATTACGATAAGCAGCGATAGCGAAAATGTATTTCTGCTGCTGTTTGGTACGGGCATTCGTGGGCGTGACAGCAAAAACAATGTCACGGCAAAAATCGGTGAGAGAACGCTCCCCGTAATATACGCTGGAGCGCAGGGCTTTTACGCAGGCGTAGATCAACTTAACATTTTCCTGCCACGAACCCTTCCCGAAAGCGGTGTTGTTCCGATTGAAGTTTATGTGGATGGGCTGTCAACGAATCAAGTGAATGTACTGATCAAGTAAGCAGTCTTATTTCCCACTCAACTGTTTTTTCAGTTCCGCAAGGGCGGGATTTTTCGGATCGGCTTTTTCGAGTTGTTTGAGAGTCGTTTCAGCCTCAGCTTTATTGCCAGTTTCGAGCAACGCAC
Organism: Blastocatellia bacterium; assembly: GCA_046331525.1. GTDB lineage: Bacteria > Acidobacteriota > Blastocatellia > RBC074 > RBC074 > JAFDVL01. The sequence goes on from JAXLQQ010000022.1 coordinate 67,667, forward strand.
TTGTCAGGTTTTGCAGTGCTTCGACATTCGTTGGTTTGAGCTTCACGGCGCGTTTCAGAAATTCGATCATTTTTTCGGGACGCCCGATTTGCTGATAAAGTGCGGCGACCTGCATCTGCGCGTCAAAGTTGTCTGGCTCATCATTAGCCTTCTTGAGCATCTCCAACACGACCGGTGGCATTTGCGGTTGCGCGCCCATCGGTGCAGCCGCCTCATTGCTGGCTGTCGCCGTGTTTTTGTTGATAGACTGCGTAGCGAAGTAGCCGACGGCGACTCCTAAAATAATTCCGACGAGGCCAAAAAGTAGATTCTGTTTTTGCATTATTGGAGAGAGAAGGAAACTACGAAACAAACGGAAATAAGAAAACAGACAGACGAGCCATCGAAAGCTTCTCTGTGCAACGCGACTTACAGGCAACGATCACGCGCTTTTCGTTTGTTTCGTTACTTCCGTCTGTTTCGTAGTTTGTTTTCAAATTTCTATTTGATGCCCAGGGCATCTTTCACCAATTTCGCCTGTTCTAAGCCGTGAATAATATAATTCCCGGTCGAAGGACTTGCGCTCGCGCTTCGTCCGGCGTAACGAACTTTGCGGCGTCCCGTCAATGCCTCCAAACGTGGTTGCATGAACGTCCAGCCGCCCATATTTTGCGGTTCTTCCTGTGCCCAGACGACTTCTGTCGCGTTCGCAAATTGTGCGAACCAATCTTCGAGCGCCTGTTTCGGGAACGGGTAGAACTGCTCAACACGCAGGAGCGCCACGTGATCGGAGCCTTGTTGCGTGGCTTCAGCTTTGAGATCGTAATAAACCTTGCCGCTGCATAGGACGAGGCGTTTGACGTTTTCGGCATTCGCAACCGGATCAGGCAGCACAGCGCGGAAACCGCCTGTGGTAAATTCGTCAATCGTCGAAACCGCATTCGGCGAGCGCAGCAAACTCTTCGGCGTCATCACGACCAAGGGCTTTTGCGCTTCCTGCCGCATCTGGCGGCGCAGCAGGTGAAAATACTGTGCGGGTGTGGTGGGATAGCACACCTGAATGTTGTTCTCGGCGCAGAGTTGCAGGAAGCGTTCGAGCCGCGCACTGGAATGCTCCGGCCCTTGTCCTTCATAGCCGTGCGGCAAGAGCATCGTTAGCCGTGAAGGCTGTTTCCATTTGTCTTCGGCGGCGACGATGAATTGATCAATGTGGACTTGCGCGCCATTGGCAAAATCGCCGAACTGGGCTTCCCAGAGCGTCAACGTGTTGGGCGCGACGACCGAATAGCCATATTCATAACCAAGCACGCCAGCCTCAGACAGCGAACTGTCGAAAACCTCAAAGCGCACTTTGTCTTTCGCCAAGGCTTCGAGCGGCGTCCACGCTTTGCCGTTGTGCGTGTCGTACAAAATCGCATGCCGTTGGCTGAATGTGCCGCGTCCGCTATCCTGCCCTGACAGGCGAACGGAAGTGCCTTCAAGAACCAGTGAACCAAAGGCCAAGCCTTCGGCAAACCCCCAATCAATCGGCGCTTCGCCCGCGCCCATTTTGGCGCGACGTGCCAATTGGCTGACCATCTTCGGATTGACGTTGAAATCCTGCGGCACGAGGCTCAACGCTTTCGATACCTCGTCGAGCGATTCGCGCGCAACACCGGAAGCAAATACTTCTGAGCCGTCATCTTCCGGCGGCACGGGTTTGAGCTTCGTGGGCTTGTTGCGCTTGGCTACGGTAGCTTTGGCGCTGGCGTGAATTTCTTCGTAACCTTGCACGCGTTTGGCAATCAGTTCGTCGGCCTCTTCGCGCGTCAGCACGCCTTCGCGGATGAGCTTCTGCGTGTAAAGTTCGCGCACGCCAGGATGGTCTTTGACCTTCTGATACATCAGCGGCTGCGTGTAGCTCGGTTCGTCGCCTTCGTTGTGACCGTGACGGCGGAACCCCACCAAATCAATCACAACATCGCGGCGGAACTCTTTACGGAATTCAAGCGCAAGTTGCAAGGTGCGATACGCCGCATCGGGATCATCCGCGTTGACGTGGAAAATCGGGCAGCGCGTCATCTTGGCTACGTCAGTTGAGTAGAGCGATGAGCGGCTGGATTCGGGCGTGGTCGTGAAGCCGATTTGATTGTTGATAACAAGGTGAACTGTGCCGCCTGTGCGATAGCCTTTCAGGTCAGCAAGGTTCAGCGTTTCCATCACCACGCCTTGCCCCGGAAACGCGGCGTCGCCATGAATCAGAACGGCAAGACCTGATCGCGCGCGGCTTCTTTTTTCCACTCATTGGCGCATCCTGTTTTGCGCGCACCATGCCTTCGACAACGGGGTCAACGAATTCCAGGTGGCTCGGATTGACGCGCAATAGTGACGGTCACTTCGCGTCCTGCAGCCTGGCGAGTTCCGGCTGCGCCCCGATGGTATTTCACGTCGCCTTCGTCACCCGGAAATTTTGGATGTACGGTTCCTTCAAAGGCGGTGAAAATGCGTTCGGCGAAACGTCCAATGTTTGCCATCACAGTCAAACGTCCGCGATGCGCCATGCCGATCACGAATTTCGTTCACACCACGCGCCGCTGCGCTCTTCAATCAATTGATCCAGCACGGGAATCGCTGCATCACAGCCTTCAATCGAGAAGCGTTTTTGCCCGACGTATTTTGTGTGCAGGAACCGCTCGAATTGCTCGGACGAAATCAGCTTCCACAAGATGCGTTTGCGCACTTCAGCAGGAATGGGGGCGGGGTCGGTTTCGATGCGTTTTTGCAACCACGTTTTCGGTGCGGTGCTGGAGATGTGGCGATATTCATAGCCGAATGTGTCGCAGTAATAGCGATGCAGCATATCAAGAATCTGCCGCAGCGTGGCGCGTTCCGTGCCGCCTCAATCCATCCGTAAAAACTCCCGATCCAAATCCCAAATCGTCAAACCATACGTGGCAATATTGAGTTCGGGATGGTCAGGAATCGGCATCAGGTTCAGGGATCAATGTCAGCGATGACGTGGCCGCGAATGCGATGCGCGTAAATCAACTGGAACAGATGTACCTGCTTCTTAATCTCTTCCTGCGCGCGGTCGCCGCCGAGCAACATCGGGTTCAAATCCACCGACCAGCGGAACGGCTTATACGGAATGTTGAGTTCCGCAAAAATCTCATCGTAGAAGTTATTTTTGCCGAGCAGCAATTCATGAATTTCAGCGAGAAACGCGCCCGATTCCGCGCCCTGAATAATGCGATATCATACGTGCTGGTCAGCGTGAACGCTTTGCTAATGCCGTTGCGACAACGCTTTCGGCGTGTCATCGCGGAATATTCCGGCGATAATCAATCGCGCCCGTTGCAATAATTGCGCCCTGTCCTCGCATCAAGCGTGGATTAGCCGTCGTCCCAATCGTACCGGGATTGGTGAGCGAAATCGTCGTGTCCTGAAAATCGGCGACGGTTAATTTGTTGTCGCGCGCACGAATGACGACATCCTGATACGCCTCCAGAAATTGCAGGAACGTCATCTTGTTCGCGGCTTTGATATTCGGCACCAGCAGCGAACGCGAGCCATCTTTTTTCTGCATATCCACGGCAATGCCGATGTTCACATCTTCGCGTTTGATGCGATATGCAACGTTATCAATTTCATCAAAGCCATCGTTGAGCTGCGGGAATTTGCCAATCGCTTTGACAATCGCCCACGCGACCAGATGCGTGTACGAAGCTTTGCGATTACGTTGTGCCAAGTAGCGATTGAGCAAAGTGCGATTTTCGTCGAGGACTTTGAGTTGCACTTGCCGCTGCGAAGTCGCGGTCGGCACCGTCAAGCTCGCATCCATATTCTCGACAATCTTTAAGGCTGGTCCGCGAATCTGTAGGCGATTCGGAGGGATTTCCGTCGTCGCGGCGGTCGCTTTGGCGGCAGGCTCTGCGGCAGGGGCTGGAGCCGCAGCCGAAGGGCTACCGGAAGAAACTGTCGTTGCCGGTTGTGTGGCTGTTATTCCGCTCGCGCCATTGTTCGTCAACTGGAGCAGCGAGGCAAAATATGTGCCCCAGGCGTCATCTACCGCACTGGGATTTTGCTGATATTGGCGGAACAGTTCGGTGACATACGTGGCATTCGCGCCAAATTCCGTCTCGAAGATCGTGGAAATATCGGATGATTGCATACGTGGTTGAATTCAGCCTTTCGTGGTCGCTTAGTTGATTTTTACAGGGCGAACAAGCGTTGTATCGTAACAACAACGCCCAGCTTTTTCCACCTCTAAAGCCGAATGAGTTTCGCTCCCGCCGCACGCACAGGCTATAATCGCCGCTCATTTTGAGGAGAAAGAATCACCCATGAAAATCGAACGCATTGAATTACGCGAAATCCAATTGCCCCTTGTCGCTCCCTTTGAAACCAGCTTCGGCCAAACGACCGAACGCCGCATCATCCTGGTCAAAGTCTTCAGCGAGGGCGTGGTCGGCTGGGGCGAATGTACGGTCGGCGAGAATCCCTTTTACAACCACGAATCCGCCGAAAGCGCGTGGTCGACCATCCGCGATTACGTTGCCCCAATGGTACTTGGCCAAGAAATCGAAGCGCCGAGCCAGGTTACCGGAATGACCAGCCGCATTCGTGGCAACAAGATGGCACGCGGCGCAGTCGAAGCCGCGATCTGGGAACTGGAAGCGCGACGCCAAAACCTCCCGCTCTGGCAACTGCTCGGCGGCACGCAAACCGAAATCGCCTGCGGCGTGTCCATCGGCTTGCAAGAAACCGACACCGCGTTGCTCAAGAAAATCGAAACCGAAGTCACCGCTGGCTATCAGCGCATCAAGATCAAAATCAAACCCGGGCGCGATTACGAAATGACCAAAGCCGTGCGCAAAGAGTTTCCTCATATTCGCCTGACGGTAGACGCCAATTCCGCCTACACGCTGAACGATGTCGAGTTGCTGAAAAAGCTGGACGAATTCAATCTGCTGCTGATCGAACAACCGCTTGCCTACGACGACATCATTGACCACGCTGAATTGCAGGCGCAGCTCAAGACCGCGATCTGCTTAGACGAATCCATCCTGAGCGTAGACGACGCCCGCAAAGCCCTGAAGCTGAACGCCTGCCGCATCATCAACATCAAACTCGGTCGCGTCGCCGGCCACGCCGAAGCCCAACGCATCGAAGCCTACTGCCGCGAGCGACAGATTCCCGTCTGGTGCGGCGGGATGCTCGAAGCAGGCATCGGACGCGCGCACAACATTGCGATGTCAACCCTGGCGGGATTCACCTTGCCGGGTGATGTGTCCGCCTCGAAACGATACTGGGCAGAAGACATCATCGTGCCGCCGGTTGAAGTGAGCGCACAGGGAACAATCACGCCGCCGACGGGTGCGGGCATTGGGTTTGAGATCAATGAAAAACCCATTGAATCGCTGACCGTACGTAAAGAGAGTATTCTTGCTGAACAAGAGCCTTGAAATGATACCAAAACAATTACTCATCCCTGGCTGGGAGCCGCCGAATCGTAAAAACGGCCAAGTTAATCGCCTTGATCCGCAAGATCGGATGTTTCACGATTGGTATCGGTTTGTCTTGTCATTCCCGCCACATTTGGTGCGTGGGTATTGCAAAGACTTTGGATTAAATGAACAGCACACGTTGCTTGATCCATTTTGTGGAACCGGAACAACGTTGGTCGAAGCACGGTTGCAGGGGATTTCCGCCTATGGAATCGAAGCCAATCCGTTCGCGCATTTTGCCAGCACGGTAAAAACCGATTGGTGCGTTTGCCCAAACGAATTGCTAGTCAGTTCGCGGCAAATTGCAAACGAAGCGAAGGATCATTTGGCGGTACAGGGCATTGATGATCAAAAGCCCTTCTCCGGCGCAATCGCGGTGCAATCGTTACGCACTCTCTCCGCAGAAGAGATCAAACTTCTGCTCACGGATTCAATCAGCCCTATCCCGCTGCACAAGGCATTGATACTGTTGGAGTGCATCAAGAAACAGCAGCAACAATCTGTTTATCAGCACCAATTATTAGCGTTGGCGAAGGCGCTGGTGTTCAAGATCGGCAATTTACACTTCGGGCCGGAAATTGGTGTGGGCAAGGCGAAAGTGGATAGCCCGGTGATTTCAGCGTGGCTTTGCGAAGTAGAAAAAATGGCGGAAGATTTACGACAGGCTTCCCAAACAAATTCGACGATTTCTAAAATTCACCTGGGAGATGCGCGGCGCGTCAATGAATACTTACCGCCCAATTCCGTGGATGCGGTTATCACCTCTCCGCCGTATCCAAATGAGAAAGACTATACGCGCATCACACGACTGGAATCTGTGCTGTTGGGATTCATCAGCAACAAAGCCGACTTGCGCAGTCTGAAAAATGACCTCGTGCGATCCAACACGCGCAACGTGTACAAAGACGATGATGATGACCGTTGGGTCGCGGAATTCCCTGCTGTCCAAACCATCGCACAAACCATCGAGCAGCGCCGAATTGAGCTTGGAAAAACATCTGGTTTCGAGAAGTTATACGGCAGAGTGGCACGCTTGTATTTCGGTGGGATGGCGCGTCATCTGGCAGCTTTGCGAACGGTTTTACGCCCCGGTGCGCAACTCGCGTATGTGGTCGGCGATCAGGCTTCGTACCTGCGCGTGATGATTCGCACCGGGCAACTGCTTGCAGAAATTGCAGAGTCACTTGGCTATGAACTTGTGCGCATTGATCTGTTCCGCACGCGGCTTTCCACAACAACCAAAGAACAATTGCGCGAAGAAGTGGTGATTTTGCGCTGGCGAGGATGATGGGGTATGGCAGCTTCTAAAAATCGCTACGTCACGCTGATCGCAAGTATCTTCCTGAAATACCATCAGGAGGGCGCAACCGAAGTTGCGTTTCGGCGCGAAGACATTGTTGAGATTGCGACACTCCTGAATATTGCATTGCCCAAAAATCTGGGCGACGTAATTTATTCGTTTCGTTATCGCGCCGCTTTGCCGGACACAATCATTGCCAAAGCGCCCGCTGGCTATGCGTGGATCATTCGTGCTGCCGGACGTGCGCAATACAAGTTCGTGCTGACAAAAGAAGCGAATTTCCTGCCGAATCCAAACTTAGTCAAA
>JAXLQQ010000023.1:0-71400 GCA_046331525.1 Blastocatellia bacterium
CAGCAGGGGCTTTCAAGGCATTGGGCGCTGGATGATAATTCGGATATGCCGGACGTGGCGTAGGCTTTGGCGGATTCTTTTGCAAAGCTTCCAGCACGACTTGCACGGCGCGTTCCAGTTGCGGGTCGTGGCCTTCACGCCAGGCTTTGGGATCCATTTCCACTTCAATGTCAGGGGCGACACCACGATTTTCAATTTCCCATTTGCCTTCAGGGGAGTAGAACGCGAAATGCGGTGCCGTCACGCTGCCACCGTCAATCAGCGTGGGATAGCCGCCGATGCCGACCAGTCCGCCCCAAGTGCGTTTGCCGATCAGTGGGCCGATACCAGCATGACGAAACATCCAGGGCAGATAATCGCCGCCGGAACCTGCGTATTCATTGACCAGCATCACTTTTGGCCCCGGCATTGTGCCGAAGGGTTGACGAAAATCCTCGCCATCACGCATCGCCCAATAACTGTTCAGCGGTTTTTTTAGATAATCAATTATGTAATCAGCGCCGTGACCACCGCCATTGAAGCGTTCGTCTATGACTGCACCCTGTTTGTCGAGTTGTGCGAAGTAGTAACGATTGAAATTCGTGTAGCCTCCCTGCGCAGTATCAGGTAACCAGAGATAGGCGAGTTTGCCACCGCTCAGTTGATCCACCTTGCGGCGATTGCCTTCAGTCCAGGCAAGATTACGCAAGCCTTGTTCATTCGGCACCGGCACGACAGTAACCTCACGCGCGCCGGAACCGTCTGGATTGGGGCCGACTTTGATGACGATTTGTTTGTTAGCAGTGCTTTCAAAGAAAGCAAAGATGTTGTCATTCGCCGTTAGGTTGCGGCCATTGACGGCGAGCAAATATTCCCCTTCTTTCACGTTGACACCAGGTTGGGTGAGCGGCGCGCGTAAATTCGGATTCCAGTTTTCGCCGTTGAAAACTTTGGCGAAACGGTAGCGACCATTTTCAAGTTTGTAATCGGCTCCAAGCAATCCGCCTGGGACGGTTTTGGGATTTGGCGTGTCGCCGCCTTGCACGTACAAATGACCGATGGTCAATTCGCCGAGCATTTCATTGAAGAGATAGGTGAGGTCATCTCGATGCTCCAGCGCGTTCAGATACGGTTCGTATTTTTTCGCCGTTGCTTGTAGGTTGAGACCGTGAAAATTCGGATCGTAGAAGAAGTCGCGTTCGATGCGCCACGTTTCGCGGTACATCTGTTGCCATTCGGCTTTCGGATCAATATAGACTTCCATATCATCCGTTTTGAGCCTACCCTCGCCCGGTTTCAGCGGTTGCCCGGTCGAAGCGATAAACCAGTTCGGCCCCTGCCGGTAGAGCATTTTTTCGCCGTTGGCCGAAAGCTCAAAAGCGCCTATGCCTTCGACCACTTTGTCGAGTTTGCGTTTTTCGAGATCGAATTTGTGCAGGATTGCACCTTGCGCCCCCGGCGTTTGCTGCGCTTCGATCAGGAACACTGTATTCGCTTTGCCAGAGGTGGCACCAACATAATTGCGAGCTGGGACAGGCAAGGCGAGAATACGCTGATCTATACCGTCGAAATCAATCGTGACTTTAGGCGCTTCTTTCTTTTCACCAGGTTTAGGCGCATCCGGCTTAGGCGCATCGGTTTCTGTTTTTTCTTCATCGCTTTCCGGAGCGAGTGGCGAGGGCAAGTCTTTGCGCAAGACCGCCATAAACACCAGCGTCGGGCGATGCGGATAACTGGTCATATCAAATTAAACATCGCGGGCCAATGTCGGTACTGGCGGTGAAGTAGAGATATTGCAAAACTTCATTTAATTCATAGTTGAGTATTGACAAATGTAGACAAATTGGCTATGCTTTGAATTATGAAATTAAGCGAATATGAAGCTTAAAGCGATTTCCGCAAAACAGCCTGGCGTGGCGCTGGTATAAAGATGGCAAGTTGATGCCGAACAAATGACGAATGGTGATCGTGTTCCCCTTTGCACAGACCCCACAAGAAGAACGGCTATTCATGCGGTATTTCGCGACAGGTTAATCACCGATTCACAAGCGGATCAGTCGCGAGCTTTTGTGCAAGCTCGCGGCTACTGGTATAAGCCTTGTTGTGAAAGAAGCGGGATCGGGCGTAAATGACCAGCGGCCTAAATTTCTCAAGCTTCTGAGCGACCCCACGATCACCCGGATTGTCGTTGAGCATAAAGATCGCGCGTGACCCGTTTTGCTTCAATATCTGAAGTTTGCTGGTACAAGGCCGCAAAATTGAAGTTATCAACTTAGCGGAGAACGGCAAAGAGGATTTAGCGCTATGACTTTGTTTCTGTCATCACGAGCTTTTGTGCCCGTCTCTATGGGCAGCGACGTGCGAAACGTAAAACAGAAAAACTGATTGCCGAATTAACGGGCGAAGTAATGCAATCTTGTCGAGAGCCATATCATCCGAAAAATGATCCGCGCTGGGCGGAACTGGATGCGCTTGGCTTCGCGGGTAAAGAACTTGAAGCAACCTTACCAACTATCATATTCGGCAAGAGTTTTTTAAAACGGTGAAAACATTAAGCTGGGGAAAACTCGACAAGTTGTTAAAAACAGAAGCCTATCTCGCGCTGCCAGCCAAAGTATCGCAACTGGTTATCAAGAGCGTCACTCGAATGCTGGTCAAGTTATTTTGAAGCTTACAAGGCTTGGCGCATTGATCCCAAAAGCTCAAGGTTGAACCACGCATCCCCCGCTATAAACATAAAGAAAATGGGCGCCATGTGCTGCAATATAACTTGCAGGCGATAGGTAAACGCGAACGCTCCAAGGAATGATCGCGCTTTCCAAAACCAACATTCGTTTCTTTTCTTCAAGATGCACGCCGCGCCTGTCAGGTGCGTGTTGTTCCTTCCAGTTCCCATTACACGCTTGAATTGGTGTATGAAAAATCAGTTCAAGCGCCTCAACAAAAACCTCTTCCTCGCGGGGACAATGCAATAGATGGCCAAGGATAATTTGTCGCCATCGTCTTCAACCAGCCGGGCACAAAACCCTTTCTGGTAAACGGGCGTCCGTTGAAGTCCATCAACCAATATTAATCAGGAAACGCGAAGCGAGACTATTGAGCGAAAGCATGAGTTGGAGAATAAGACCGGCGACCACACAAAAGACCGGAAGACTTCACCTCAGTTAGCCAGGCTCACCACCGGGGCAATCACAAGATTGACCACTCGCCATTTGCACGCCTGCGCCGCCGTCTGACCGTAGACATCCGGTTAAGCAACAGGTGGGTGTTCTCGTGATTTGGGGTAACGATGAGCGGAAACCAGAGATTAATCCGCGGCATTGAACGACCAGCCATCCCCCCACGCATACTTATCGGATGCTGACCGGCAGTTAAATGCCAGAAGTACCCGCGATTTTGTGAAGAATCTGCGGTTCAAATGCTCATTTTCCGGATGTTCGAACGGCGATAACGAATGATTCCGCAGGCGTGATTTCAGGCATCAACCGTTCCGCGCAGCACCTGAATGCCGACATTAACGGCGCGGCCAATATTATGAGAAAAGCAGTCCCCACAAGCTGCCGAGGGATAGAGGCTGTAGTAATAGCCAGTGCGGCTACACCGTACAAAGGGGCTAGTAGGCAGAAGAAGCAGGCCGCTCCTTCAATCCCATTGCCGAAGCCCGCCTGAAATAGTGCGTGATGTCTCAAAATGCCACTATTTTATAACTATTTGCCGCCCTTGTCAAACGACACTAACGACGCATCGCTCAGGCCATCGGTGATCTGCGTGCCTTGCCGTCTTCTACCGAGCAGACAAAAACGGCGTTGTACCAGGAGCTGTTGATTGAGGTACGTAATCCAGTGACTGTCGGGCGACCAGCCATGTCCAAAAGGTGGCTCACCGCCCAGGCTTCTTCGCAGATGGAGGTTACTTTATTGGGCGTTCCCTTTTCGATGTCCAAATACCAAAGATTCAGGCTTTTATCAGCGAACGCGATTTTCTTGCTATCGGGCGACCACACGGGCGAGTAGTAAAACGACGGTGCCAACGGAAACTTCTTCACTTCGCCCTGACCGGTTTGATTACGCAAGTGGAGTGCGTATTCGCCGGACTCATCGGAAAAATAGGCAATCCATTTGCCATCGGGCGACCAAGACGGATTACGTTCAGCAACGCCTTGCGTGTTGGTCAGATTACGCACGTCGCCTTTCTCTGCTGGAACGGTCAGCACCTCGCCACGTGCTTCAAAGATCGCGCGTGCACCTGTTGGCGAGAGGGCGGCATTGAAAATGCGATTGCCAACTTTTTCATACTTTGCGCGTACGGAAGGCATATCGCCATTGAGCGTGATGTTCACTTTCTGCGCTTTGTTGGTTTTCAGATCGAAGAGGTAAATAGCCCCAAACTGTTCATACACAATCGCGTCTGGCCCGGCGGAGGCAGATTTAATGTCCAGTCCATCATTCTTGAGCAGCTCTATCACTTTTTTCGTCGTCGTGTCGTAGGCAAAGAGTGTGACCGGGCCGTTGCGATCTGAGAGGAAATACACTTTATTGCCAATCCACATCGGCGCGAAATCATTGGAATCGGTGCGCGGCAATTTTTCCACACTCGAATCGTTCAAATTCGCCAGCCAAATCGCCGAAGCGCGTCCGCCGCGATACCGCTTCCACGCTCCGAACGCGCGCGGCAGTGGCTCGTAGGCGAGGCGCGTGCTATCTGGCGAATACGAACCGTTTACCGCCATCGGCAGCGGCACCAGCGTTGGGAACACGCCATCCACCGGCATCGTGAAAAGTTGGGCAGTGCGCCCTGATTCAGAGTAGCGTTGCGAAGTGAATATTACGTTTTTGCCATCACGTGTCCAATCCACGGCAGCATCCATCCCTGGATGATAGGTCAGGCGTTTCGGCACGCCGCCTGTGGTGGGAACCACGTAAACATCCGTGTTTCCATCATATTGTCCAGTAAAGGCAATCTGCGTCCCATCCGGTGAGAAGACCGGATTGTTTTCCGTACCTGTTCCCGTTGTGAGTCGTGATGCCTCGCCACCCGTGCGCGGCGCGATCCACAAATCGCCCGCATGCACAAAGACAATGTGCGTCTTACTGAGCGTTGGTTGACGCAACAATAATGAGCGTTCCTGGGCCAGATTGATGGTTGAGAGGGTGAGCAAGAGTGCTAGGATTGAAAATACTCTTTTCATAATTCAGTTTCCTTTTGGTGAATGACACTCGAATGGTTTGTTGCTCTGAATCAATTCCCACTCGAAGCAGTGGGAGTTGCTGTTTTCTGATAATTAGGGAACGTTGGGCGTTGATAGTTCGGACGTGGATTCTTTTTTAATTCTTCCAGAACTTGCTGGACTGCTCTTTCCAGTTGGGCGTCACGTCCTTGTCGCCATAAGGCGGGGTCGAGATCAACTTCGATGTCAGGCGCTGTGCCGTGATTTTCGACATCCCATTGACCTTTTAAATTGTAGAACGCCACGCGCGGTGCCGTGACCGATCCGCCATCCATCAGCGTCGGGTAATCGTAAATCCCGACGAGTCCGCCCCACGTTCGTTTGCCAACGAGCGGGCCAAGCCCGGCTTCGTGAAACAGCCACGGCATCATATCACCGCCGCTGCCCGCAAATTCATTGATAATCATCGCTTTGGGGCCAAAGATCGCCGTGGCAGGTGTCGAGAAATCTTCGCCTTCGCGCGTGACCCAACGATTCATCAGCGGGCGGCGCAAGTAGTCAATGATGTAATTCGCCGCCGTGCCGCCACTATTGAATCGTTCGTCCAGCACAGCGCCTTCCTTGTCGGTTTGCGAGAAGTAATAGCGATTAAAATTCGTGTAGCCGCCGCCTGCGGTATCAGGCAAATAAATGTAGGCGAGCTTGCCGCCGCTCATTTGCTCTACCTTGCGCCGATTACCCTCCATCCATTCGCGGTTGCGTAGCGCGCCTTCGCCTGCGAGCGGCACGACTGTGACTTCGCGTGCGCCGGAGCCGTCGGGATTCGGGCCGACTTTAATTACGACCTGTTTGTTCGCCGTCGCTTCAAAGAATTGATACACGTTGTCGCTCGCCGTCAGATTACGCCCTTTGACCGCGAGCAGATATTCGCCTTCTTTAACTTCGACGCCCGGTTGCGTGAGTGGCGAACGCAGCGACGGATTCCAGTTTTCGCCGCTGTAGACTTTGGTAAAGCGGTAACGTCCGTTCTCGATTTTGTAATCTGCACCGAGCAAGCCGCCCGGCACAAAATTCGGATTCGGGATGTCGCCGCCGCGCACGAAATGATGCCCGACCGAAATGTTGTTGAGCATTTCGTCAAACAGGTAATTCAAATCGGCACGATGCCCGACCGCGTTCAGGTACGGATCATATTTGCGTTTCGCCGCTTCCAAATTCAGGCCATGCAACGAAGGGTCGTAGAGGAAATCGCGTTGAATGCGCCACGCTTCGGTGTACATTTGTTTCCATTCGGCGCGCGGATCAACCTGCACTTCCATTTCGCCAATCTTCAGCACATTCGCCGCACCCGGAGCGCCCGGCGGCAGTGGTTGGCCGAACGTGGCGACGTTGGCAATCAGCCAGTTTGGGCCTTGCCGGTACAAAGCTTTTTCGCCGTTGGCAGAAATGTCGAAGTAGGTGATGCCTTCTGTCACCTTATCGAATTTGCGTTTTTCGAGATCGAATTTATGAATCGTCGCCGGGCCATTGCCCAGCAATCCGCCGCCAGTGGCTTCAGAAAGAAACAGCAAGCCGGATTTCGCGATAGCTAGCCCGATGTAATTACGCGCCGGAATCGGCAGGGCGAGAATTCGATTGCCAATGCCATCAAAATCAATCGTGACCGCAGGCGTTTTCTTTTCGCCGGGCTTCGTGGCTGTTGCCTCTGCTTTTTTCTCTCCCTCCTTCGCTCCTTCGCTCTGTCCCCCCATCGCCGCGTCTTTTTTCTCTTCTACGACTTTTTCCTCATCGCTTTCGGGCGCAAGCGGCGACGCTTCCCCTTTTTTCAGCACGACGAGGTAGACGCTGCGCGTGGTTTGATAAGGGAAACTCGACATATCCAGCCAACCCGTCGTTGGCCCGGTGTCAGTGCTGGCGGTGAAGTAGAGATACTTGCCATTGCGGTCAAAATTCGCAAAGCGCGCGTCGCTCAATCCGTCGGTGATTTGCGTGGCCTTGCTCGTGTCAAGCGAGTACGCGAACACAGTGCACAAACGATTTTTCAATTGTTTTGTGTAGGCAATCCATTTGCTGTCGGGCGACCACGTTGGATCAAACACGCGCCACGGATTTTCGTAGGTTGTGGTGTCCACTTTAATCGGCGTGCCTTTATCAATTTCGACCATCCACAGGTTCAGCCGCTTGTCTGTGAACGCAATCTTTTTGCTGTCGGGCGACCAGACGGGCGAATAGAAAAACGAGGGCGGATTGCCGAGATTGATTTTCTTCACTTCGCCCGCCGCTTTTTGATCGCGCAGGTGCAGTGCGTATTCGCCGGATTCGTCGGAAAAATAGGCAATCCATTTGCCATCGGGCGACCACGCTGGTTCGCGTTCCATTACGCCAGACGTGCCGGTCAAATTGCGTGCATCGCCTTTTTCTGCCGGGACGGAAATGATTTCGCCGCGCGCCTCGAACACGGCTCGCGCACCGGTCGGAGAAATTGCTGCCGCTGCAATGCGCGGACCGACCTTTTCAAAGCGCGGTCGCACACCACTCAAATCTGCCGCGACCCTGATGTTCACTTTGCTACTGCGATTGGATTTGAGATCAAGCAGATAAATCGCGCCGAATTGTTCGTACGCAATCGCGCTCGACGCCGTATTTTTTTCGGTCGTCGTGAAGGCTGAAGCCGATTTGATGTCCAAGCCGTTGTTCGGCAGCACAGGCGCGACCTTCTTCGTTTTCGTGTCGTACACAAACAGCGAAGTCGCGCCGTTGCGGTCAGACAGGAAGTAAATTTTATCGCCGATCCACAACGGGTTTTTGTCGTTGGAATTGTCGCGCGGCAGTTTCTCAATCGAAGAATCCGCCAGCTTCGCAATCCAAATCGGCATCGTTTGCCCGCCGCGATATTTCTTCCATTCCGGCTGCCATTGAATCAGCGGTTGATAGGCGAGATACGCGCCGTCGGGCGAATACGAACCGAACGAACCCATCGGCAACGGCAATTCTTCGGGCAAGCCGCTGCCATCGGCACTCATCGTGAACAAACGCGGCACGGGATTCGTGCTGCTACGCGCCGAGGCAAACAACACACGCTTGCCGTCATTCGTCCAACCAACCGCGCCGTCCGCGCCCGGATGATACGTCAACCGCTTCGGCACGCCACCGCTCGCGGGAATCGTGTAGACATCGGCGTTGCCGTCGTATTGTCCGGTAAAAGCAATCGTTGCGCCGTCGGGCGAAAAGACAGGATAGCTTTCGATGCCGATGCCCGTTGTCAGCCGTTTCGCCTCGCCACCTTCGCGCGGCACAATCCACAAATCGCCCGCGTAGGCGAAGGCGATATGCGTGCGATTCAGTGCCGGTTGCTGAAATAACGTCGGCGTGTCCGATTGGCCAAAACAGGTGAGGGAGAAAAAGAGCGCGAGAGCAAAGAGTACAGATTTCATCGAGAACCTCCGCAAGACAGCAGAAGCCCGACTGTGAAGGAGAGCGCGACGATAATTACGTCCTCCTTCACAGTCAGGCTTCTGCTGTCTGAGTTATGTGTACTTCAACCATTTCATCAGTTCCGGCAGCGACGGGCGCTTGCCGTACATCAGCACGCCGATGCGATAAATGCGGGCAGCAATCCATACGGCACCAAAGATGGAGCCAATCAGCAGCACAAGCGACAGCGCAATTTGCCACCAGGGCGGTTGCTGCACCGTGATGCGCATAAACATCAGAATCGGGCTGAAGAAAGGAACCATTGATAGAATCGTAGCCATTGTGCCATCTGGTTTGCTCAAGACAAACGACGACAAAATGTAGGGCATTACCAGCAACAGCGTGACGGGCATTTGCATCTGTTGCCCATCCTCTTCACTGGACACAATCGCCCCGATCATTGCGTAGAGCGTTGAATATAGAAAATACCCCAGCACCAAAAAGATCAGCATAAACGCGACCATTCCCAGTGGAATGCGCGGAATCTGAAAACCGCCAAACGCAATCGCCTGCGCTGCTGCAACGCTGGAAATCACGAACATCGAAGTCATCCAAATCGCTACCTGCGTCAAACTCACCAGGCCAATGCCGGTAACTTTGCCGAGCATCAGATGGAATGGTTTTACTGACGACAGCAGCACTTCGATGATGCGCGATTGTTTCTCTTCGATCACGCCGCGCATCACATACAGGCCGTAGACCAGGATTGAAATGTACAGCATGATGCCCATCGCAAACGACATCGCCCATTTCGCCATTGGCGTTTCGCGTTCGCCGCGTTCGTTGATGAAGTCAATGTTGATGTCTTTGCTCACCTCAGCGACTTTTTCGGGGCTGATGCCCGCGCGGCGCATTCGTTCTTCGACGATGGCTTGTTTCAGGGAACTGCGAATACGACCGGTAATCGCAAAATCGTTCGGATTTTTCGCGCGTTCTGCGACTTGACCGGTTTCCAGCACATCGGGGCGCAAGATCACATAGCCGCCCAATTGATTCTCTTTGATTTGCTGATTGAGTTCTTGTTGCCGCGCGTCCAGCTTGTCCGCTGTAACCGCTTCGCGGCGCACTTCAAAACGATCTGACTTGGCGTTTTCCTCGGTCAATCGTTTTTCAATTTGGGTGGAGAGGGCTGCGTCTTTCGTTTGATCCAGAATGACGAGCTGGTAGGTGCGATGTTCACCTTTGCCGAGGATCAGCATCGGTAGGAACGCAATGCCCGCCATCAGCAACGGCGTGAGAATCGTACCCACTAAAAAACCTTTGGAGCGAATGCGCACCAGGTATTCGCGTTTGATGATCGCTAATAACTTGTCCATAATGTTCGCGCTTCAGAAAATTCAGCTTGTTAGATACTGCGAGTGATTTACTTACTACGAGGGATTTATGCCACAGGTTCACAGTCAATACCAGATTGGGCGGAAACCTTTCGACACGGATGTGCAGGTGCAGCGCAACGGCAACGAATTGTATGTGCTGCTGCCCTCGCGCAAAGACAGTCGAAATTATTGGGCGGGCGCAGGCGGACTGTTGCTGCTGGCTGGGTATCTTTTTTGGATGGTGATTGAAAACGAAGGCCATTGGTTTTATCTGTTGCTGGCGATTGTCATCACGCTTGGCTCCGTGCTGGTTTTCGTGGTGGGGGCTTTCGAGCAGGTCGGATTGTATGCAGACGGGCGTAACATCCGGTTGCTCAAGAAATTATTTGGTTATCCCGTTCAGACCATCGAGAACTCGTTGGCTGACTTTGTCGCGGTGGAGTTGGCGGAACCTACGTCCAAAGGCGACGATGATGGCATGGAAATTCTCTTGTCTTTTTCGGTGTGCAATCCCATGCGATTTGGGGCGGAGCTTAGCGGGGAAGAGCAATTTTGGTTGCTTAATGAGTTAATGGATTATGTGGCGTCGGTGCGTGGCGAAGCGCAGGTCAGCACGATGCCTGCTTGACGGGCGCGGACGGCTTCGGCTACTCTTGCCGTTTGGTGCGAGCGGCGAAATTTTGTCGCGCTTGACATGCGGTTTCGCACTCGTGCCGAGGACGCCAGCAGACAATGATGTTTGCTGTACAACTTTGAAGGAGCTAATTACGTGAAAGCAGGAATCCATCCCAAATACGAAGAAGTCCAAGTTCATTGCGCCTGCGGCGCTTCGTGGACAACGCGCTCGACCAAGAAAGAACTGAGCGTCGAAATTTGTTCCAGTTGTCATCCGTTCTTCACCGGCAAGCAGAAGTTAGTTGACACGGCAGGCCGCGTCGAACGGTTCCAACGGAAATACGGCAGGAAAGTAACAACCGACCTTGCCTCTTCCTGAAGGCGGAAGGCAGAAGGCGGAACGCGGAATATGAGAGTGCAGCAGGATTGGTCATTACTAAGTTTTTTCCCGCGCGACTTACGCGCGCATTCCGCATTCCGCGTTCCTCCTTCTGCCCTCACAATTTCTCCGCTCCATCAGCATTAGCGAGTATAATTCCGGCCACAGTCGCGTTGCGTGCGTGTTTTCTGCGTGAAAACCGCGTGCCGACTGTGGCCGGAGTCTTTTTACCGGCAAACGCATCTTGCGTTGTTTTTTCGGCATCTAAGCCTCGGTTGAAACAGCAACACCGAACCGCACGTACAGCGTGCAAACCCAGAAGAGGATTAGTTATGAGCGCAGAAAAAGAAATTATTGTGGGAGGGCAGGCCGTCATTGAAGGCGTGATGATGCGCGCGCCGAATTCCTACGCTGTGTCTGTTCGTCGTCCCGATGGCACGATTGCCACGAAAGCTGAGCGGTTGCCGAAACTGAGTGA
This sequence comes from Blastocatellia bacterium, assembly GCA_046331525.1. Taxonomy (GTDB): domain Bacteria; phylum Acidobacteriota; class Blastocatellia; order RBC074; family RBC074; genus JAFDVL01. Next base: position 11,409 of record JAXLQQ010000023.1, read on the forward strand.
AAAATATCCATTTCTGAAAATCCCGATTTTACGCGGCAGTGCCGTGCTGATTCATTCGATGATTTTAGGCGTGCAAGCGCTGAACTTCTCCGCTTCCGTCGCTTTTGAAGAGGCAGAGGCAGAAGGCAAAGACACGACAGCGTTGAATGCCGCCGCGAAAACGGGCGCGTTTGCTGCGACTTCGCACGCGGTAGACGAAAAGAAACTCGCCAAAGCCAGCGAAGCGCAGACAGGACTAGCGATGGCAGGATCAATTGTTTTCGGCCTGGGCTTTTCGATTTTTTTGTTTGTCGTGCTGCCGTTGCTGATTACAAATTTTCTGTTTGTTTACTTTGGCTGGGAAAATGCACCAGCGGTGGCGCTCACCCAAACGGCCAATCAAGCGTGGTATCTGGACGCCTGGCACTGGCTGCGCGCGTATATGAAACCGGTGCGCCCGTCGCTCTCCTTCAACATCGTAGACGGCATCATTCGGATGGCTTTTTTTGTAGCCTACATTTTCATTATGACGATGATCAAAGACATCCGCCGCGTCTTTGAATATCACGGAGCCGAACACAAAACCGTGTATGCCTGGGAAGCGGGCGATGAATTGACCGTCGCCAACGTCAAACGCTATCCGCGCCAGCATCCGCGTTGCGGAACGAGCTTTCTAATGCTTGTAATGTTGGTCTCGATTTTGGTGTTTTCGATCATCAAATTCGATTCGCTGCTCTTTAATTTGATTTCGCGCGTTGCACTGGTTCCGCTGATTGCCGGAATCTCCTACGAAATCATTAAGCTTGCAGGCAAAAAAGAAGCGAGCGCGTTTTTCTCTTTTATCACGCGCCCCGGCATCTGGCTGCAAAATCTGACGACCAAAGAGCCGTCAGACGACCAGTTGGAAGTTGCCATCCACGCCCTCAAAGAATCCTTGAAGTTGGAACCGGACGCCGTTGAGGTTTCCGGTATTCGCTGTAACGTTTCTAGCGCCGCTACCTAGCACCACTCCTTTGTCGCACTCACCCGCAACTGACCAATGACAAAGGACAAAATTTATGTTTGAAAAACTTGCCCAAATTGAAAATACATTTGAAGAACTGACACAGCAGATGACCGACCCGGCGGTGATTAGTGACATGGAACGGTACACCAAGGTCACGAAACAACACCGCGAACTGGAACCGGTCGTCGAAAAATATCGCACGCTGAAAAAACTCAAAAACGACGTCGAAGGCGCGAAAGAGCTAATGAACGATCCCGCCACGGATGCCGAAATGCGCGAACTGGCAATGATGGAACTGGCCGAAGCTGAAGCCGGAATTGGCCAGGCCGAAGAGGATTTGAAAATCCTATTGCTACCCAAAGACCCGAACGACGAAAAGAACGTTATTCTGGAAGTCCGCGCTGGCACGGGCGGCGAAGAAGCTTGTTTGTTTGCTGCCGAAATCCTGCGGATGTACGGACGCTTTGCCGAGCGACAAGGCTGGAAGCTGCAAATCTCTGACATTTCCGAAACCGGTATGGGCGGCATCCAAAAGGCCGAAGCGATTATCGAAGGCAGTTTCGTCTATTCCAAACTCAAGCACGAGTCGGGCGTGCATCGCGTGCAGCGCGTGCCGCAAACGGAAACCAGCGGACGCATTCACACCTCCGCCGTCACCGTCGCCGTCCTGCCCGAAGCCGAAGAAGTAGACGTGAAAATTGATATGAAGGACGTGCGCATTGATCTGTTTTGTTCGTCCGGCCCCGGCGGGCAGTCGGTGAACACGACGTACTCTGCCGTGCGGATGACGCACATGCCGACGGGTATCGTAGTTTCGATGCAGGACGAAAAATCGCAGATCAAGAACCGCGAAAAAGCGTTGCGCATCTTGCGTTCGCGTCTTTACGAACAGGAAATGCAAAAGCAGCACGACGCCATCGCTGCCGAGCGGAAATCTATGGTCGGCAGCGGCGACCGTTCGGAGAAAATCCGCACCTACAACTTCAAAGAAAACCGCGTGAGCGATCACCGTATCGGCCTGACGATTCACCAGTTGGATACGTTTATGGAAGGCTACATTGACGAAGTCGTGGATGCGTTGATTGCCTTCTATCAAGCCGAGAAGTTGAAAGAAGAGACGGCGAGGCAGGTGGGGGCCTGAGCACCAAAAGCTAGTTTGGGAGGGCTTTATGGCAACTTTGCAAGAGGTCATACAACAAGCGGTTTCCTTACCCATTGCGGAGCAGCGCACGCTCGCGGAGTTCTTGCTGGAACAGGCAAGGCAGGATGCGCAGAGAACGGGTAGCCCTGTCGAGCCGCCTGCTGCATTGATACCTGAGCGACCAGATATGGTGCGTGAACGGGAGCGCGAATGGCTGCGCCAACACTGGCGCGAGTACTTAGGGCAGTGGGTCGCGTTGGAAGGTGACAGACTTATAAGCAGTGGAGAAGATGCTCGCCAGGTCTTTGCCGCAGCGCGCGCCGCAGGGCTGAGCGTGCCGTTTGTTGTGCATGTGCAAGACCCTACCTTGCCTCAAATGGGAGGCTGGTAAATGTCCTATACCCTGAGTTTCACTACACTACATCCGTATGATGCGGGAAAGCCGGGAATTGACCTGGCCGTTGTGTTGCGAGCGAATCAACGAAGAACAGGGTTCATTGCCAAGCTTGATACCGGCGCAAGTCATTGCATATTTGAGCGCAGTTATGGGGAAGATTTGTTGCTTGATGTGGAAGCTGGTTATGAATTGAAAATCAGCACTGCCACCGGCACTTTTATCGTCTATGGCCATGACGTGACCTTATCTGTGGGCGAGTTTGATTTTGATGTGGTGGTATATTTTGCCAAAGAGGCTACCTTTACGCGGAACGTGCTGGGACGAAATGGCTTTCTTGCCCTTGTTCGCTTGGGGCTGATTGATTATGACGGTCGCTTATTTCTCAGCCGTTATGATACCTAATGCTGACAATTGATAAAGTCCTCAAATCAGCCTCTCTGCAACTGCGAGAGGCCGACGTTCCCAACGATTTGCTGGATGCGCAAACGTTGCTCGCACACACGCTCGGCCAGGATCGCACGTACCTCATCATTCATTTCAATCAGCCGCTTACCGACGAGATTTTGTTGCCGTATCAATCGCTCATTCAGCGTCGCGCGGCGGGCGAGCCGTTGCAGTACATCGTCGGCAAGCAGGAATTTTACGGCTTGGAATTTGAAGTCACGCCCGACGTGTTGATTCCGCGACCGGAAACGGAATTGATTGTGGAAGAGGTTTTACGGCTGGCGGCGGAGTTGCCCGCGCCGTTTGTCATTGATGTGGGAACGGGATCGGGCTGCCTTGCCGTGACCATCGCGCGGGAGTTGCCGACGGCGCGTATGCTGGCACTGGATATTTCCCCGGCGGCATTGGCTGTCGCGCGGCGTAATGCCATTCGCAATGGTGTACAGGAACGCATTGAATTTATCGAAAGCGATTTATTCAGCCGCCTCTCGCCGCAACGCAAAGCTGATTTAATTCTCTCCAATCCGCCGTACATCGCGCAGAGTGAAATGCCGACGCTCCAGCGCGAAGTGCGGGATTGGGAACCGCAGATTGCTTTGACGGATTTTGGCGATGGGATGACGTTTTATCGGCGGCTGCTTGCTGAAGCGCCCGACTTGTTGCAGCCGGGCGGACGCTTAGTTTTTGAAATGGGGTATCAGCAGGCGGAAGCAATTAAGTCGCTCGTTCATGAAACCGTCTGGTCGGAACCGAAAACCTTACGCGATTTGCAGGGCATCGAACGGACGATGGTGCTGACGTTACTCTGACTACGGTTTCACGGGCGCTGTTTCTTTTTTCTCTTCCACCTTCTCAGCGGGCGCAAACGGCTTGAAGGCTTTTTCTTCCAACTGCACGCCAAACGCGGCTTCGATGACGGTGCGTTCTTCGACGATCACATCGTTTTCGTAGACGACGGTGGTGTAGGGAATAACGACCGAGTTTTGCACGAGCTTGAAATCCTTGAAGTGCAGGCGGTATTTGATGGGCTTGGCGTCGGGCGTAGCTGGCTTGGAATCGTATTCTAAATACAGAATACGTCCTGAGCGACGGCTGACTTCGTAGCGGGTTTTCGTGCCGTCGGCCATCGTCAAATCAATCGTGTCAATTTCCAGCGTCGCAATTTTCTTGGTGTCCACATATTCAATCTTGCTGCCGTCTTCCTTGTAGCGCAGTAATGCTTCGTAGCTGTGTGCGTATGACGAACGAAAGGCGTTGCCTAGTTCCGGGCTAAGGTCAGTTTTTTCGCCGTTGCTTGTGGCCCAGTTCTTTTCTCCGTCAAAGCCCATCGTAAATTTCGTGTCGGGCAAATCCAGTTCGAGAATCACAAGGTCTTCCGACAGCTTCGGCTTGCGAATGAATTTCAGGGTGCTGCGGCCTTCGCGCACCTGATCGCCGGTAATGAGCTTGAGGTTGTTTTTGATCGTGCCATTTTTTTGCAGGATCAACGTGCCGTAGTTGGCGCGGGCGAAATCCACCAGCTTCTCAACCGGCGGCGTTTTTTGCGCGCGGGCGGAAGTGCAAATCGTTAAGACGGCTAAGAGGACAAAGACGCTTCGTATCGTGGGACGAGAATAAAAGCGGCAAAGAATCATGCTTGCGAATACCTTTCTGTTGACAGTCAAAGGGGAAATCCATAGATTCTGACTTACCACCGTAATAATACCCTACGCTGCTTTACTATCGCCAGTGCCGCCAGTAAACGCGGGCTGTTTTGAAGAGGAGTCCACCCACGATGAAAATAGGTATTCTTGTCGGCATGGAAAACACCTTCCCCCCGGCGCTAATCGAAAAAATCAATTCTATGAACGCAGGCGTCACCGCCGAATATGTCAAAACCGGCGGCGTGCACGCCGAGGATGGCAGCCCGTATCGCCTGATCTTCGACCGCATCTCGCACGAGATTCCGTACTATCGCGGGATGCTGAAACACGCCGTGCTGAACGGCACAATTGTCGTCAATAACCCCTTTTGGTGGTCAGCGGATGACAAGTTTTTCAATTATTCGTTAGCGACAAAACTCGGCGTGGCCGTGCCGAAAACGGTGTTGTTGCCGCAGAAATCCTACATTCAGGGCGTGACGAATGCTTCGCTGCGTAATCTGGAATTCCCGCTGAACTGGGAAGAGATTTTAGATTATGTCGGCGTGCCCGCCTGGCTGAAACCGTTCGACGGTGGCGGATGGAAGAACGTGTACAAAATTCATTCGCTCGAAGAATTGTGGCGCGCCTATGACGAGACGGGCACGCTGTGTATGACGTTGCAGGAAGGCATTGAGTTTGACGAGTACGTGCGCTGCTACTGCGTCGGACGCAAAGACGTGCTGGTGATGATTTACGATCCGAAAAATCGCCGCTACGTCCCGCGCACTGAACGCTCGTTGCCGCCCGAACTCGAAGACCGCATCACGCGCGACACGATTTTGCTGTGCGAGGCGCTCGGCTACGATTTGAATACCGTAGAATTTGCCGTGCGCGATGGCATCCCTTACGCGATTGATTTTATGAATCCCGCGCCCGATGCGGATATTCATTCGGTGACGGAACCTTATTTCAACTGGATTCTGGATGCGATGTCACGCCTGCTTGTGGATTATGCGCTGCACGGCGCGCCTGCACAGCGGCATCATCGCTGGCATCGTTTTCTGGACAACGACGCCATTGCCGCAGAGTCAAAGAGCCTGAGCGTCTAACGAGTCCAGCGGCTTAATTCTCATTACTCCTATTACTCCAAAACTCCCATCGCTTTTTGAGGAAGCCTTATGAGATTAGATCAGGATTTCACCATCGGCATCGAAGAAGAATTTCAAATCGTCGACCCGCATACCCGCGAGCTTCGTTCGCGCGTAGACGAAATGATGGCCGAAGGGCGGATGATTTTGGGCGAGCAGATCAAGCCGTACCGTCAATGGTCGAAGTCGGCACTAATATCTGCCACAACGTCCAGGAAGCGCGTGCCGAAGTCGTCCGCCTGCGCCGCACGATTGCCGAGCTTGCCCATCGCAAAGGCTTAGCCATCGTTGCTGCTTCGACGCATCCGATTTCCCACTGGGCCGACCAGCGCATCTCCGATCACGAACGCTACGAAGCTTTGGTGGAGGAGATGCAGCAGCACGCCCGCGCGTTGCTGATCTTTGGGATGCACGTCCACGTCGGCATCAAAGACCCGGAAGTTGCCATCGCGATTATGAACGAAGTGCGGTATATGCTGCCGCATATTCTCGCGCTTTCGACCAGTTCGCCGTTTTGGATCAAACGCAACACCGGGATGAAAAGCTACCGCGCCGAAGTCTTCAAACATTTCCCGCGCACGGGCATTCCCGATCATTTCCGTTCGGCGGGCGAGTTTTCGCGCTACATCGATTTGCTCGTCAAAACCGGGTGCATTGATAACGGCAAAAAGATTTGGTGGGACGTGCGCCCGCATCCGTTTTTCCCGACGCTCGAATATCGCGTCTGCGACATCTGCCCACGCGTAGACGACACCATCGCCATCGCCGCGCTCATTCAGGCGACGACGGCGAAGCTCTACAAACTTTACCAACAAAACCTTGGCTTCCGCATTTACCATCGCGCGCTGATTCAGGAAAACAAATGGCGCGCGGCGCGCTACGGTTTGGACGGCAAGCTGATTGATTTTGGCAAACAAGCCGAAGTCCCGTCAAAGACCTGATTGTCGAACTGCTCGAATTCGTTGACGATGTGGTAGACGAACTCGGTTCGCGCAACGAACTCAACCACATCCACACCATGCTCGCCAACGGCACCAGCGCCGACCGGCAATTGAAGGTCTACCACGAATCCGGCGGCGACCTGAAAGCCGTCGTGGATTTATTGATGAAGGAAACGTTAGAAGGGGTGATGTGATTGGTGGTCGCTGGCCGATAGGTCAGGATATTCCTTTTGCCGAATCTATACTCTTGACCACCGACCACCGACAAATTTCCAAAAGCTTTGACAACTCCCACCCAGCAAGGCAAAATGCCCATTCGCGCACCACGCGGTCACGACATCTGTTCTACCCGGAATTAGCTCTTTGTTTTAGCGAGCGGGAGAAAGGAAGTTACGAACTTCACCGAAAATGCCCTGTACAGCCCGTATCATTTATCTCCTGTCATCATCGCATACCCAGCTTCCCCCAGTGCAAATCCTGCAACTCCGGTGCGACATTTGCCCCAACAACCCACTACACGCATGAAAGGTTCAGGCACGATGGTGTCTGGTATTGTTAATTGAGGATGAAAACACGTAGAAAGGCGGTATCAACTATGTCAGCAGCAGCAGCCGTTGCCTACGCTCCCGTGCGGGTGCGTAAGATTTCCGATTCCGACAAACTTATCCGCACGATTTGTCTGGAAGTCCAACCTCTGACGCCGGAAGCGTTCGCGCCGTTTGGCGAAATTATCCGCGAACGCGGCCAGATTGAGGTTGATCTGGATGGCGGTCAGGCCGGATTTGTCGCGCAAACGGTGGAGAAGCGTCCCATGGAATTTGACTTCCTCGGTCGTCACCGCCGCACCGAGCAAGTCTTCTCGCCACTGGGCGGCACGAAATCTATTTTGGCAGTAGCAATGCCGACCGAGGAAGATTCACCCAACGAAAATCAAATGGCGGCGTTTTTGCTGGATGGTTCCTGCGCCTTCAAACTGCATCGCGGTACCTGGCACACCAGCGTTTTCCCGCTGGAAGACCGCGCCAGCTTCCTGATCGTAGATCGGGAAGGCACGCTCGAAGAAGATTATGATCTGCGCGATTTGAAAACGGTGCTAGGCGCGGTCGTCGAAATCAGACTGTAACCTGCGTTTTAGCTGAAAAGCGGTCACTGACACCTGAAACCTGTCGCACGCGACAAACGCTTCAGGTGTCAGTTTTCATTTTGCCCCTTTCTTTTACCCCTTGTAATTCTTATCGTCTTTTTATGGAAAGGAATTTTGCTTCTATGTCTCGATTGTTACTCGCGGCCTGCACCTTGTTCATTCTAACTGGTTGCCACAAAGCGGCGGAGCAGACGACGCCCGCACAGCCTGCGGCAGCGCAAGCGACACCTGCTGTTTCTCCTACCGCCAGTTCCAGTGCGATGGCCGTTGCCCATACGCTCGCCACGCCGTCCGGCAGTCCCGGCGCACCGCCGCCGAACGGCAAGGACGCGCCGAAGAATGTGCCCAACGTGATTGGCGACCGTTTGCATCGCGCGCTGACGCTCGAAGAAATCAATCAATTGCCGCCCGAAACCCGCGATGCCATTCTGCGTGCGCAGGGCCGCCTGCCCGCGTCACCAGCGCCCAAAAAGAAATAGCACCTGTAACGCGGAGCATCTCAAATTTCCAATCTCAAATCTGAACTCCTTCCAATGAACAACCGCAAGTTCGCCCTGGCAGTTTCCGTTTCGACCAATCTGGCCGCGCCGATTGTCGGCGGTGTTTGGCTGGGGTATTGGCTGGATCAATGGCTGCACACGAAGCCGTGGCTGCTTTTGCTCGGCACGATGCTCGGCACGGCGGGCGCGTTTCTGGCGCTCTTTCGCATCGTCAATAAAATTAATCAGGAAAAGGACGAAGAATGAAAATTGCCATTACCGGCGCAGACGGACTGGTGGGCAGTTGCTTGACCAAACAGCTGGCGGGGCGCGCCCTGTCGCTCAACCACGCCGCGCTCGACATCACGGACAACGACGCCGTGCAGTCTTTCGTCAAGCGCGAACGTCCCGACGTTATCATCAACTGCGCTGTCCTGAACGTGGACGAGTGCGAAACGAACCCCGCCAAAGCGCACGCGCTCAACGTGGCCGGGCCGCGTTATCTGGCCGAGGCGGCGGCGACCATCGGCGCAACTATCGTGCATTACTCCACCAACTACGTTTTTGATGGCAGGGAGGAGAAGTGTTACACGATCCACGATGCGACGCAGCCTGTGAACAATTACGGGCAAACCAAACTTGACGGCGAGCGCGCGGTGATGGTGGCGAATCCGCATCATTACATCCTGCGCACGTCGTGGGTGTTCGGCGTCGGCAAAGCAAATTTCCTCAGTATCATTCATCGTCAACTGCAAGAAGGGACGCGCGGCAAGGTCGTCAGCGATTGCTGGGCTAGCGCCACCTACGTCGAAGACCTCGCCACGCGCACGCGCGAGATTCTGGCGCAGCAGCAGTACGGTGTCTATCACGTCGTCAATGAAGGCATCTGTTCGTATGTCGAATTTGCGCTGGAAGCCGGGCGATTGGTGGGACTATCGGAAGCGGAAAGCCGAGCCTTGATGGAATTCGTGCCAGACGCGGCAATCAAACGACCCGCCGTTCGCCCGCGTAATACGCCGATGCGCTGTTTGTTGTCGGCGGAAATTGGCCTGCCGCCTTTGCGTCATTGGAAAGACGCGCTCGCCGCCTATCTCGCAGACATCCGTTAGCATACCTGTGCTGCAAACCGCGCTAGGAAAAAACATTCTCAATTCTGCATTCTCCATTTTTCTTCCAGGAATAAGAATGGAGAATGCAGAATTGAGAATGGCGGCGCACGTGTTGTTGCGCGCTGCCGGACTATTCCTGCGCCCGTTGCCGCTGGTTTCGCAGCAGGCTGCTGATGACAATGATGAGTTCGGCCAGTTCAATTGGCTTGGCGACGTGCATTTGAAAACCGGCGCTCAGCGCAGCCAAGCGGTCTTCGGCACGTGACAGCGCGGTGAGCGCAACAGCGGGCAGGCGTTGCGCGAGCGGAACGCCGCGTTGTTGCTCGCTCGCGCGGAGTTGCCGAATGACGGCGTATCCGTCTTCCTCCGGCATCGAAATATCGCAGATCAGCGCATCTACCGTCTGCTCGGCCAAACAGGCACGTACGGCGACCCCCGATGCTGCCGTCAGCACCGTAGCGCCCCAGGCGTGCAAGGTGTTGGCCAGGAGTTGGCGCGCGTCGTCCTGATCGTCTACCACCAGCAACCGAACGCCATCCAGGCGCGGCAAATCATTGAGCGGCATTGCTTCTTCTCCCGTCGCAACTTCGGCAATTGCGCGCACTGGCGGTGGCGTCGGCACTGCGCGCGGCGCGTGGCGCGGCAATGTGACGGTGAAGGTTGCGCCCTGATCCAATCCGGCGCTGGCGGCAGTGATGGTGCCGCCGTGCAATTCGACCAGTTGTTTGACCAGCGCCAGTCCCAGCCCCAGCCCGCCGTGGCGACGATTGCGGGCCATATCGTTTTGCACGAAGCGGTCAAACACCGCAGGCAGGAACCCCGGCTCAATGCCTTTGCCGGTGTCACTAACGATGAGGCGCACTTGCGCTGGTTCAGCTTCCAGTCGCAGCGTGACGCGCCCGCCGCTGGGCGTAAATTTGATGGCGTTTTGCAGCAGGTTCCACGCGATTTGTTGCAACCGTGCGGCATCGCCAAACACGAAATTAGGGTGCTCGCCAAGTTCGTGCGAGAGCGTGATTTGTCGCGCGACGGCAGCCGGTTCAATAACGGCTAAGGCTTCGGCCAGTACCAGGCGCAAATCGGTAGGCGCGGCTTCGATTCTCAGTTTGCCGGTGATGATGCGCGCGGTGTCGAGCAGGTCTTCGATGAGCTGGTGTTGCAGGCGGGCGTTGCGTTCGATGATGTCGCAATGCTGGCGGACGATGGCCGCGTCGGCGGCTTCTTTGCGCGCCATTCGTGTGTAGCCGAGGATCGCATTCAACGGGTTGCGCAATTCGTGCGACACGACAGCGAGAAATTCATCTTTGGCGCGATTATGCGCTTCGGCAATTCCGCGCAGCCGTTGTTCTTCGGCCAGCAATCGTTCGCGTTCGGCTTCAGCTTCCTTGCGCGCCGTAATGTCGAGCGTCGAACCGGTCAGGCGCACGACGCGACGCTCGCCGTTAATTTCTGCTGTATCGGCGCGTCCGCGCACTGCCGCCCAGCGCACCGTACCGTTGGGTTTGATAAAGCGATGCTCGAATGCCAGCGTGCCGCTGTTTTGCGGATCAAGCAGCGACTGCGTGGCCTCACGCCACAACTGTTGGTCTTCAGGGTGGATGAGTGATAACACCAGTTCTGCGGTAATCGGCGTATCGTCCGCCAGCCCGTGAATTTCGCGGGTGCGGGGTGACCAATAGAATTCCTTGGTAAGCAGATTGACATCCCAGATGCCGAGTTGCGTGGCTGCTACCGCCAGTTCCAATCGTTCTTCGCTTTCGCGTAGCCGTTCCTCGGCGCGTTTGCGTTCGTGAATGTTGACAGTTTGCCCGATGACGCGCGTCACCTGTCCGTGGGCGTTGCGAATCACCAGCCCTTTTTCCAGCACCCACACGTAATGCCCGTCTTTGTGGCGCACGCGATATTCGCCGCCAAACCAGTCTTCGGTTAGCGTATGCAAAAACGCGCGGGCGGCGGCTTCGCTGTGAACCATGCGGTCGTCGGGGTGCATCAATTCTGCCCACGCCTCCCAGTTGCGCGGGAGTTCCTTGCGCTGATAGCCCAGCACGCGGACGATAGATTTGCTGCGCGTAATCAGGCCGGTTTCCAGATTCCATTCGTAATGAAAGCCCTGCGCCGCCTCTTCGGCCACGCGAAAGCGATAGTTGGCCAGTTGCAACTTCTCCTCTGCCTCGCGTTGCGCCGAGATGTCCTGCACGATGCCAATCATCCTTTCGGGCTGCCCTGCCGCATCACGTAGCGTCCGCCCCTGATCGTGCAACCAGCGGACGCCGCCGTCTGGCAGCCGAACGCGAAAGTCAACCGCATAGTCGGTGTCTTCTGCTACCGATTGTTGTACTGCCGCATCCACCTCCGCGCGGTCTTCCGGGTGGATCAGTTGGAGAAATTCATCATAGGTAACGTGTATTTTATCCGGTGGCAGGCCAAAGAGTTCCGCGTGATACCCGCCCCAGACGGATTGATTGTCATGGATATGCCAGTCAAACGTTCCGAGATGCGCGGCTTCAATAGCTAAGCGCAACCGCTCTTCGCTTAAACGCAGGGCTTCTTCCTGACGTTTGCGTTCGGTGATGTTTTTGCTGACCGAGGCCAGGCCCATCGTCTTTCCCTGTTCGTCGCGGACTTTGAAGAGATTGTAAAGTACCCAGACCGGCTCGCCCGTGCGCACATTGCGCAACCGCAATTCGGTTTCCGCCCGGCCTTCGCGCAGGACACGTGGGAGGAAGACTTCGCGCAGCCACGTGAGGTCTTCGGGAAAGAAAAAGTCCTTAAAAGGAATCTGCCGCGCCGCTTCGCGGTCGCGCAAACCCAGCAGCCGGTAGGCCGCATTGTTGGCGTACGTCGGTTGGAAGTTCAGATCACAAGTGGCAATAAATTCGCTGCTGTTTTCCACCAGCGAAACGAAGCGTTGGCGTTCCTGCTCGGCTTCTTTGCGGGCGGTAATATCCGTGATGGCACCGATGATGCGCATGGCTTGTTCTTCGCCGTTGTGCATCACCATCCGGCGATCTTCGACCGTGCGCCACGCGCCATCGCGCCGTTGCACGCGGTATTCGCTGATGTGCGTGCCGCCGTGTTGCAACTGCTGCTGCAATTCAGCCAAATGCGCGGGCAAGTCGTCGGGATGCAACAGGGTGTGCCACCATTCGCTGTTGGGCGTGACCTCTTGCGGGTCATAACCCGTCAGGCGTTTCAGCCCGTAGACAATGGCTGATTCGCCGCTCAACAAATCCACTTCGTACACGAGCGCCCCGGCAGCATCTGCCGCGAGGCGAAAGCGCTCTTCCGATTGGCGCAATTGTGTTTCGTGCGTTTGCCGGGCCGCGAGCTGTTCCTGGAGCGTCGCCACCTGGGCGCGCAATTCGGCAATTTCGGCATTTTCTGCTGAGATGTTTTGGGATTCCCCACTCATACACTCCCCAGCTTTCACAGTGGTACGGCAAACAGCCTGTTTGCCATGGATTTCGTGTTGCGACACGGAGCCGCAAACAAGACATTTGCGCTACGTTTGGCGGCAATAATTCACCACCTTGCTTTTCTTCTGTCAATACTCGTCCTTGTAGCGGCGGAATTTCTGCGGCGAATGATTTGCCTTTCCGCCCTGCCTGCCAGTATCTTTTCCCATACTTTTCAGCAGAGGTAATTCATTTTTCGGAGTAAGGAGTTTTTGTTGATGTCGAATTCATTCGCCACCTTCCTGCAGCAACACGACGATACGGATTGGCTGCAAGTGCTTTTCAAACTGGAGCCGCACATTCACCCCGTAGATCAACGCGCCACGCGCATCTGGTTTGCCTTCTTTCCACTGAAACTCAAACGCGCCTTTGATGCTGCGCCGGACAAGCAGCAATTTGCCACTGCGCTCGTACTCAAGGGCAATTATTTGCTGGCGAATCAGGTGGACGAGTCCGCGCATTTTCTGTACGGGCATCGGTACTGGCCGCAGGTCAAGGCCGCTATTGTGCGCTATGCCGAAACCGCCGCATCCACGGCCCCGCTGCACGAACAGATTACCGCCGTCGCTGGGCAAGTGGCCGCGCAGGTCAACGCATCGGTGGAATTATTGCTCGGCATTACCACCGTCGGTTTTATGACGCTGGAACACGTCGGACTGGAGAAAATGCGGTTTGACGCCGTAATGACGGTGCGCCACCCCGCCAAATCGCCGGAGCAAGTGCTGGCCGACCGCAATACTGATGACAGCCAGGGACTCTTCGGCTTTTTGCGCACAGTAGACAAACGCTACACTGTCACCTTCAACGAAAACGCCGAGGACGCGCATTTTCCTGTCGTCAACATGCAAGACATCACGATGGCTGCCGCCGAAGACAAGCGCCCGCATCATCTGAACGACGACCGCTGCAAAGAAGGCGAAGGCCCGCTGCCCGTTGAATGCCGTACGTGTGCCTGCGGGACGTGTTGGGTTGGTGTGTTGTCCAATCCGGCGAAACTCTCGCCGCCCGCCGCCCGCGAAATTGATAAAGCGACGACGGTGTTTGGCTACGATGGCTTTACGGGCGAGAAGGATTCACCGATTCGGATGGCCTGTCAGGTGAAATGCTACGGCAACGTTTCGATTGTCATACCACCCTGGCACGGTTTGTTGCGAAAGTTGAAACAACCGCAGCAACTCGCGTCTGGGCAGTTGTAATGAAATAGAGAAGACCCCGTTGTCGGCCTGGGCTTTCCCGCTCAGGCCGACGTGCTGTTGTTTGCTTCCAGCGTAAATTCTCCAAACCAGCGCCAGCCGCCAACCGTCCTTTTCTATGTGTTCCCTCATCTATCGCCCAGCTTCGGCGAGGTGAGAAGCTTTCGCTGAACCAAGTGGTATTCACTCTCCCTTCTCGATTTTCAATTTTCCAATATCTTCCTGCAAAAGATTGGAGAAGGCAGAGTTGAGAATGATGATGCAGGGGCCATAACAAGCTGACGTTTCTAAGAATTTGGATGCGCAAATTTTTTCGCGCGGCGGGACGTGCGCATTTCATCCGCTATTCTGCACAGGAGATTTACATGCCGTTAACTATCGTCCGAAAAGCCTGCTGGTCTATTTTAGGCTGCGTCTTATGCAGCGGTTTGTTGCCGATCCACAGCTTTGCACAATCATCCTCGCCGCTGCCTGCGGGAAAGACCTGGAGCGCTGAGCAGCGCGCCCGCGAATCTTTCGCGCGCTATCAGTTCCATCAGCAACGTCGTTCGCCACACGCCAGCGCAGAAGGAAATATTGTTGTGACTGATAGCAATGATGTTTCTATCGTGCAGGACAATGGTTCGATCCTAATTCCCGCCACACCCTTTACTTTGAGCGGACGCTCAATTCTTTACACGCCGAGTGGCAACGGCTACACGGTGACGAGTGGGTTGTCGAGCTTTGACACGAATCTGGGGACAAAGTTGAATCTGACGGTTTCGCCCGCAGTGAATTCGGCCAATGCGGATCCGGGCGATGATGCCTATATTTCACAGGGCCTCAATTTCAATTTCAATTTTTATGGCACGTCGTATTCGAGCGTAGCGATTTCCAGCAATGGCTTTGTCGCGTTTCGTCCGGCGACGAGTCCTTATTTCGACTACTACGCGATTGATTCGGGCGAATCGCTGTATCGCCTGCAAACCGCTGCGCCGCGCATTGCGCCTTACTGGCACGATCTGGATGCGCGCGCCGTCGTCACGACCGGCACGACCGGGATTTACCTTCGCAATGATTTCGACCGCGCGGTGATTACGTGGAATAACATTCGGGATTACCCGCTGACTGCCTCCGACAACGGCATTCAGCGATTCCAGGTCATTCTGTTTTCAGATGGGCGCATTCAAGTGAATTATGCGCAAGTTCAATTGACCTCTTCGGCGCTGGTCGGCATTTCTGGCGGAGCCGATGCGCCCGCGCCGCAGTTGGTTGATTTTGTGAATCCGCCGACAACGGCGACGAGTGCACCGCTGGCGACGTTTTTCTCACTGACGCAGCAATTGGATGATTACAGTGCGGTCAAGGCGTTTTATGCGGCGCATCCGGGACAGGACAATTACGACTTTGTGTATGTCTGGCTGGATTTCGATGCCAATAACGCGTTGGGGACTTATTTGCCGATTCGTAACGAAATTAGCGGCAATGGGCAAAACACTTTTGATAGCGACCCGGATGGCCTGCTGGGAACGAAGCGCGCGCGTGGCATTGTCGCACTGAACAATATCAACACGGCGTATCCCGACTATCCGACCACGCGCCTGAACAATGGCAGTGCGCATCACGCGCTCTCATTGCTCGGACGCGAAACGGGGCATTTCTGGCTGGCCTATCCGTCTTACACGCAAATTTCGCAATCGTTGCTGCTGGACAGCAACTTTGAGCGGTGGAGCTTTTTCCTGAATACCGAATCAGGTTGGAGTCATCCGGCAGCCGTGCGTTCCTCGAATTTGGAAGGTAATGTCTGGAAAGATGCAGGGACAGGCGCGTTCACCTCAACCAGCCTAATTGATGGTTATTCCAAACTGGATCAGTACCTGATGGGACTGCGTCCAGCGGAACAAGTGCCGGACACGTTTTTCGCTTACCCTTCTGCCGCGCCGTCGGGCATTACGCGCAACACGGGCACGCTTCCGAACGTTACGATTTTGGCGCAACGGCTAGGCGTGACTACTGCACAACTTATACAGGCGAATGGGCGCGTGACGCCAGTGCCGGACGGCACGACGAAGAATTATCGCGCCGCGGTGCTGTTAGTCGAACCGAGCGGGCAACAGCCTTCGGCGCAGACGTTGGCGAAGCTGACGCGCTTTCGGCTGGCGTGGGAAAGTTACTTTGCGCAATCTACAGATTATCTGGCCACGATGAATGCGGGACTGGCGGAGAGTGCGACGGGGCGTTACATCACGGTCACGAACGGAGCGAGTTACACCCGCCTCGTCACGCCTGGCACGATTGCTTCGTTGTTTGGACAGGGACTCTCGAACGCGACCGTCGCGGCTTCTGGAAGCCTGCCAACCGTGCTGAATAATATCGAAGTGAAAATTGATGGCGTCAGTGCCCCATTATTTTTCGTCTCGTCAGGGCAAATCAATTTTGAAGTCCCGCGCACGATTGCAGCGACGACTACCCTCAGCTCCGGCGGCACGGTGCAATCGTCTACGTCAACGGTCGAGGTCTTCAGTAATGGTCAACTCATTCGCGCTGGTGCGGTGCAGGTTGCGCCCGCACTGATGGGCACTTTCACGATTTCGCAGGACGGCCAGGGAGCCGCCGCCGCACTGGATGCGATCACCTTTGCCGCTGCGCCCTTCAATGCGAAACAAGCGAACGGTCAGCCCAATATCGTGGCTGCCTTCGTGACCGGTGTCGGTGCTGATGTAACCGATGCCGATGGCGATGTCAGCAGTGAAGTGCAAGCCACGCTGAACGGTCAGCCCGTTACCGTGTTGTATGCCGGACGCGCGCCGGGATTTGTTGGGTTGAATCAAATCAATTTCCAGTTGCCTGCCGATGTATCTACGGGCACGTATACGCTAACACTCGCGCGCAGCGGCTTTGCCAGCAACGCGGCAACGATAACGATTAAATAACTGTACAACAAACATCCTGTTTGTTGCTCCGCTCGCTAGTTTTGCAGCCCCAAGAGGAACGCGGAGAACGCGGAGAAAAGCAGCTGTACGCGGATTAATCCAAAGGAAATTCGCGTCCATTCGCTTTTCTCCGCGTTCCTCTTTCCCCTTCTTCCTGAAGCCACCCTACCGGATTGAATTTCAGCGAGAACCTGAGGAATAATGTGCCGCGTTTTCAGAGTGTCACTCAATCAACCCGTTTCCTGTAGGAGAACCCATCTTATGAAATTAGGCCAACACTCACGCGCGGTTACGTTCTTGCTCACGCTGTTGCTGACCTTCTCGCCCCTTCCCTTGTTGCGTGCACAAAGCGACAAGCCCGAAGACAAGAAGGACGAAAAGAAGGACGAGAAAAAAGAAGAATTGCCGCTCAAGCCCGAAGGCAAGGTTTCGTTCACGACTGACGAAGGCACCTGGATGTCGCTCGATCTTTCGCCCGATGGACAAACGATTGTGTTTGATCTGGTCGGCGATTTATACACGCTTCCGATAACAGGCGGCGAGGCAAAGTGCATCAGCACAGGCTTACCTTTCGATTCGCAGCCGAAATTTTCGCCTGATGGCAAATGGATTGCCTTTTTGAGTGATCGCAGCGGCGGCGAAAACGTGTGGGTGATGAAACCCGATGGCACCGATGCCAAGCCGATAACGAAAGGACGCGGCAACGATATTCAATCGTTTGTGTCGCCGTCGTGGACACCCGATGGCAATTACATCATCGCGTCCAAATCAGAACGCGGCATCAGCACTTATCACCCGTATATGTACCACAAAGATGGTGGCACCGGAGTCAGCGTCGGCCCGCCGCCGCCGCCGCCGCCCGCGCCCGGACAGCCCGCGCCTGCCGCGCCGCAGCTGAACAAAATGGGTGCCGTGGCTTCGCCCGATGGTCGTTATATTTACTACGCGCAGCGCGTCGGCTCCTTCAACTACAACGTGCAATTTCCGCTCTGGCAGATTTATCGCTTCGACCGCGAGACGAGCGAAACGACGCGGCTGACAAATGCGCAGGGCAGCGCGATGCGGCCACTGCTCTCGCCCGATGGCAAGCATTTGGTGTATGCCACACGCTATCAAACCAAAACGGCGCTGCGCGTGCGCGATCTGGAAACGAACGAAGAGCGCTGGCTTATCAATGGCGTCACGCGCGATGATCAGGAATCCCGTGCGACGCGCGACACGTTCCCCGGCTATGCGTTTCTGCCCGATGGCAAATCGTTGATTGTGCTGATTGACGGCAAGATCAAGCGCGTAGACTTTGCGACCGGTCAGGCCACAACAATTCCATTTACTGCCAAAGTGGACACGGACATTGCCGCGCGGCTGCATTTCGACTATCGCGTAGACGATAGCCCGATGGTCAAAGCGCGACTGATTCGCTCGCCCGCCGTGTCGCCCGATGGTAAGCGTGTGGTGTTCACGGCTTTCAATAAGCTTTACACGATGGAGATGCAGGCGGGCGCGACGCCGAAGCGATTGACGAATCTAACCGTCGGCGAATTTATGCCGTCGTGGTCGTCGGATGGCAAATACATCGCGTTCGTGACGTGGACGCGCGAGGGCGGCCAAGTTTACCGCGTTGCAGCGGAAGGCGGACAATCGGAGCAGTTGACGCGGCGCGCGGCGTATTATTCTTACCCGGTGTTTACGCCGGACAATGCGAAGATCGTGTTTCTCTACGGCTCGATTTCCGATCAACTGTTTGCCGATTTACGCGAGCCGGAAATCTTTCGCTCGCCCGAACAGGCCGCGCTGCACGGGCATTCTGACGGCGAAGTCACGGGCGCGAATCCGACCGGCGTTCGTGACCTGCGCTGGATTCCGGCGAGCGGCGGCGATGTGACAGTGATTGCACCAGCCGAAGGTGGACAGAATCCGCACTTCAGCCGCGATCCGCAACGCGTTTACTATACCAGCGCACAAGGGCTGCAATCTGTGCGGCTCGATGGTTTGGACAAACGCACGCACGTCAAAATCACGGGAACGGGGATGCCGCCGAATCCCGCACCTGCCGATGACATCAAGATTTCGCCCGATGGCACGCGCGCGTTTGTGGATTTGCAAAATCGCTTCTACCTCGTGACGCTGCCCAAAGCGGGTAAGGAAACTGTCAACGTCAGCATCACGGGCGCGACACCGACGACTTCGGTGCCGGTGAAAAAAATGTCGGCGGACGGCGGCGACTTTTTGGCCTGGACGCCCGATGGCAAAGCCGTGACGTGGGCATGGGGACGCAAAGTGTTTCGGCAGGCGATTGATGCCGACAAGCCGGATAGTTTTGAAGCCATCGTCGAAATGCCGCGCGCCCGTACTAAAGGCACGGTCATTTTGAGCGGTGCCCGCATCGTGACAATGAAAGGCGATGAAGTCATCGAAAAAGGCGACATCACCGTCACCGACAACCGCATCACCGACATCAAAGCCCAGCCCGCCAAAGGCAAGCCTGTTTACCCCGCTGGCGTCAAGGTCATTGATGTCACAGGCAAGACGATCATCCCCGGCATTGTGGACGTCCACGCGCATATGTGGCCGCCACGCAATGTGCATCAGACGCAGGTTTGGCAATATGCGACGAACCTCGCCTATGGCGTCACGACGACGCGCGATCCGCAAAGTTCGACGACGGATGTGTACGCTTACGCCGACTTGGTCGAAACGGGCGACATCATCGGCCCACGCATTTTTACAACCGGCCCCGGCGTGTTTTCGGGTGATGGCTTGACCGACAAGGACGCGGTGCGCAATTACATCAAACGCTACCGCGAAGCCTATCAAACCGATACGCTCAAGGCGTATGTCACGGGCGACAGACTGGTGCGGCAATGGGTCGCGTTGGCGTGCAAGGAATTTCAAATCACGCCGACGACCGAAGGCGCGCTGGATATGAAGCTTGATATGTCGCAGATGATTGACGGGCTTTCGGGCAATGAACACGCGCTGCCGATTCAGCCGCTTTACAAAGACATGGCGGAGTTTGTCGCGCAGACCAAGACGTTCTACACGCCGACAACACTGGTCGCGTATGGCGCGCCGTGGACGGAAAATTACTTCTTTGAAACGACCGATGTCGTCAACAATCAAAAGCTCGCGCGCTTTGTGCCGAGCGAGTTACTGAACGCGATGCTGCGGCGGCGCGGGCAGTGGTTTCATCCTGATGAATACGGCTTCAAAGGGCTGGCGGCAGGCGCGGCAAAAGTCGTCAAAGCGGGCGGTCGCGTTGGCCTCGGCGGACACGGACAAATGCAGGGCATCGGTTGTCACTGGGAATTGTGGTCGCTGCAATCCGGCGGCCTGACACCGCTCGAAGCGTTGCGCGTGGCCACGATTTTCGGTGCCGAAGCTATCGGACTCAACCGCGATGTCGGCTCGCTCGAAGCGGGCAAATTCGCCGACTTAATCGTTCTCGACCAAAACCCGCTGACGGATATTCGCAACACGAATACGATCAAGATGGTGATGAAGAACGGAGAATTGTACGACGGTGACACCCTCAATCAGGTGTGGCCGACGGAGAAGAAATTGGCAGAACAGTATTGGTGGGGAACGGGGCCGAAATAAAGTAGTTAAGGCGTAAACAATTTTCTGATCGGCATTTGCCAACCGGGAACGACGTCAGCACCATCCAGCACGTCGTTCTCGGTCAGAATTTTGACATCCAGCAACGAACGGTAGACCGTGACGAGCTTCTTGCGCGGGTTGATGGTGATGACCATTCGCACGCCAGCCTCAAGCCATTCAAAAACCTTTTCCTCGACTTCCAGATAAACATCGTTGGGTGAAATGACCTCAACCGCAAGGTCAGGAGCATATGGCCCGAATGAATCCGGCTCGCCATAACGATCCAGCGTTTCCTGCCGCACAAAAGATAAATCAGGCGCACGCACTGTGTCGGGATTACGCGCGACAATGTAACCAGTTTCGGCAGCATAAACCATCCCAAGTTTCTGTTCCAGGATATATTGGCCTAACGGAATACTGAGCAGCATCGCATACTTTCCGTGTTTCATTCCTGCGGGCGGCATTGTTCGTAGCTCTCCTTTAACCAACTCTGTATGCACGCCGTTATCCGGCATACGCCATAATTCTTCAGCCGTCATTAACTCCGTCATAACAGTCATAAATACCTCACGCGCCGCAGTGTAGCATAGAAAGGCTACTTGACCATCCCGGTCATTCCCGCTTCATACAACCGCCGATCCATCTTCCGTCGTTTGCGCTCCAGCGGCAGCGGCATCACGCGCGCATGCGGCACCTGACACAGATGCTCACAGATCTCCCATAAGTTCTCTTCCGTTGTCATCCATTCGTTGTTATCAAAGCGCGCGAGATTTAGCGGGCGCGTCGAATGGGCGCGCAACGTCTTTTCGCCTTTCAGGTTGTAATAGTGTTCGTAATAACTCATCACAAGCTCGCGGATCGTGCGATAGACCGGCTCGCGGAAGCGCAAGCCCGCGTAATTGGATTTCGCAATCGCGCCCCAATGGTTATATTCTCGGAAGACGGCGAGCAAATGATCGTCATCGCGCACGGCTTCCAAATCCACGATGAGTGGCGGCTGACCGTGGACGCGCAAAGCCGCTGCCGCAAAGAACGCGCCTTCGGCACAATGCGCGACACGATCCTGCAACACGCGGCGCGGACTGCGACAGGTCGGGCCGTCGGGTTCTTTGTTGTAAGCGACTTCGTTATCCAGAAACGCCTGGATTTTTTCGGGACGGGACAGTTTTTTGAGCAGTGAAAGTTCGGCGCGGGTGAAATGCAAGTGATGACTCCTCTGGGCATTGCGTTTGGCGGCGTAAGGCGGGTATTCTCTCTCAACCCTGAAAGATTGCAAAGCCTGCAACGATTTGGCGGGTTCTTTCGTCTAAGGGGCGCTCGTGGTTCGCTGGACAGAAATTTCAATACATATTTTGGAGGATAGCTATGAAAGTTAGACTACTGATTCTGGGTCTGCTGTTGACGTTCTCTGCCGCAGCGTTCGCGCAGGGCGATGCAAAGGCCGTAGACATCGTTAAGAAAGCCCGCGCCGTCGTCGGCAGTGAGGGCAAGCTCAAATCGTTACAAAACCTCGTCGCCGAAGGCACATTGAAACGGACGCAAGGCAATTTTAATCAGGAAAGCCAGTTGGAATTGACGATTGCTTTGCCGGATAAAATCTATCGTGCACAAACCATGCAATTTGGCGGCGGCAATCCGATTACGATTGTGGACGTGCTGAACGGCAGCACGACGTGGAATGATCGCCTCGGTATGCCTGCGGGCTTCGGCGGTGGCCCTGGTGGCGGGCAAGGCGGCCCCGGCGGTGGCGGTGGCCGTGGCTTCGGAGGCCCGGGCGGTTTTCTGTCGCCCGAACAACAACAACGCAATAGCCGCAATGATCTGGCGCGCGTGATGATTGGCTGGTTGTTGATGGCTCCGGCGGGACTCAATGCCGAATACACCTACATCGGCGAAGCCAAAGCGCCGGACGGCACAGCAGATGTGATCGGCGTCAAGGACGCAGGCGGTATCGTGGCCAAGTTGTACATTGACCAGCAATCCCATCGCTTGTTGATGATGAGTTACAAAGATAAGGATATGCGCTCAATTATGGGCGGCGGACGCGGCCCTGGTGGTCAGGGTGGGCAAGGTGGCCAGGGCGGGCAAGGTGGCCAGCGTGCGCAAGGTGGCCAAGGGGGACAAGGTGGCCAGGGTGGTCAGGGACAACGTGGCCCCGGTGGCATGAGCCGCGAAGATTTCGACAAATTGCCGCAGGCGGAAAAAGACAAAATTATGGCCGAACAACGCGCCCGTCAGGAAGCGCGTATGACTGAGATGAAAGCCGCGTATGAGAAAGCTCCTGAAGTAGACATCTTCTGGCGCTTCACCGAATATAAGGAATTCGGTGGTCTGAATCTGCCCACAGTACTTGTCAAAGCCACTGGAAACACGCCCACCGAAGAATGGGTCATCAGCAAATTCAAGCTGAATGAAAAGAAAGTCAGCGCCGACAAGTTCGAGAAGAAGACTAAGTAAAGATTTGCTTCACTGCAAAAAGCACAAAGAGCGCAAAGGGTTTCTTTTGCGCTCTTTGTGCTTTTTGCCAGGCAAAATTTCCTCGCCTTATTTATCTTTCGCCCACTGATCCAGCGGGACAAACTTCTTGGTTTTCGTATCAAAAACATCAATCGCGTAGGCGGGATGAATTTCCCAAATCGAACGGCGCGCGGGCTGCCCCGGCACGGGAACGGCGCAGGTCGAAGGCGCGTGGCTTGCATCGAAAAACAATGGGCCAGTGATTCTGACTTTCGCGCCTTTCAGTTGCGGAATGCCGTGCGCGGCGGCCATCGTTTTGTCATTTACATCAAAGCGATCCCACGCCACAGGCCGAAAATGCGGGCTGATTTCTGCTGTCACGCCCTGGCAGCGGTCTTTAAATCCAAGCAATGATGCCGACTCCGCCAGTTCGATATGGATGTCGTTGTCGGCTAACTCGCCGCTATTACAATTCACGTTTTCGCCGTCCTCAGGTTTGCCATTGCTATCAATGAAAAATTTGCTGTTGGAATGTCGCGCGTCAATTACGAAGGCTTCCAGCGTGACAATCGTGCCTTCGCCGAGCGATTTGCCGCCCGCAACTTTCAGCAGGTCTTTCAGCACGGTGCGGTTCGGCGGCAAGCCTTTTTTATGAAAGGGAATTTGTTTGGCTTCGGCAGCTTTTTGCAATTGGTCAAAGGTCGCAAATGTCACTTTGACAGGTGTACCTTTGGCGCAGAAATTGTTTTTGGCAATGTTTTGTTTGGCGACGGGCGAGAAGTTCGAGGCCAAATCGCCATTGATGCCGCATTGCTTATCAATAGCGCGTGTCGGGCCTTTGATTTCTTCAAACGGTAGCTTGTCGCATTCCAATTTAAAGGGCGTGCCGTGTTGCGCGGCGGCTGTTAGTCCAGCAAACAGCAACAGGGTCAGTAGCAGGGCCAGCTGTTTCATCATTTCTCCTTCAGTTATTTGCTTGGTTCCAGCGTGAGGTTATGTTTGGCGTTCGCTTCAATTTTCTCGCGGCTGTAAAGCAGCGGGAAGTATTTGCCATCAGCCCACAGCGGCAGCAAGTCGCCATAATGCGAGCTGGTCGGTTGACCGGATTGTCCCGGCACATTTGTCCCAACGGAATTATCCCAATTGCTCACATCCAAAATCTCGCGGAAGGACGCGCCCGCGTTTTGTTTGAAATTCGGTCCTCCCGTCGCATTCGGCGTGTTGGCATCGCCGCCGCGTGCAGGCGCAGGCAAATTCAGGAGCGCTTGCAACTCAGTATTACTGGCCAGCGTGTGATTGAAGGGCGTTTGATGCAACGCGCCCCAGCGCCATTTCGTTGGATCATTGCCTTGCCGTCGTTTGGCATCGGCTACGGCTTCGTCAAGCGCAGTCAGCACGGCACGATCCCGCACAGCGCGTCCGCTGTCGCCAAACCAGCGCGGTGCGGCGTACTGCACGGCGTCAATGGTTTTCAGCAGGGAAATACGCGAGGCAAAAGACGACCAGTAGGCTTCCGGCACGCTCGGTTTGAAGATGTGGGCATTCAAGCGCGTACTCCACAACTCGAACAACAACGCCGCCGCCGAATCCTTGCTGAGCACGCCATCCCACTTCGTCAACAGCTCGACAAACGGCTGCAAATCCGGCGGCACGTTCGAGACTTCTGCCAATACTTTCGCCAGCGCGCGTGCGGGCAGGGAAGTTTCGTCGTGTTGCAGGCGCTGGAAATCTGCCATCGTGAATTTGCCCCTGCCTGACACTTCATCAATGCGCTGGAAACGGAACGGCGTGGCCTATTCGTAGCCGAGTTCCAGCTTGTAATCTTTCGGCATAATGTTGTGATTCGCCGTAGCAACATAATGCCGGGTTGGGTTATACGCCTGCGGCATGTCCTTCACCGTGCGAAACCCTTGCCATTCGTATTTGCCGCCGCGCCGGCACGGGCAGCAAGCCGTCCCAGCTCCTTGCGAATGGGCGTCATTCCCGCCGCGACCCAGCCGATGTTGCCGTCAACGTCAGCATAGGATCAGATTTTTCGGACGGGACTTTCCAGCGGTCGAGCGCCTTGTAAAACTCTTTCAGTTCTGCGCCTGACGGAGAGCGATGCGAGAGCAGCCTGCGGTGCCTGGCTCCTGCCCGACCCAGCGCAAGGCGTAGGCGCGTTGTTTCGTAACGCTTCATAAATCACTGGGCTGTGCTGCGCATTTTTAAATCTACGGTGACGGGCGCTTGGCCCTTGACGTTGATCTGTTCGCGCACGACACCCGCATTTTGCGCCATTGACCTTTTTGTATTTGTATTCGTTTGGGCGCGGGATGAAGCTCTTCGACGTACAAATCCTGCTGGTCAATACCGACAATCGTGAAGCCGAAACCGACTCGTTCGTTATGTCCTGCTGCGACGCCCGGCAAGGCCGGTTCGCCTGCGCCGATCACGTTCCAGCCGGGGCCGACGAGGTGCACAAGGTAGCGCAGGCTCGGCAAATTGATCGGGCGATGCGGATCATTGGCGAGCAGCGGTTTACCCGTCGCGCTCATGGTGCCGTCAATTACCCAGTTGTTGCTGCCTTCGTTTTGCTGAAAGCTGACGTTACTGCCTGCCGCTGTCGCGCCGCGCAGGATTTCACCGTTGATGTCGGCGAGGTTGAGGCCAGCAGGGATTGTGAGTTTGTGCGGCGGATCGGTTTCGAGTAACTCATCTACCAAATCTTTGCCGACGGCTTGGACAAGTTGTGCGCGCAGTACTTCGGTGGAGGCATTGCGCGTCATCACGTAACCGGCCATCCGCGACAGACAAGCTTCCGGCGTCCACAAATCGGGCTGCGTTTTTGTCAGTTGAAATTCAATCGGCAGGCGGTCGCGGCTCAGTTCGATATTGGCGTTGATGCCGCGCACAAAGGCGGTGATGATGGCTTTGGCATCGGGCGCATAGCTCTCGTATTCCTTTTTCAAATCTCCGCGATATTTCAGCAGCCGCGCGAATTTGTCGCGTTCGAGCGCGCTGGGGCCGAGGATTTCCGCCAGCTTACCTTCGCCCTGTCGCCGCCACAAATCCAATTGCCACAACCGATCCTGTGCCGCGACGAAACCCTGCGCGAAAAACAAATCGTCCTGTGTTTCGGCGTAAATATGCGCAATGCCCCATTCGTCGCGCAGCACTTTGACGGGCTTTTGCAAGCCGCGCAGCGTGAGCGTGCCGGAGAGTTGCGCCAGCACGCTCTGTGCGCGCGTTTTTACGTCGGAAGTCTCAGTCGGAACAAAGCGTTTTACCCCCGGTTGCGCAAACAACAGGGCGAGCAGGAAAATCGCACGTTTCATCTTGGGCCTTTCGTTAATGAGAACTGCGACGCATTGTAATGAGCGAGGCCGGGAATGCCAAATTTTGGCAGGAAAATTCGGCGGAAAATTCAGCCAATTCGCCCTGTTTTGTAACTGGAATCCTAGCTCTGCACCTGGCAATCAACAAATGCCTGTGAAACAACAGGCACAAATGCGATGATCCGGCAATGACTTAAGGTGGCGTGAATTTACCTTTTACTATTTCCCCTCCA
Source organism: Blastocatellia bacterium (assembly GCA_046331525.1). GTDB lineage: Bacteria > Acidobacteriota > Blastocatellia > RBC074 > RBC074 > JAFDVL01. Next base: position 37,983 of record JAXLQQ010000023.1, read on the forward strand.
CCATTTCTTAGTACAGAAAAATGGGAGAGGGAAAACGGCAAAAGGTAAATTCCGGCACTAACTACTTACCGAAAATCCGAGGTCTTTCTTATGTTTTCGCACGCCCCTGCGAAGTTGCTTCTCTCTTTCTTCTTTGGTTTCTTTTTACTCGTTGTTTCTTCCACCAGTTTTGCACAGACCTTTGCCGATCCGGGCTTTGCTATCGAAGTCGTGACGACGTTGCTTAAGGTACAACCCGGTTTAACGTTTGCGCCGGATGGGCGAATGTTCATTTGGCAGGAAAACGGCATTAGGCGCATTTTCAAAATTACGCGCTGCTGCCGACGCCGTTTCTGGACATTTCGGCGCGTCAACACGGTGAATGATCGCGGTTTGCTGCTGGCGCTTGATCCGAACTTTGCGACCAACGGCTATGTGTATCTCTATTATACCTACGAACCGAATGGCAATCCTGAACGATACATCGCCTAAAACCGGACGCCTCACGCGCGTCAAGGCGGATCCGGCCAACCCGGATATTGCGCTGGCGGGCAGCGAAACTGTGTTGCTCGGCAGTTTAGCGCAACGCCATGCGGCGATAATACCGATTGCCTCGGTCACGATTCTGACTCGCACGAGGGCGGCACGATTCGCTTTGGCTCCGATGGCAAGTTGTATCTGAGCACGGGTGATGGCGCGTCGTACACTTTATGCCGATGTGCTGGCGCTCCGTCTGCAAAATCTTAATTCACTTAACGCAAAATCCTGCGCCTCATCCTGATGGTACAGCCCTGACGGACAATCTGTTTTACAACGGCACAAATTCAGTGCGGTCAAAAGTGTATGCCTACGGGCTGCGTAATCCGTATCGGTTTGCGATTCATCCGACGACGGGCGAAGTGTTGATAGGCGAAGTTGGGTGGGCCGCATACGAAGAGGTAAATCGCGGGCGCGGCGCAAATTTTGGCTGGCCCTGTTACGAAGGCAATGCACCGCAGCCGGACTATCAATCCGCTTTTCCCGCGACCTGTGGCGTGTTGCCTGCGAGCGCTGTGACCAATCCGCTGCATTTTTACGACCACAGCGTTGGGCAGGCCGTGATAGGGGGCGCGGTGTACAACACGACACAATTTCCCGCCACCTATCGCGGCAATTTCTTTTTTGCCGATTATGGGAGCCGCTGGATCAAGCGCATGGTTTTTGATGCGCAGGGCAACGTCAGCAGCGTGCAGCCTTTTGCGACGAATATGGGCGGCATCGTTTCGCTCGAAGCAGGGCCGGACGGCGCGCTCTATTACATCGTGCTGGAAACCGGGCAGGTGCGGCGCATTCGTTATGCCAGCGCCCCCGTAGCTGTTGCTGCGGCCACGCCTACAACCGGCGCATCGCCGCTGGCTGTGAGCTTTTCCAGCGCGGGTTCGAGTGATCCAAATAATTTGGCCTTGACCTATCAGTGGGATTTCGGCGACGGCACGAGTTCGACTGCCGCCAATCCCGTTCACACTTACACGTCAGCGACCTATACAGTGTTCACCGCTAAATTGACAGTGACGAATACCGCGAATGGTACGGCTTCGACGACGGTCAATGTTGCCGTTGGAAATCGTCCGCCTATCGCCACGATCACGGCTCCAGCCAATGGCCGGATTGCGCGTCCAGGCGAGACGATCACGTACACCGGCACGGCAACTGATCCTGACGAGACTTTGCCCGCAAGCGCGATGAGCTGGCAATTATTGCTGCACCACGACACGCACGTGCATCCGTATGTTGGCGCGACGGGCGCAGGCGGCAGCTTTGTCGTCGAAAATCACAGCGCAGGCACGTTCTACTACGAAATTATTTTGACCGTCACGGACAGTCGCGGCGCGACGGATACGAAATCGGTCAGCGTGTATGTGGACAACGGCGCGAGTACGACTTTCGTGAGCGATTTGACGCCGACTGCTGCCGTCAATGGTTGGGGGCCAATGGAAAAAGACCGTAGCAACGGCGAGCAGGGCGCAACCGATGGCCGCACGATCACGCTAAACGGTGTGACGTACACGAAAGGACTGGGCGTGCACGCTGTATCCGACCTGCGCTATGCGTTGAATAGCGCATACAACACCTTTGCCTCGGACATCGGCGTAGACGACGAAGTTGGCAATAATGGTTCCGTCGTGTTTCAGGTGTATGCCGATGGTGCCTTGCTCTACGACAGCGGCGTCCTGCTCGGAACCTCGACAACCAGGCAGATCAGCGTAGATGTGACGGGCAAAAACGAATTGCGCTTAGTAGTGACCACCAGCGGCGACAACGATTGGTACGATCACGCCGACTGGGCTAATGCGCGTCTGCTGAGCGGCACGACCGCAACGAACACGCCGCCCACCGTAAGCCTAACCGCTCCCGCGAACAATGCCACGTTCACCGCTCCCGCCAATATCACACTCACTGCCAATGCCACAGACAGCGATGGCACAATCAGCAAGGTGGAATTTTATCAAGGCACAACATTGCTTGGTACCGCGACCACTGCGCCCTACTCTTTCAATTGGGCGAACGTCGCCGCAGGCAGCTATGCCCTGACCGCCAAAGCCTACGACAACAGCAATGCGGCGACGACTTCGAGCATCGTCAACATCGCCGTCAACGCGCCCGCCAACAATCCACCGAGCGCCAGCATTACTGCACCCGCCAACAACACGGTCTTTACCGCGCCCGCGAGCATCACAATCACCGCCAATGCCACCGATACAGACGGCACGATTGCCAAAGTTGAGTTTTATCAGGGCACGACGCTGCTGGGCACTGCGACCACTGCGACCTATTCCTTCACGTGGGCAAATGTTGCGGCGGGCACTTACGCCTTGACCGTCAAAGCCTACGACAACAGCAATGCTGTCACCACTTCGAGCATCGTCAACGTCACCGTTAACGCAGTAACGAGCGGTTTGCCGACGCCCTGGCAAAAGCAGGATGTCGGCTTAGTCGCCGCGCCGGGGGATGCGAGTTTTGCGAGCGGTGTGTTTACGGTCAAAGGCTCCGGCGCGGACATTTGGGACGTCAGCGATAGCTTCCATTTCGTCTATCAACCCCTCGCCCGCGACGGCGAAATCATCGCGCGCGTCACGAGCGTCGGAAACACGGATGTCTGGGCGAAGGCTGGTGTAATGATTCGGGCAAGCCTTGCGGCCAATGCGCCTTACGCGATGATGATGGTGTCGTCTGCGCGTGGTGGCGGTTATCAATGGCGCTATTTCACGAACGGCAACAGCGGCAGCCGCATTGACAGCCGCGCGCGTACGCCATATTGGGTGCGCCTCGTGCGACAGGGCAATACGCTGACCGGCTACACCTCAACCGACGGCGTGACGTGGAGTTTAGTGCAGGCGCAAACGATTCCGAATCTGCCCGGCACCGTCTACCTTGGCCTTGCCGTCACTGCCCACAACAACGGCGCGCTGTGTACGGCGACGTTTGATAACGTCACGGTGAAATAATGGGTACGAACGCATCCTGCGTGTTTGGCTTCGGGCAGTGATTGTGTGAATGGGTACGCACGCAGGATGCGTGCTCAAGCTTCGGGCAGCGAGTTGCTTCTCGAAGTCGAGCACGCAAGATGCATGCGCACCCAGTTTAGAACGTTAGCTTCAACGCTACCTGAATCTGACGTGGCGCGAACGTGCGGTTGATAGTGCCGAACGATGCGCTGGAACGATTGACGTCTGCATGTATTTCACCGAAGCATTGAAAAACTCTCGCTCCACGGCAGGCGGAAGTTTTATGCAGCCCGAAATCTTTGACTGCGCGCCCGTTGCGACCGTGCCGAAGGTTGCGAAGTCGCTCGTTATACGTGCGTTCTCGGCATACGCCCTGCCGACGCCAAAATAGGTCAATGTAATCGGCTGCCCGGCTCCAATCGTTGATGAAACTGAACTGCCAACCGCCCAGCCGAAACGACGTGTCCGACGCTCCATCGCGTCTGGATACGCCGACACGGCTTTTGATGTAATAATTCTGCCAATTGCCGTTTATTCATGAGAGGCATTATCCATCGCCTTCGATCACGTACCTAAACCGCCCGCCGCGCGCGCCGGCCGTTGACCGCCGGGAAAGATAGGTCAATACGTCCACTGCCGTTTTCCGTCGAGGCGTTGGGACCCTGATTGTCTGACGGCGCGATTGCCGACATCGCGTTGCCGCGATTTCGCGTTGCAGCCTTGACGATTGAAATCGCGCGGATTGACTTGATTAGCTGCGTGGTGCGGAATGTCGCATCCGTCTAACCGTTGACCGCCAGCACGACATGATCATGCCCAAGCTCGCCGTGTACGCAAAGCCGATGCGCGGTGCCCAGTTGTTGCGATCAGGGTTGAGCAGCACGTTCCGCCAGCGAACCATCTTTCGGAAAATAATCAATTGTGTTCGTTGTGTTATCGGTCCCGGCGTAGCATATCAGCCAGTCAGCGTCAGCCGCGTCACTTTGTTCGTCCTGCACGTAGCCGACGTTGCCGATACTGCGCGATGCGTGGCTGCCATATAATCGTACAGGCTGTCCGCCGCGCCATTCCGAGGTTGTTCCCCCGTGGCGATTCCAGCCATACGGTGTGGATGCGCTGAATTCATAGCCGTTTTTGATCACCAACGTGAACGTAATTGACCTTCGGATTGACGTTGAAGGGATGCCCATTGCGGATTTGACGCGCGCGCGTCCGCATAAGCCCGTGATGTTTGCGTCCTCCTTCGGCCGGTTGAGTTTCATTCGGCCCGCCATACCCGCGCGTGCGCGAAAGTTGAAGTCGGCGTCACGCCTGCCAATTTACGCGTGACAGCGCTTCGTTGAAGACATTCGCTTTGCGTTGGTCGTGCGGGCATTGATTTGCTGGTCTCAGATCGAACTTGTACTGGCAGCCCGCATTCGGCGTGGGCAAATCGCTCATTTCAGCGCGAACTGATTTTGCTGGTCATCGGCGTATTCGCCAAGTTCGTTCGTCAACGGATTGCTACGACTGCGATCCAACGTCGGCAGGGAACTATCAGACGCGCTGTCAACTTTGTTGCGCCGAATCGCACGCCACCGAATTGATTGCGTTGCAGCATCGCCGCCGAGCGGTTGAAAAAGCCTTGCATTCTCGTGTTGCTAACGTGAAATTCTCCGCTTTTGTCGTGCCCCCGCTGCGGCAACGGCGCTCATGCTTTATTCTTCCAGCGCATCGACAGATTGGAAATTCGTTGCTCGTGCCGTCCATAATTGGTCGAAGCCCGTTCGCATGAAACCTTCGCGCATCGCCGCCTCAGACTGCTGACCTGGCATTCAATTCGACGATTTGCTGGCAGGGATCTGGCCGCGATCACTCGATTCGGCTTCGACTAATTCCTTCATCTCCGGTTTCTGAGCGCGCCGACTTTCAGAATGTCTACGCGCAGGCGTGCGCCGTGATGTCAAAGCCATTCATCTCGGCGGTCACCGTTTTTGACGTTAAGGATAATAGCCATTTCATCCGTCACGGTCGTCGCGGCGATGTCGGCCTGTTCTACTTTGACGTACCGTGCCTAACACGCTCAATTGTAACTAGCAGACACACCTGTCGCACGCCAAAATCGGAAGTTCGTACCTCCTGCGGCTTGGAACTGGGGATGCCTCCCGCGAGACACTCGAATATTTGGAGAAGAACGGCTACTGCCTAAAACCGAATTGCGTTCGCGCTCATGCTTATTTCCGCAGGTTATGATTATACCGAAGATCCGCGCTATATCGCGCTTAGGTATGTTCCGACGTGCCCGGCTGCGGTGGAGCTTTCGCTTGAAGCTGTTGCACAGACCTGTTATTTTGTTGGCGTCCCGTTAAATTTGCAGTTGTGAGATTGACACTGAGAGACGCATGAAATTTTCATCCTTTGCTGCCGCACTTTTGCTGATGATCGCGTTTGCCTTTTCGGCACAAGCGCAAATCGTGTTTGATAAACCCAAAGAAAAACCACCGCTCGACAATCCCTACACGATCAATATGTCGCGCGAACAAATCGTGAAAGAGTTGCAGGAGGTCTTACAGGGCTGCAAGATCACGCTGGATTTGGATAAGACCAAAGTGGAGCGCGGGCATTTCGTCACCAAACCATTTGTGTTTACGCAGGGGCTGAATGTGAAAACCGATTTGGAAAACGTTTCGCGGTTACCGGCGGGTGATGCGCGCAGTTGGCTGAAGGGGCGGTATGCACTCGAAATTAATATTCTGCCGCTAGATGAAAAGCGCTCACAATTACAGATTCTCGCCTACATTCAAGGGCAGATCGCCGACATTGCCGGGACGAAGTGGATTGACAGCCCCTCGAACGGCAAGCTGGAAGATGAAACGATGCGTGGCCTTGCCGGGAAAATCATCGGCATTGATTTGGGCAAAAAAGAAAATGCCAAGCGGCGCATTATGAATTGTGAATTTTAAGTTGGGATGAAGACGTTGCATTGGGTAATTGGGTTCTGGTTCAGCGCCGTGGCGCTCACGCTTTTGCCTGTTTCCTCTCCCTGGGCGCAGACCGCCGATAAGCAAACAGAGAAACAAGACGAGAAGAAAGAACCGCCGAGCGAAGGCTTCAACGACACCTTGCGGCGCATGGCCATCAAACGCGCCGAAGAAGAACACAAAAAACTCGTCAAAAGCGCTCAACAAGCCGCCGATATTGCCGACACGCTGAACGAAAATTCCAACGGCACGAAGCTTGACGCCAAAGCCGCCAAAAAGCTGCACGAAATCGAAAAGGCCGCCAAACAAATCCGCAACAACGTTGGCAGCGACAATGGCGACAAAGATTTCACGCCTCCCAAAACGCTGGATGAAGGGATCAAGCGTCTGGCCGAAACCAGCAAACTCCTCAAAGAACAAATGGAAAAAACCTCGCGGCAAATGATCTCTGCCGGAGTCATCGTGAGCGCCAATGACATGCTGCGCCTGATTAAGGTGCTGCGGGAATTCCTTTGAGATTGGAAATTGGAGATCGTGAGGAGGAGAGTGGTATGAAAAAAACGAATGGTCAGACGATAGATTCTTTGGCTCCCTCGCTCTGGCAGCGCGGATTGTGTATTGGCTTGATAGCGCTGTTCTTTCTCTTCGCTAGCTCTTTCGCGCAACAACCACAGCCGCCCGCCAAAAAGAAAAATCAGGAAGCCGCGCCCGCCAAGAAAGAAGAGAATCCCGAAGAAGAGCAAGTATTGCGTGTGGAAACAACGCAAGTTGTCTTGAACGCGATTGTGACGGACGCTTTCGACAAACACGTAACGGGATTGAAAGCTGAAAATTTTCATTTGGTAGAAGATCAAGCTCCGCAAAAAATTCTCAGCTTCGGCATGGAGAAAGTGCCGTTCGTCGCCGCGATTTTATTGGATTTGAGCGGCAGTATGGGCAACAAAATGAGTCTGGCGCGTTCGGCCTGTGCGCGGTTTGCGGCGGGAATTCGGGAAGGCGATTCAATTGCCGTCTATGGCTTCAGCGGAACCAAAGTTAAACAGATGCAGGATTTCAGCGAAGTCAAAGACCTTGATCCGATTATCTGGGACACCGACCCGAAAGACGAAACGCCGCTTTATGATGCAGTCGTGATGGCGTCGGAAGCGCTCGGCAAACGCGAAGAACAACGCCGCGCGATTCTCCTAATTTCTGACGGCGCAGACACGAAAAGCAAAGCGAATTTCGATGACGCCGTGCGCGCCGCGAGTCTGGCGAACGTGATGATTTATGCGGTAGATATGAGCGAAGCCGCCTTCGGGCGCGGCCCGGCGAAAGATAACGGTTCGCAAATCCTGAAAGACTTTTCGCTCAAAACCGGTGGCCGCTTCTTCCCCTCGCCCGGTGGCGGCAAGCTGCGCGATGCGTTTGAAGAAGCAATTGACGAACTGCGCAGCCAATACACGCTCGTTTATGAATCCACCAACGAAAAGCAGGACGGCAAATGGCGCGCGATTGAATTAACAGCCAAAAATCCTTCCTACAAAGTCCGCACACGCCAGGGCTATTACGCCGCGAAGCCGGAGAAGGAGAGAAAGAGAGGCGGAGAGAAGGAGCGACAGAGCGAGAAGCCGGGGGCCAAATAACCGTAACGGATATGGTAGGGCCAGCTATGAACTATGACCGAAAGCAGGTGGTTCGCCGACATACCGATCTGGACGTTTATAAGCGTGCGTTTGCGGTGGCAATGCGAATCTTTGAACTTACCAAAAAGTTTCCTGCCGATGAACGATATTCACTTACAGATCAAATCCGTCGCTCTTCGCGTTCTGTTGCTGCTAATCTGGCTGAGGCGTGGCGTAAGCGCAGATATGAAGGTGCCTGGATCAGTAAACTAGGGGATAGCGAGGCCGAGGCCGCAGAAACCCAGACCTGGCTGCAATTTGCAGTGGAGTGCGGATATTTGGAGAGAGAAATCGCTGTGGAGATTTACCAGGAATATGACGTGATTCTTGGAATGGTGGTCAATATGATTACCGATTGGGAGCATTGGAAAATTTAGTTTCAGTCACTCCTTCGCTCCTTCGCTCCTTCGCTCCTTCTCTCTTTCTCTGATTGACGCCACCGCAAGCGTACCTTACTATTCTCTCTACCTGAACAATCAAAACGCGGATCCATTTTTCATAACAAAGGAAGTGTTTTATGCCCAATTTAGGAATGCCAGAACTCATGATTATCCTCGTCATCGCGTTGATCGTTTTTGGCCCGCGTAAATTGCCGGAACTCGGCAAATCGCTTGGCAAAGCGATGGGGCAATTCAAACGCGCCTCCGAAGATTTCAAACGCACTTGGGAACAGGAAGTCGAACTCGAAAAAACGCGCAGTTCGATTGCAGATACGCACAGCACCGCTTCAACCAGCAACGATGCGTCGCATCATTCGTATGATGGTTCGTATGATCCATATAACTCGGACTACAGCCACGATACGTCCAGCGAGACAGCCGCGACGACGACGCCAGCACCGGCACCCGCCGTCGCCGAAGCGACTGCTGCCGCCAAAACAACGACGACCAAACCGCAACCCGGCCAATGGATTTAATGCGCCCCTTGCGCAGACACCACAGAACAACGAAAATCTGGTTAGCGTGAAGCCAAGCACCTTCCGCTAACCAATTTTTTTGCAGGAACCATTCTTATGACCGACGAATTTGACGACCAAGAGGAACACGAAGGATTACAGATGTCCTTCCTCGACCATCTGGACGAACTGCGCAAACGGCTGATGTACAGCGCGCTGGTAATCGCCATTGCCTTTGCCGTAGGGTTTGGCTTTTCCGACCGCATTTATCACTTCCTCGCCATTCCCGTGCAGGTCGAAGCCAAGAAAGCCCGCATCGCCCGCGAAAGCAAATTGATGGGCGATGACACGCGCAAAGCCTTTAGCGAAAACCTGAAGGAAGGCGACACCTTGCAGTATACCTTCGCCATTGATTCCGCGATTGACAAGGTCAAGGTTCCCGCTGGCACCACGATCCCGGCTAAAGTCGTCAACAAAAACGGCAAACTGACCACCGTCCTCGCAACGAATTGGATTCTCGGCAAAACCGTCATCCCGCAAGGCCGCGAGTTTCTGGAAGTCTTAGGCGAAGCTGCCATCGCGCCCGGCTTTGACGCGCGCGATGAATTGGTGCTGACGAAAGTCGCCGGCGGTTTCACGCTCTATATGCAGGTGGCAATGTACACGGCGATTGCGCTGGCGATTCCGTTTTTGCTTTATCAACTCTGGGCATTCGTCGCGCCGGGGCTGTATCAGCACGAAAAGAAATACGTCTTTCCCGTGATTGGGATGGGTTCGGTGCTGTTTATTCTCGGTGCCATCTTCGCCTACAAAATCGCGTTCCCGCTTGCTTGCGGTTTTCTGCTTGGTTGGCAGGAAGGCTTTCAAACCCTGCTCAATGCCGAAGAATATCTAGATTTGATTTTGTTTCTGATGCTCGGTCTGGGCATCGTGTTTCAGATTCCCACGATTTCGTTCATCTTGGGGCGCGTCGGCTTGATTACGCCGAAGATGCTGATTCGTTGGTGGCGTCACGCCGTCGTCATCATCGTCATCATCGCCGCCATCGCCACGCCGACACCCGACGCCTACAACCTGATGGTCGTAGCGATTCCGATGTGGCTGCTCTATTTCCTCAGCATTATCATCGTCTGGCTCTTCGGCAAACCACGCCGCAGCGATGAAGAGGTCGGCGAATTGGCGACGAACGAATAGCCGCAGGAAAGGCAGGAACTATGGGCGTAGCGCAACCCGTTTTGAAATACACGCTGGCCGAGTATTTGGCCTTTGAAGAGCAGTGCGAAACGAAGCACGAATTTTATGCCGGAGAAATTTTTGCGATGGCGGGAGCCAGCCCCGCGCATAATCGCCTCTGCTTTACACTGGCCGGATTGATGTACCGCGAGCTGGAAGGCACAAATTGCGTTGGCTACAGCGCCGATCAAAAGATTTGGATCAATGCCGCCGAACTCAATACCTACGCTGACCTGACTATTGTTTGCGGGCAGGCGCAATATCATCCCGATCATCGAACGCTCCTGACAAATCCGCGTGTGTTGTTTGAAGTCTTGTCGCCTTCGACAATGAATTATGATCGCGGTGAAAAATGGAGCTTCTATCAACAACTCCCTTCGCTGACCGATTATTTGCTCGTGTGGCAGGATCGCCCGCAGATTGAGCATTTCAGTTTACAATCCGATAGTTCGTGGCGTTATGTGCTGACGGCTGGCTTGGAGCAAGTTGTGACTATCGCTTCGATTCAGTGCCAGTTATCCTTAGCCGACGTTTACAGCGGCATCGAATTTTCGCCGCCGAAACCGCCGCGTCCACCGATTCAGATTGTTTCCGATTAGCCAACGGAGAGTCTATGAAATCCCCCTTCACCATTGGCCCGATGATTACGAAGCCGGAGGAGTTCATCGGGCGTAACCACCTCATCACCCGCCGCGCACACCTATATGTGGAGTAGTTCGAGAAGCTGGCTGTGCAGTCGTGAAGGCACCGGCAATGCCCTGATCTTATGTTCAGGGATTGACTGGAAAATGTTTGGCGATTTGCTCGACATCGGGAGACTCAAATTTTATGCTTAGGATATGTCCGAACTGCTTCACGACATCTTGCTGTTCATTTACGCAGTGCTTACCAGTCTCGCAGGTTATCTTACGGGTGGATTGGTTATAGCTGCTATGTTTATCTACGAGCGCATAAAGAATAAGCCAATATCCATGAGGACGTTTTGGGTTGGACTAGTTATTTTCCTCTTTGTGTCTTTTTTCTCTGCTTGGCGAGATGAACATACATCTGTACGCGAAGCAACTAAAACTGTTACTGAAATGAAAACCCAGATCAACGAAACCAAGCAGAACTTAACGAAAGAAATAGAATCAGTGAAGCACGACCTCACTTTTGAAAGAGAACATAACATTCCTAAACTTTCTGGGAATATTGATCAAGTAGTAATTGGTGATGAACCGACGCTTAATCAATTACAATTATTGATTCAAATCTCGGTTCGCAATACTGGCACTCCAAGCATAGTAGATGGCTGGCCTGTGCGTATAAAATCGGACTCCATCGATTTTACTGACAAGCCAACACTCGTAGCTAGGGATTATTATGCAAGCACTAGAAATAACGATGTGCGCTTAAAATTTCAAAAGGGAGATTTCATCTACGAAAAAGCAGTTTCCCCACTTGCTAATGGAGCACGAATAACAGGCTGGCTTCGGTATATAATAAAAGGCATTCCTTATAGTCAAATAAATCGCACCGGGACAGATATTACCGTGTCGTTTTATGACATTACTGGCCAGCTTTATACCACGACGTATCACCTGACCGATAAGCAGGACACCCACCCATCGTATATTCCAGGTGGCGGGCAACCTTTTATTCGCTATAACGACAAGGCTGATGATAAGACAACTAAAAAGCCCTAGCCTGTTATTAACATACTTAACGCATTCTGCTTTCCTTCGATGAATACGAAGCGTTGGAAGAAAGCATTGCGAGTGCGGACATCTCCAAAAACGTGCTGGGCAAGCTGCGCAACATCATTCAGCACCGCGAACGCATCGTTGTGCTGGTGTCGGGCAGCCATCGCTTTGACGAATTGACGGGGTTGAATTGGGCGAGTTATTTGATCAATACGCGCACGCTGGAACTCAGCTTTTTGGACGAAGCGGCGGCGCGCGAATTGTTGACGCAACCCGTGCCGAAGTTGCAGTACGAGGGCGGCGTGGTGGACGAGATCATTCGCATCACGCATTGCCAGCCGTATCTGTTGCAAGCGGTCGCTTCGGAGTTGGTGAATTACCTGAACGACCAGCAACGCACGACGGCTACGCGGGAGGATTTGGCGGTGACGATTGAGAGAGTGCTGGTGTCGGCGGGCAGCTATTTTGCGAATATGTGGCGCGCGGAATGTTCGGACGAGGAACGGGCGGTTTTGAGTGCGTTGGCGGTGGGCGAAGCGATTGACCCTGCCGCGCAACACGTCGCGCTGCATCATCTGGGGCAGAAGGAAATGGTGGAGCAGAAAGACGGGCAGTATCAATTTGCGGTGGAATTGTTTCGGCGCTGGATTTTGAAAACGCAGCCGGTCAGGCGGGCTTTGTGAGGGGATGGCGGGAAAGATGAGGGCGGTGGGGCAACAAACAGGATGTTTGTTGTACAAAGAAGGTAACGCAAACATCCTGTTTGCGGCTTTTCAAGACACATAAATTTTATGAGCAATCGCAACGCAGTCAGTTTGTATTTCGTTGGGCAAGGGGCTGCAATCCTGCTTTGGTGGTTATTGCTCTGGCTCGTTCCTGACGCTCGCCCCTATTTTCAAATCGGCGGTTCTGAAACGGCGTTGCTGGCTTTTTGGCTGCCTGATCTTTTGTTGTTGGGCGCAGGGTCGTTGCTCGGCAGTTATCTTTGCTATCGCCAGCATCGGTTCGCGCTGCTGGTTTTGTGCGTCGTGTGCGGGGCGATGAGCTATGCCAGTTTGTATTGTCTGGCGTTTTCGTTGTGGACGGATGCTTCGTGGCTGAATGTGGTGTTTATGGTGCCTGCAATGTTGCTGAGCATCATTTGCACGCTGGCGGTTTCGCCCGTCGGACAGAATTTCGCGCGGCGTGCGGTACCGGCTCCGACGCGCTGGAATCTGACGAAAACGTTGCTGCAAATCGTCGTGATCTGGGGCGTGATTTTGTTTTTGTTGCCCGCGTTGATCGTCAACATTGAGCAGCGTGCCGGTTTGCCGCGCTTCACTTTTTCGGGGCAGTCATTGATTGCAGCGGGATTGTTTCTTGGTCTGAGCAGCTTAGGGATTTTCAGCGGTGTGACGATGGCGCGATTAGGCGAGGGGACGCCGCTGCCGGTGGATGGCCCGCGCGCGTTGGTGGTGCGCGGGCCGTATGCGTTTGTCCGTAATCCGATGGCTTTAGCGGGATTGGGGCAGGGGATTGCGGTGGGGCTTTGGTTTGGTTCGGTGGCGGTGCTGGCTTATGCGCTGGCGGGCAGTTGGGTGTGGCAGTTTCTGGTGCGTCCGCTCGAAGAGGATGATTTGCTCAAGCAGTTTGGCGCAGCGTATGAAGCGTATCGTAAGGCCGTTCGTTGCTGGTGGCCACGCTTTTCTGCGTATCGCGGCTGACAATGTCTCCTGGTTGCCGCACGGTTATAATCGCGCCTGCGCCAGCTTGCTCCATTTGTTGACTTCGTGGCGACGATAGTAGGGCATCGTTTTTACGGCTTCGATGCATTGTTGATAAAGCTCGTGGGCGCGTGTGGTGTTGCCGAGTTTGGTCATCGTTTCCGCCAGGTGAAATAAGCCTTCTGGGTCGAACGGACGACGTTCGTGATATTTCTCCAGCGCCGCTTGCGCTTCTTCTAACATTCCCGCCGCTAAATATGTCGCGCCGATTTCGCGCCAGACTTCGCTTTGGCGGTATTTGTCGTCGTGGGCGAGGACAGGCGCGAAGTGGTTCAGCGCGTCCTGCAAACGGCCTTCGAGCCGGGCGACAATGCCGAGTTGAAAATTCGCGTCGGGTTCTTTCGGGTCAATTTCAACAGCGCGGCGAAAATGTTTGAGGGCTTCGGTTTGCTGGCGGCGCTGTTGATAGAGCAGGCCAAGTTGAAATTGCGCTTCGGCGTCGTGTTCGTTGAGCGTGGCGGCTTGCAGCGAGCGGCGAAAGCTTTGGCGTTGACTGTGTGCGGCACGCATTCCGGCGAGCGCGCCGAGTGCGACGGCACCAACCAGATTAGCGTCAGAAATGGCGAGAACGTCAGCACCGAAAAGACCCACGAATCAAAACGCAATGCCAGCCAGGCTAAGCCGACCGTGAGCGCGGCGTTTTGCAGACTGGCTCCGCAAGCCGTGCGGAGCGCACCAAGCATCAACGCGCCAAAATACAAATTGCTCATACAACAGCAAAGCTATTGTGGCTGTTGGCGCGAGCAGTCCCAGCAGCGCAAACGGCAAATGCGAGGCCGCCCAGGCGAAGAACGTGCAGGAAAGCAACGAGCCGTAGTCGCGCCGAAAGGCGACGGAAAAACTGCTCGTCCGTTCGGTCATCACGAGTAGCAAAATCAAGGCAGGCACATACAGCACGGCCAGCGAAAACGCGATGACAAATTGGCCCATCGGTTTGAAAGAAACCAGCCACCAGCCAGCTTGTCCGACCACCGGCAAGGGGCGTCGTTGCAGGCGCGGAATGACTACGTCTTCCTCTTCGTCGTCATTATCAGGGGCAGGCGCAGGCGGACGCGGCTGGAACGCGACAGGTCGAGTTTGCGGGGCACGCAGGTCAGGCAACAATAGCGGCGTCGCCTCATAGGCCTGAAAAATGCGCAGGGAAATCGTGAAGGCGAAGAAAATTCCTACGATAGTGACCAGCGCCGCCCCGAAAAACCAGTTGCCCTTATCAATGATTTCACTCATCGCAGACCAGGGCCGGAGGTAAAGTTGGAAAAGCAGGCGCGTGTTTTCGATGACCATAATTCGATTGCTGGCTGATGAAAGCTTATTTCTTCAGGGCAGAAATCATACCACAAAGCTTTTCGCAATTGCACGCGGAGCGCCTGCGCTCCAGGCGCTCCGCGTCAGGCCGATGTTTGGCGCTCGGTCAGGGCGGCGCGGAGCAGGAGAAGGCGGTATAAAGCACGACGATGATCACGAGCCAGCGCACGTATAACGGCATTTCTTTGACCAGATACGCAGCAATCAAGACGGCGGGGATGCCGCCAGGCGCGAGGCCGAGCGCGGCTTTCAGATTGTAGCTGCCTTTGCGAATGAACTGTGTGCTGCCGACCGGCATCAGGAACGCGCACGAACCCATCTCATAATCGGGAAGGCAGCTTTCGGATTCATGCCGAGCAGGCTAATCATAATTAGGCACGGGCCATACAAGCCGATGCCGAGTGACATCAACGCGCCGAGGACGAAGTTACCCAGCACGCCCATCCACAGCTTCGCGCCGTGCAACCCCATATCCAACCCGCCACTGGCGCTAGTGTTGAAAATCGTCATCAGCGTCAAGCCCGCCGCGACGAGCAGCGCGATGCCCATCCCAATTTGAATGTTACGACGCGGCCAGCGCGACACCACGCCCGCGCCGAAATACATGCCCAGCACAGACGCCGCAATCAGCAAAATCAGCGTCGTCATTTCGACTGACGATGGCGATGTAAGCCGAAGGCTTGCGTAATGGTGGGCAGCGTGTGGCCGACGTTGAGCGTGCCGGGGATGACTTCATCCTTGACGAGTTTCCACGCGCGAAACATCGCTGTTGTGGTGGCAAACGAGCCAATGCCGAGCGTGTCAAAAAAGTTGGCGATGAAGCCGACCGCCGCGCGTAACCAGCCCGGTGCCGCGGGGGCCTTCTGATGATTGGCGCGCGGCGGAAATCCACGTAATCACATAAAAAGCCGCAAACGCGCCAGTGCGATGAAAAGCCAGGTTTTGATGGTTAGCATGATTCGCAATCCTACTGAAAGCCGCCGGAAAAGCAACGGCGGCAGCGGTGAATGAAGAAAATTTCTGCTTCGTGCTATGCTCGCCGCCACTCTCACACCAACTTTTAGCAGAATGAGGAAGCAAACATGCAATTACCTGATGGAAGTCAGAAAAATATCTTGGATTTATTCCGGCTCGATGGCCGCCGAGCCTTGATTACCGGCGGCGCGAAAGGTTTGGGGCGCATAATGGCGCAGGCGTTTGCTGAGGCGGGCGCAAATGTCGCCATCGCCAGCCGCACGCTCGCCGAAGGTCAGGCGACGGCGGAAGCGTTGCAGGAATTGACCGGACGCCGGATTTACGCCGCGACGCTGGACGTGACGAATGAGCAGGAAATCCGCGCGCTAGGGGAAACGCTTGCTGCCGAATTTGGCGCAATTGATATTCTCGTCAACAACGCGGGCATCAACATTCGCGGCCCTATCGAGGAGTTGTCGCAGGCCGATTTCGAAGCCGTGATGGCGACCAATGTCACCGGATCGTTTTTGTGCGCGAAGGTCTTTGGCCCGCCGATGGCTGCGCGTGGTTGGGGCCGCATAATCAATCTCGGCTCAATTATGTCCGTGATCTCGATGGCCGGTCGCACGCCGTACGCTTCTTCTAAAGCCGCTGTTTTAGGCTTAACTCGCACGCTGGCGATGGAGTGGGCGACGAACGGCGTTACCGTCAATGCCATTGGGCCGGGGCCGTTTGCTACGGATATGAATTTGCAACTGCTCAATGATCCGGCCAAATACAAAGCCTTCGTCGAAAAAATACCGATGGGACGCTGGGGCGAATTACACGAAATCGCGGGCGTCGCACTGTTTCTGGCTTCAGATGCCGCCTCGTATGTAACCGGCACCACGCTGTTTGTGGATGGCGGTTGGACGGCGCAGTAAGTGAAGTGCTGGAGAGGGCAGGCGACTTGTCTGCTCTCTCTTGCGGTTGAGGATTTTTGCCGAGGATTGTTTAGAAATCCTCACTCGCCGGGTTAGTTTTTCGCATTCTTCCTGCCTTTTTGCCTTTTTCCTGCCTGGAATACAGCTTGCTCTAATCACTCCTGAAAGCTTACACGCCCCACAGCTTTAACAACTTCCCGGTTTCTTACATAACGAAGGGGCCAGAAATGAAATGTTGATGAACCTCACCTATCCGTTGGTTCATCCAGTCCAAAGGAGAATCTCAATGCAGTTTATTTATCAATTATCTATTCCATTTACAGGTGTGCGGACGGTAAAGCGGCAGCTACCTTCGATTTTAGTGCCAGTGATTTTGATACTACTTTTTTCGGCGTGTGCGCTGGGGCAGGGATTAAATTGGGAAGGGCAAACCGGCGCGTTCATTACGCCCTTTGCTTATACCAGCCCGTCGTCTGCTGATGGCATCGGTCATCCGAATGTTTCCTTTCACTACCTGAACACGGGCAGCGTGATCGGGAATAACTTTCAGGGTTCGATTACAGTCGGAGCGTTAGGACGCACTGAATTTGGCTATACTCGTTCATTCGTTTCTGCCGGTAATACGACGTTAAGCCCGCTCTTCAAAAATGGCTTTAATACAGTGCATGGGAAAGTGAACTTCATTCCTGAAAATGTGAAGAAAACAAAATGGGTGCCGGGTGTTTCCGTGGGCTTTGTTGCGCGCACGCAAGTGCAACGTGTGGGCGGTGCGATCAAAGCGAAGGACACGACGAATGGGGATATTTATCTGGTCGCCACAAAGGTCATTACCCAAATCCCGAATCTTCCTATTTTGCTGAATGTGGGCGTGAAGGCGACGAACGCTTCGATTTTCGGTTTGGCCGGAAATGCTTCAGCGTGGCAAGGCCGTGCGTTCGGTGCCGCCGCGTTTGTGCTGAAAGGGCCATCGAAGAAGAGTCAGGTGATTGTCGGTTCTGAATTTGCACAACAACCGCGCTACATCAAGGATTTGCCAGGCGCGATTGTGCCGACGACGATGACCTACTTCGCGCGCATCGTGCCAAACAGCGAAAAGCCATTCAACATTGATTTCGGCATTGCACAAGCCGCTGGCAAAATCGCTCCTGGCGTAGATGTCAAAGCGCGGGCCCAATTTGCAATGGGCATCACGTATCGTTTCTAACTGCACACGGGCAGTCATAAAAAATATTTAGCTTGCTGGGATTCTTGGGAAGCCGCAGAAACCATATGTATTTCTGCGGCTCGTCTCTTTATTTGGGAATGAACGGAAGCAGCAAAGCCGAAGCGCGGCGTTGATCGTGATAAATGACGTTCGTGGCTTTGCTAAACGAGGTGGCTTGTTCTGGATTTTCCCCAGTGTTTGGATTACGGTCGAAGCGAGGAAAATTAGCACTCGCAATTTCTAACCGCAGTTTGTGACCCGCCAAAAACACATTTGCCGTAGACCACAAGTTGATTGTGAGTTTATATACCTCGCCCGGCTTCATCAGCTCCGCCTTTTCCATCGAATTGCGATAGCGCGCCCGCAACACGCCATCCGTCAAATTGAGCGCCAATCCATTCGGCGCAACATCTACCAACTTTGCTACAAAATCGGTGTCGAGTGCAGATGAACTGACGTACAACTCTAGCGTCACGGAGCCGGTAATTTCGGTGTCCTGCTGAAACGCGGGCGTCGTGTACACCAACACATCAGTGCGCGCTTCGATTTTGGTTTGATCGAGCGGGCCAGGTGGGTATTTGCCGGGATCGCCTAGAATCGGGCCGCCGTTCGTGGGCGTGGGATCCGCCGGATCGTAAACGTATTTATCTGCTGGCTCATTATTCGGCAGCGTAGTGCTGAGTGCGCCGTCACCATTGAGCGTGTTCGCTTTGCCCTGTGAATGCAGGTAATAGCGCGTTGTTTTCGCGCGGCCGAGCGGCCAATCGCCCTCTTCGTGCCAGACATTTTTGCCCATCACGAAAACGCGCACGGGCTTTTCGCTGCCCATGCCGTTGTCTATGCCTTTCAGCAGGTAGTCGTACCAGCGCAGGCCCAGCGCCCAGGTGTCTACGGTGGAGTCTTTGCCGAAATCCACTTCGCCGATTTTCGGAGTCGAACCAGCATGGCCACCCGGCATAATAATTAGGCGTTGGCCATTGCGCGCCGCCTCGCTGCCGCCGCGTTGTTTAATGCCGATGTAATTGCGGATCGAGCCATCCTGAAACAAGTCATACCACGCCGCAATGTGCAGTCCCGGCACTTTGATTTGCTCGAAGTGATCTTCGATTGACCATTGTTTCCAGTAATCGTCATACGTCGGATGCGCGATCCAATCAAAATAATATGGGGCGAGTCCGGCGGCGGTTCCGGTGTCCAGCAATGGATAGGCGCTGGGCGGTTTCAGCAAATCCCAATGCGACGGCAACGCGCTTCCGCCCGCCCGTCGTTGCAGCGTATCGAGCGACAGCGCCGAAGCCCAGGCTTGTGCGAGCAATTGCATAAACGCGCCGCCCTGATACGCCCAATGCGAATGATAATTGGACGCGGTAACGACGGGAAAAATTCCGGCCAGATGCGGCGGCGCGGCAATCGCCGTGAGCATTTGCGTCGCGCCCACGTATGAGCCGCCCCACAACCCGACTTTGCCGTTGGAATACGGCAAGGCTGCCGCCCATTCCACGCTGTCATAGCCGTCCTGCGATTCGTATTTGAACGGATACCAATCGCCGCCCGAAGTCCAGCGCCCACGCACGTCCTGCGCAATGTAGACATACCCGCGTGCAGCGGCCTTGACGCCCAACGCGATGCCTGCTTGTTTGCCGTAACAGGTGCGCTCCAGAATGACGGGAAATTTGCCTTCGGCTCGCGGACGATAAATATCCGCGTTCAGCGTGACGCCATCGCGTGTTTTCATAGGGACGTTGGTTTCGACTTTGACTTCGTACGATTGCGCCCTGGCAGTCGAAATCAATCCCAGCAAAATGATTGTCAGCGTCAAAGCTCGTAAATAAACACGCATAGTCTCATCCGTTGGCAAAAGCAGTTAGGGGCGATTGTTGTGAATTATCGCTCGCTCTCCGACTTGATTTTCAATGGAATGCCCATTGAGTTGATTGTCATGCACGATGACGCTTCCAGCTTGTGGCCCAATGGAAATGGCTACTCCGTTTGCCATTTTCACTCGTGGATAATTGGCAATCGTATTGTCGTGAATTGTAGCTTGTCCAGCCAGAATCTCGATCATCGGCCCATTCAGACGAAACGGCGTCAGGCGCGAATTGGCAAGTGTGATAACGCCGGAGGTGTCCCATTTCACAATGCGGTTCCACACACCCCAAAAGCTGCCGCCGTTGATATAAATGAACGAAGTGCCGGTAATTACGCGATTCTCGGCGTCTTTCTGTCCTTCCTGTCCCCAAATCGCAATGTGATCTTTGCCGTTATTGTCGTTGGCGATGGAAAGGTTCGTGAACGAAACGCCGGGGCCTTGCGTGTCGCGTGCGAGAATGCCGATGTCTACGGCGTCCAGACCGATGTTGGTCAGTTGTCCGTTCATCGCCCCGTCTTTCGAGGCCGAAAATTCGATGCCGACACGATAGCCCCAGCAGAAAGCGTTTTGCACGATTTCCCAATCCGTGCGCTGAAAAATAAAAGCGGTAGCTTGCGCCCACTGAAAGTTCAGCACTTTTTTGTCCAGCGTCCAAAACGGCCAGAAATGCACGTCCTGAATGCGACCGATGTCATAGCACTTGTCTACCCACAGTCCTTTGGACAGCGGTTGCCCATTACAAGCCGCGAATGTAATGACGACTGCTATTTTGCGCGAAATCTACAGCTTGATATGGATTGACGAGCAGGACATTGAGCAGCGAAATATTGGCCTGTGCGCCGCCGCGAATCGTCCACGGATAAGGCGTCGGCGTCTCGGAAATAATTTGGTTGGGGTAAAAAACAGTGATGCCTTCCAGCGTAGAATTCGGGCCTTCCAGCGTGATGAACGCAGTGCCTTCCGTGCTGCCCGCGCCTTCGACAGCAAGGAGCGTCGAGCCGGGCGTTTTCGGGTCGTAAAGTTGTGGCGCGCGTGCTATGCCGACCAGCGAAGTTCCGGCGGGAATCGTGAGGTGGCCTTTGATGAAATAATTGCCGATGGGTACGAAGACAGTGCCACCGCCTTTCGCACCCACCGTGTTCAGCGCAGCAGATCGCGCGTGTGTCATCAGTTTTGCCGTCACCTTTGGCGCGGTACGGCGCGTGGCGAATGTTGATGGCGTCGGCTGGTTCGTTCGCTGCCACGCCTACGCTCAAAGCGAGGATAAGCAAACCACTCACCCGCACGTTGGCGTGAATCGTGATCTCAACAAGTTGTTCTCCCAGCAGGCTAGATATAAAGTGTTTTGGAAGTCGGGGGCACATCAGCGTTGATGAAGCGACCCGTTGATAGCGTCTTGTATCCGGGGTTTTATTAGCGCCAACCTATTCTCGGTCGCTCCCGTCTGAAACCAACTTCCAAACACGTACTAAAAGATAAGCTTGAATCCGATCTGCACATTGCGTAGCGATTGTTTTGCCAGTGATTTTGCCGAAACTACGGAACTATTCGGACTCAGATTCGGGTTTGCAAAATTCGGCGTGTTGAACGCGTTCAGGAACTCGCCGCGTGATGGAATTTCACGCTTTCCGTGAACGTGAAATTCTTGCTCACGGATAAATCCCAAAGATTCAGGTTATCGCCACGGAACCGTGAATACCGCGAGGGCAGCGTTCGGTAATTGGCAATCAGGGCAATGCGCGGGTCAGAACGTTGCTTCGCCGGATCAACGACACCGTTCGTTTGCACGGCAGCATCGGTAAAGTAAAATCCGCTGGTATTAAAAACGGTGCCATCAATGTTCTTGCTCGAAACATCAGTGGTCAGTTTCGTGATGTCGCCGTTGTAGTAGACATTACCCATCGTCAACGGGCGTCCGCTTTGGAATTGCCCGATGCCTTGCAATTGCCAACCGCCCAGCACCGCGTCAATCGCGCGATTCCATTTTGCACAGAACGAACGACCACGACCGAAGGGCAATTCCCAAATACCGCTCACGACCAAACGGTGCGGGAGATCGGTGTCGTTCAGGCGACGCTCATATGCGGTATCCTGTTCGTTGAGGAACGAGATCGCTTCGAGGAATTTCGAGAACGTGTAGCTGGCTAGGAACGTGTAGCCTTTGCTGAAGCGGCGTTCGATACGCGCTTGCAGGCTATGGAAATCGCTATAGCCATCGTTGCGGCTAGTGGTGATCGTGGTGAATTCGGGGAACGCGCGCAGCAATTGTGAGCGTGAAGTCGTTCCACCGTTGAGACTCGAACCTGGAATCAGATTGCGGAATGGATTGGTGACAACAGTGTTCAGGAAGTTGTTGGCATCAATTTGGCTTTGATCACGGAAGTTGCTGGTCGAGAGATATTTCTTGGGAATGGCGTTCAGAATATTTGTGTTAACCACCAAGTCGTACCCGTGATTGCCGACGTATTGCAATTCAACCAGCCAGTTGCCCGGCAATTCGCGCTGCACGCCAAATGACCAGCGTTGCGCTTGTGCGTTGTTCAGATCGCGTGGCAGGAATGTAACGTTTGATCCAAGTTGTGCCGTCAGACCCAAACTGGCCCCTGATGGCGACAGCACGCCAAACGGGAAGGGATTATCCAATGTGGAAACGAAGCTC
Source organism: Blastocatellia bacterium (assembly GCA_046331525.1). Classification (GTDB taxonomy): domain Bacteria; phylum Acidobacteriota; class Blastocatellia; order RBC074; family RBC074; genus JAFDVL01. The sequence goes on from JAXLQQ010000023.1 coordinate 60,559, forward strand.
AAGCCGTTATCCAAACTCCCTACGCTGGTGGTCGAAACGGAGAACCCGGTTTGATTCACGCCGTTGATTGTGAACGGAACGGAATAGAGTCCCCAACCGCCACGAAGCACTGTCTTGTCATTCAGCTTGTATGCCAAGCCGATGCGCGGCTGGTAATTGTTTTTGTCCGCATCCCAAAAGCTGCGATGGTCCTTGTCCGCGAAAATGACGCCGCCTTTCACGCTGAAACCAGAGGCGGGCACTTCAGCGATGGGGGCTGTCGCATACGCCGTCTTGGCTGCTGCCTCGATGGGGCTGGCAACTGTGGTGTCGAAGTTGTAAAGGTTGCGGTTGTATCGCTCTGTGGTTGCGCCTTCGTATTCATACCGCACGCCCAAATTGAGCGTCAGCTTGTTCGATATTTTCCAATCATCGTGGAAGAACATCCCGTGATACAGCGTCTGATTGGAGCGCGCGGTATTTCGATCAATCTGGATGACTTGCGGGCGGCCTAACAACATAGAGGCCAATTCCTGTCCGATGGGAGCGCCAGCAGAGTTGTCGAATGGCCCAGTGGTGTAAGCGTTCGTGAAAATGTACACGCCTGCGGTGAAGCCAGGATTGTACGCATTTTCGCGGTAGCTGCGGAAATCATAGCCAGCCTTAAATGAATGTTTGCCCGCCAACTTGGTCAGCGTCGGTTGCACTGAATAAATGTTGTAGTTTGAGCCATCGCCGACATTGCTGCCGAGTTGGTCGAAGGGCGTGATCGCCAGCGGCGGCAAGTGCGGTTCCGGCCCGAATAGCGCCACCGTTGCGGCAGGGAAGCCTAATTGCGCAGCGCTGATCGCGCCTTGGTGTTGGCGAATGTTCGGCTCATTGAAGCGCGTGTAGCCAATGCGTGTGTTCAGCACCGTGTTCGGCGAAAGGCTGTACAGATGATCGAATGAGCCGCCGTTGTTGATGCGGAATAGATAATTGCCAGTCGGACGAATGCCGTTCACTTCGCCTGTCCAGTTGCTGCGCGATTCGCGGCGATTATTGTGCGTGTAGCGGACGAAGAATCGCTGCTTGTCGCTGATCGTTTGATCGAAACGCACGCTTTCCGTATGAAACGTATCGAAGCGCGGTTGCGGGCTGAAATAATTGAATCGTCCCTGTGAATCGCCCGGTTGATTGGGCTGCGGGAAAAATTGCAGGAAGTTCTTGGCGATAGCGTTGAGGCGATTCGCCGGAATCTTGTTGCCGGGGAACGCATCGCGCTGTACGCGGCCATTGGCTGCGGCACGGGCAGTCGCCGGATCGTAAATCACAATGCTCGGCAGCAGGGCAGAGAAATCGCCATTGCGTTCCGCTTCTGTTGGCACGGTGAACAAGCCGGGTTCGGGGAACACATCTTTCAGTCGTTCATACGAGAAGAAAAAGAAACTGCGATTCTGTCCGCTCCAGTAGGGCTTGCCGCCCGTCCCAAAACGCGGCAGATACACTGGCCCGCCAACCGTCGCGCCATAACGGTTATAACGCAACGGGTCACGGTCGGCCTTGCCATCTTTGTTTCTGTCGCGTGAAGGAAGGGCGGTTAGGTTCGTGCGATTGATGAAGTAGTCATTGGCTGACAATACGTCATTGCGCACGTATTCATACACCGTGCCGTGGAATTTATTTGTGCCGCTCTTGAGCGTCACATTCACCGTCGCGCCTGCGGTGTGAGCCTGTTGTCCGTCGTAGTTGGCAGTTTCAACCTTGAATTCCTGCACAGCATCCGAGGGCGGTACAAACGCCACACGCCCTAATCCACCGCCGCTCGCCATATTCGGCACACCGTCGAGTGTAAATTCATTCCGTCCTGGTGCTCCGTTTGCCACGATGCCCGAAGTGCCGCCATTGTCGAACGGGCGCGAAAACTTCAGATCACCGTTGTAAGCAATGCCGGGAGCCAGCCGCGAAAGCACAAATGGGTTGCCGTCTGAAAGGGGTAACTCAGAGATGCGTCGCTGGTCTACGACTTGTCCTGCCGAAGCGGAACTTGCTTCCAATAACGGAGCATCCGCCGTGATGTTGACCGAATCTGTTACGGCACCGACCTCGAGTGTGAAACCTAATTCGAGTTTATCGCTGATGCGCACCTCGACATTTTCACGCACGGCTTTCTTAAACCCCTTGGCTTCCACCGTGACGCGATAACTCCCCGGTGTCAAATAGAGCAGGGAATAACCGCCAGCGTCATCAGAGGTAACGGATGCAGCAGTGTTGGTGGCAACGTTCGTGATGGTGACGGTTGCATTGGGAACAGCTGCGCCGGATGCTTCTGTCACGCGCCCAGTAATTGAGCCGCGAAATTCTTGTGCAAGGTTACTTGTGATGAACGATGCAAATAAGACGATAGCGCAAAGAAAACGTGTCAGGATTTTTCTGGTAAGCATAATTGGTCTTCTCCAATTTGGCCCTCTTTACGTTGTAGATGTAACACCTCCGCACGAATGCATCTGCCGCGGGCGATCCGGTGGAGGACGAGTTGAGTCTGTAGATTTATACTGCGGTGTAGACGGCGCACAGCTTACAGCGAGCTTGCCAGTCGAAAAAGGCTAAGGCTGTTAATATCGGCTGCTCTTGCCGGGCGAAGGTGTAACTCTTTATTTATCAATCCCGTTAACGAGAGGTTAATGCCCCCATTGTAACCCGTTAATTGTAAATAACAGTCAAATGCACTATGCTTCGCCCACAAAAGCAAGGATGAATGGCATGTCCCCCACGTCGGATTTTCTCGCAGAAAAGGCCGCGCTTGAAGCAGTGAACGCATCAGGCATTTTTCAACGCGCCCCCAATATGGCGCGCATGCTGAACTATGTCTGTGCGAAATATTTTGCGGGCCAGCAGGATCAGGTAAAGGAATATACCATCGCGGTTGAAGCTCTTGGACGGCCTCCTGAATTTGATCAGGAACGTGATTCCATCGTGCGCGTCGAAGCGCATCGCCTACGCAAACGATTGGTCGAATTTTACGCGAGCGAGGGCGCTTCGCAGCAAGTTCGGATTGTGTTGCCCGTCGGGCAATATATTCCGCAATTCGTGCGAAATCTGCCGGAGCAGAAGGGACTGGAAACGACGGAGGCGGAGCTTAGCGCATCATCTGTCGCCTTGGAAAACAATCGCACCGCTGCACCAGCTAGTCCTGTGTCGCCCCAACCCAAAATTGTGCAAGACATTGCGGAGGAACTGAAGCGCCCCTCCAAACGCTGGGCCTGGGCAGCGGTCGCAGTGTTGCTTGCATGTGTTATCGTGGCGCTACTATTGCGACAAGCGCGTCCGGCTCTTTTCCCACTCACTGGGACTGCGGTGGTTTCCGCTGCACCTCCTTTGGGCGAAGAAATTCGTCTTCTTGGCGGCTGGTCCAAAGGGCCTTACACAGATCCGTTCGGACAGGTTTGGCAACCTGATCATTATGCATCTGGCGGGTATGTGATGAATTATTCCGGGCATCTCGTAGACGGAGCCATTGACCCGAAACTTTACGAAACCTCGCGTGAAGGGGATTTTCAGTACGATATTCCGTTGTCGCCCGGCACTTATGAGCTGCGTCTGCATTTTGTGGAAATGCTCTTTGGGGGGCGCAACGTTGGTGCTGGTGGCGAAGGTTCGCGGATTTTTCATGTGGATTCCAAAGGCAATCGATTGCTCTACCGCTTTGATATTCTCTCTGATGCGGCTGGCGCAAATCTGGCGGATGAGCGCGTTTTTAAGGACATCACGCCAGATTCGGATGGGGTTCTCCACTTGCGCTTTACCCACATGATTCGTGACCCGTTAGTCAACGCGCTCGAAATCAAGCCTAGCCTTCCCGGACGAATGCGCCCGGTGCGTATCGTCAATAGTGAACAGCCTTTTATTGATCAAGCGGGCAATCGCTGGGAAGCGGATCGCTATTATCGCGGCGGCCAGCTCATTGCGCGCCCCCACTTGGTGAGTGACACAGTAAATCCCGGCCTTTATCGCCATGCGCGTTGTGGCAACCTGACTTACGTGATTCCTGTTGCCCCTGACAGCAAATATTCAGTCACACTGTACTTTGCGGAGGGCTGGATTGGCACGGGCAATCCGGTTGGTGGCGGTGTGGGAAGCCGGTTGTTCAATATTTTCTGCAATGCGCAGACACTGGCGCGCAACTTCGACATTTATAAAGAGGCGGGCGGAGCCGAACGCGCGATTACCCGTACCTATCGTGGTTTACAACCCAATCCGCAGGGCAAACTTGTCCTTCATCTTCAACCGGTCGAAAGCTATGCTTGCATCAATGCTATTGAGATTTTGGATGAAGGCAAATGATGGCACCGGAAGGGAAAGCCGGTAGATTATCTATCCGAGAGCCTGTTTCTTCCTTGCCGCGTGGCAAAACTCGTACTGTCCCAAGTCCGTGCTTGAACTATCGCAGTATCATCGGTACTATGACTAACAGCGGTGCGTATCATCTGCACTGTTCCCCCTGGTTGCTAAATTTGAAAGTCTCACTTCGCGCCCGAAGTAGTATAGCCTGAAGGAGTAAATGTGAAACAAAACTGGCAAAGAATTCTCTTGTTCGGTGTCATCGTGGCCTTGGTCGCGGGTGCCGCTGTGTTGCGTCCGATGGCGGCAGCCCCGCAATTGAACTCGGAGGACAAGGCAGCCCTCGAAAAACTCAATCGCCATTTCGTTGAAGCCATCGAAATCGTCCGGGAAAATTATCTGGAAGAAGTGGACTACGAGGTACTGAGCAAGGTCGGCATTCAAGGCATGCTCGACACGCTCGACCCGCACTCGAAATTCTGGGACAAGAAAGCCTACGCCGAATTGACAAGCGAACAGAACAGCCGTTACTTCGGCATCGGTTCCGTGATTACGCAGCGCGACGGTCACGTGTACATTATTGAACCGTTCCGCGATACGCCCTCCTCGCGCGCGGGGTTGCGCTACGGCGATCAAATTGTAGCGATTGACGAGCAGAATACGGAAAACTGGAATCAGAATCAGGTGACGAACAAGCTGCGCGGCGAGCAGGGCACGAAAGTGAATGTGAAAGTGCGCCGCGCGGGCATCGCCGATCCCGTAACAGTGACACTTGAACGTGATGCGATTCCGCAGCTTTCGATTACGAACGCGTTTCTCGTGCGACCGGGCATTGGCTACGTCAATATGCCGCGCGGTTTCCATTCGACCACGTCTGACGAATTGACGGCGGCAATGGCGAAATTAAAAGAACAGGGAATGACCTCGATGGTGCTCGACCTGCGCGAAAATCGCGGCGGCTACCTGGCACAAGCCTTGGGTGTTTCCGACAAGTTTCTGCAACGCGGGCAAAATATCGTTTCGGTGCGTTACCGCGAAGGCAGCATTATGAACCGTGACTTGCAGGCGGAAACCGGTTCGCCGGAAACCTTGCCGCTCGTTGTGCTTATCAACGGCGAATCCGCGTCGGCCTCAGAAATCGTCGCAGGTGCGATTCAGGATCATGATCGTGGCTTAATCATTGGCGAAAACAGCTTCGGCAAAGGACTGGTGCAGAACATCATTCCGCTCAGCGGTGGTGCCGGTTTGACGCTGACGACGGCGCGTTACTATACGCCGAGCGGGCGGCTGATCCAGCGTGATTATTCCAGCAATTCGATGTATGACTACTTGATCAAACGGTCAGGCGGCAATACAGCAGAGGACAACAAAGCCAAAAACACCAAAACCTGGATGACTGATTTGCGCCGTCCAGTGTACGCTGGCGGCGGCATCAGCCCGGATGTCAAAGTAAAGAACACGCGCATTGAAGATTTGGCCGACATCAATTCGGCGCAAGTCGTGATGCTGAGTCCGATTTTCCTCTTCGCGCGCGATTTGGTCGCCGGACAGAATGCCGCGGTTCCGCAATTCAAAGTCATCGGGCCACCGCAGCATGATCGCAAACTGAATCCGAACGAATTCGTCATCACTGATGCGTTGATGAAGCAGTTCCGCGATTCGTTAACGGCGTACCTGCAAAAGCATCCCGAAATCAAAATTCCGCAAACTGCTTTTGACGAGCAAATGACGTGGGCGCGCAATCGCATTCGCTACGAAGTGTTGCTCGCAACCTTTGGCGGCGACAAGGCGCAGCAGGCTATGTCAGAGACGGACGCGCAATTGCAACGCGCTGTCGTCGAATTGCCGAATGCCGCCGCATTGGCCGAACGTGCCCGCCGTTCACGCAATGTTTCGTCGCGGTAACGGGCAGTAAAATTGCAACAGCACGCGAGGGCGGTTGATTCAACTCAGCCGCCCTTTTTTGATTATGACGACGGTAATGATTGAGGCGTCATTCTCGATACTCAACCCAACATTCTCCATTTTTCACCTGGAAGAAAAATGGAGAATGTTGAGTTGAGTATCGAGAACACACTGTGATGTCATCAGCGATGACCTTTTTCACTCGTAAGCGAATTCTTCCCTTTTGCCTTTTGCTGTTACTTGTGTTTGGCGGCTGGCTGTATTGGCAGCGGTTCGAGCGCGTGGCGATGGAAAACTATGTGCCGGAGACGGCGCTTGGCTATTTGGAAATTAACGATTTGCCTGGCTTGCTGGATGGGTTTACGGGTACGAAAGCGTGGCAGCAATTAGCGCCGATCTATGGTCTGAGCAAGCAGGGGCAATTTGCCGGATGGCTGAGTTGGGTAGGGCGTTGGATGGGAGTCGGGACTAAAGAATCGTTGCTCTGGCGCGCGGCCAGTTTGCTGTGTCGTCAAAGGCATTGAGGTTAAGGGAGACGAAGTGCGCCCGCGACTGGCGCTGATTATGGAAACGCACGGCAGCACGGCCGGCGTGCAGGCGTTGATGAATGACCGCTTGCCGCAACTGGCCGCGCGGGTTTATCAAAAGCCGGTGCAGGAGGCGAGCGAATACGCGGGCGTGCCGCTCGTCATCTACCGCGCACCACAAAGCGAACGGCGCATTTTCTCAGCCAACATCGGCAGCACCTGGTTGCTCGCCAATGATGCCGAAGCGTTGCAGGCGTGCATTGATGTGCGGCAGGGGCGTGGCGCGCCGATGGCCAAAAATCCGTTGTTGCCAGAGGCGCGAAAGGCTGTGGAGGCAGGTGATTTATTCGCTTTTGTCAACCAGACCGGAGCGGCCCGCCTCACGCAATTTTTTACGCATTTGCTGCTCGGCAAAATGTTGGAAGGCACGCCGATGGCGGGCTTGCCAGAAGGTCTGATGGGCGAGGTGGCGCAGGGAACGGTTGAGGCGATTGCCTACAGCACCCGCTTTGCCGATGGTGGCGTGCAGGATCGCTACACGGTGCTGGGCAAGCCACAAGCGGCAGAAGGTTTACGCGCCGCCTTGCGTCATTCGCAAGCTATTACGCTCGAAAAAAGCGCCGCTCTGCAAATCGTCCCGCCGGAAGCGCAGAACGTCACACTGCTCCAAGTGGATGATCCCGGCGAGGCATTGGAGGGGGTCGAGCGGTTGGTTTCCGCACATCTTGGCGTCGCGCAAAGCTTTCTCTTTCACAAGTTCTTCACTGGCGCACGCAAAACCTTTTTAGGCTTGGAAGCGGGAGAGACTGCCGCCGCGACAGTCGGCTCGGAAGTGGTGCGCTATAGCGTTCCCTCATTGGGAGCCGCGCCAGAAGCCGAGGCAACTGATGCGGTGTGGGTGATTGCCGCGCGCAATCGGCAACGGCTGACGCAATGCGCCGAACGCCTCTTACAGCAGGGGGGCAGCACGGGACGCATTAAGTATCAGGGCGTTGAAATGGTCAGCGCGCGCGACGGCAAGCGCGCTTTTGCGATGCTCGGCGATTACCTGGTGCTGAGCAAACCCGAACAGGTGATGCGGCTGATCGAAGCACACGCAAAAAACGCGAGTTGGCTTACGACAGACTCCTTCAAGACGGCAAAATGGCCTGACCAGAAATTGAATGGCGTACTCTATGGCTTTGACTCCGTACAGGAGGAAACCGCGAAAATGATGCAGATTGCTGCCCGCCGCCTAAAAGGAGATACACAAGCTGACCCCACCAGCGTACTGGAAAAACTGCCCTGGGCCGTCAGCCTGACCTCGCTGACGGAACGCGGAATTTCCCGCGTGGCCCATTCTCCCGTAGGCAATTTCCCCCTGGTCGCCTCATTCGCCGACGCAATTTTTTAAGGAGTTGCAGGGGCAATCAGCCTATTTCTGCCAGCCTATTTCTGTTTGTGCTTGCGTTTGCGCAATCCTGCTGCCAGTGCCGCCAGGCCGCTGCCGAGCAATAACAAGGTGGTCGGTTCCGGCAAAGCTGTCACCGGGCGCGAAGTCGTCGTTGTGATCGCATTGACGTTACCGTCTTTCGTTGCTAGCAGCAGTTGCTGAAAAGGTGCTCGCCCAAAACTGGAAAAGCTGAGCGTGTAGCCTTGATTTTGCATGAAACTGGCCGCTGCATTGGCTGCCGCGGTGGAAGAAAAGCCGAAGACTTGGGCATCGTTGCCTGTGTTAAGGTTGCGCCAACGGGCTTGAATTTCCGGGCTATCGGAACCCGTTCGATCCCGATACGGGCCAGCAGGTTTGTTGTTGGATGCAAGTTGAAGATCGCTGGTGTCGTTAAGAGAACTGGCAAAAATGGGCGTTACGAGAAGCACAAGAACCCCAAAGCCAACACCCGGCCACAATAGCTTTTTCATAATAGTAGTCTCCTCGAAGTACGTCCGGTTTGCCGTCACAAAAATTCGGGACAGTCACGACAAGCCACAGCTGTACTACGTGGATTTATGCATTAGTCACAAGTTGACGTTGCTAGTTGCCGGCTAGTTAATCAAAGGGGAGTTTTTCCGCTTTTGCGCAGGCAGTCTACTCGCTGTGCGTTAAACAGTCAAGCGGGAAATTTGGTTTTATTTGCGCGGGTTTAGCTGACGCGGAAGAGTTGACGTAAGACTCGGCGTGTATAACGCGCACAGTCTGGCTCTGCTCGCAATTCTTCTTGTAGGCGCACTAAGTCGTCAGCCGTATCAATGTCATACCATTCTGGCAAGGCAAATATTGGGTGTCCCTGATGGGCGGCGCGTTGGCACAATTGTAAAAACGTTTGCTCTACCGTCCAGTCAATTGGCGCAAAGAGAGTTGCTTGGCCGTGATTCAACCCAATCAGGTAAAATCCGCCGTCGGTCGTTGGCCCGCTGACGATGCGCGGAGGCGATTGCAAATGGTCAAACGCTGCCGTCAGAATTTCGGCGGGTAAAGTGGGGCTATCGGCTCCGATAACGACAACTGATTGAAATCCCAGCTCAAAGAGATCAGCAAAGCAATGCTGCAACCGTTCGCCCAGTTGGGTTCCGCGCTGGGCCAACAAGAGGCAACCATCGAGGTCAGCCGCCTCAAACACTTCAACCTCCTCCGCCGGGGTGTAGCACAGGACTAAGGAAAGCGATTCGCGCGTTTCCTGCACAGCTTCCATCAGCGCAAAGGTGTCACGCAGGAAACCAATATATAAGTCCACCACCTGTTCAGCGGTCAGCGCACCAATCAGGCGCGTCTTGACCTGCCCCGCGCGGGGCGCTTTGGCAAAAAGTACCAGTGCTTCTTTCATTTCGGGTGCTTTTCCAAGTGCTTGGCTTCGTCCCAGTAGGCGTCCATTTCTCGTAGCGTTACTTCCGCAAACGCCTTGCCTTCTTCTTCCAGGCGCTGTTCGATATGACCAAAGCGGCGGCGGAATTTGCGATTTGCTGCCTTGAGCGCATTTTCCGGCTCGACGCCCAATTTGCGGGCGAGATTGACCGCGACAAATAACAAATCGCCAACTTCTTCGGTGACGGCATTTTGATCGCGGTCGGGGCGTGTCATTTCAACCTGTAATTCGTTTAATTCTTCGGCAAGTTTTTCCAGCACATCATCGGTATGCGTCCAATCAAAGCCCACGCGCGCGGCTTTGGTCGTCAGCTGATGCGATTCCAGCAAGGCAGGGACTTTTTTCGATACTCCGTCCAGCAGCGATTGCCGGGCTTGCGTTTCCTTGCCCGCTGCTTTTCGCTCGGCGGCTTTGATCGCTTCCCAGTTTACTAACACCTCAGCAGTCGTCTCGGCTTTTTCATTGCCGAACACGTGCGGATGCCGTCGCCACATTTTTTCGTGGACTCGTGTAATCGCAGCGTACAAATCGAAATGCCCGGCTTCCGCCGCAATCTGGCCATAAAAGACCAATTGAAAGAGCAAATCGCCGAGTTCGTCGCGCAACTCCTCCCAATTTTCTGCCTCGGCTGCTTCGATTACCTCAAAAGCTTCCTCAATCAGCATCGGCCCCAGTGTGGCATAGGTCTGCTCACGATCCCAGGGACAGCCATTCGGAGCGCGCAGCCGCGCCATCATTTGCACTAAGTCATCTAAAGTTTTCATTGTACTTTTCGCTTCAAAATAACGATCTTTCTAGTTGACAATCCCGCGTCACGATTGTAAGTTTAGCTTGCTAATTGAGGCAAATTACACCAGCCCCAAGCTGACTTTTTTTCGCCGAACAGGACGCTTTCAGGCACCCCGGCCTAAATAATTAAGTAGCCTGTATTGGTCACCCCCAGAAGAAAACTACTCCTGCTGAATCACCCGGTTTTCCCCCTGTACCTTGATAATTGGTGCCCCCCCACAATGAGCAAAGCGAAGCTCTCTCTTGCTCAAATCACCTGTGCTGTTATTTGGATTTTGCTCTGATGAGTTCTGATTAGTCTTGAGGCTAAGTGTGCCTGAAAGGAGTGAAGTATATGATGTCGTCAACTGCCGCACGGGCTGTCCCCGCTACGGTGAATATAATGCGGGCGAACCCTGCGCGGTTATTACTTGTCTCAGATGAACCCAAACATTTGAAAGCTTTGCAAGCAGAGCTGAGTGGCAATGGCGTGGAGATCA
>JAXLQQ010000024.1:0-66883 GCA_046331525.1 Blastocatellia bacterium
ATCCGATACGCCATTTCATATTGCGCAATGCGCGCCGTAATTTCGGGGTCGCCGTAGCTCTGGGCATTGATCTGATTTAACTCGGCCAGATTGTCCAAAAACTGCCGCCGTGATTCGCGGCTGATGCCGGGCGGGTTGGAAAGATATAATACTGGATCAGCGCCGTTATGAAACTTCACGCCCTGATACTGCGACGGCAAAAATCCGCTGCCCCACAACCGATCATACAGCGGCTGATCACCGCCATTGCGTCCGAGCGAAATCATTGCAATAAATGCGGGCAAATCTTTGTTCTCGCTGCCTAACCCATACGACACCCACGCCCCAATGCTCGGACGCCCCGCTAACTGAAAACCTGTCAGCGCCGCCGTCACCGCCGGATCGTGGTTGATCTGCTCAGTGTGCATGGATTTGATGAACGTCAGGTCATCGGCCACCTGCGCCAGATTCGGCAACAATTCGCTGAACCATGCGCCCGATTGTCCGTGTCGGGCAAATTTGTAAATCGAAGGCGCGGTCGGAAAGCTCGTCTGATGCGCGCTCATTCCGGTCAACCGCTGCCCGTTGCGCACCGAATCCGGCAGGTTTTGCCCGCGCAGTTTTTCCAGCCCCGGTTTGTAATCAAACAAATCCAATTGCGACGGCCCGCCCGCCTGAAACAGATAAATCACGCGCTTGGCCTTCGGAGCGAAATGCGGTTTGGGTGATTGGAGATTGGGAGCGGCGAAGCCATTTTCATTCAGCAACGAAGCCAGTGCTGCTGTGCCGAGGCCGAGTTGGCCAAAGAAGGAGCGACGGGTGAGTTGCAGTTGATGTTCAGCAATTGGATTCATACGTTTTCTTTCGCTTGTAAATGCGCGACAAGGCTTTCGACATCTACTTCATTGCCGTACAACCGCTCACACAAGCGGCGTTTGATTTCAATTTCGATAAGCCAGGTGGAAACGAAGCGAGTATCATCCGACGCGACATCCGAAACATTTGACTGCCCATTTTTATACGTTCTGTGCCGGAACGCGCGAGCAATTGTTCACGCACCATTCTAGCGATTTCGGGTGTCGTGTCATTCATGTTTGATCATCACCTCGTGAGGGCAGCTATTCTCGCATACAACTGTTGAAAATTACCATCTCTTGCCTGTGCTACGGCGCTCAGACGTGTTGCTTGGCAAATGCTGCCGTGCGCCCTATCATTGCTGCGCCGCCAGCGGGGAGCAACATCGTGGGAGACATATGAGAACCAACCGCGCCAAATTATTTGTCGTTTTTGCTTTGGTAAGTCTTGCGCTTGTGGCCGTGTTTGCGCCGCCGCTCGTTTCAAATGCTGCCGACCAATCGCCCTTCCGAAAATTGCTGGTGCATCAGGAATCGCTTGCGCCGCAGGCCGTCAAAACCTTTCGCCTTGCAACGTCGGGCAAACTCTGTTCGCTGAGCGTTTCGCTGCCTACCCCGTCAGCAATGGGCGATACGGGCACGATCAATGTTGTGCTGCGGGATGGCGCAAAGATTATCGTGCGCAAACCGCTGCACATCGGCGACCCGGATTTGTATCTGACCTTTCGCGCGACAAGCCAGGCGCAACTGGAATTGACTTCACAACATAACCAGACCGTTGCGCCCACGATTCAAGTGCTGGAATGGCCCGACATGAAAACGCCGAACGTCGAAGCCGAACCGAACGACACGTGGCAGGACGCGAACGAAATGCAGCTTGGCAAGACGATGTTTGCGACCGCCGATGACATCCCGTACATCGCGCCGCTGAATGCCGACACGACAAGTTATAAGCGCGGCTATCAGCAAACCCCCGAATATGATGACCGCTTGCCGGATGGCGGCGCGGATTGGTTTAAATTCAACTTCACCGCCGACACGCCGAAGCTTGTGCATTTTGAAATTGACCTGCTCGAACGCGACAACATTCCCGTAGACGTGTCGGTCTTCACGATTGAAAACAATCAGCCCAAACCCTACGAAAAAGGCGCTGATCCCGTGACGCCGCCGCACGAAGTCCAGGCTTTGCCCGGCAACAAATTCACGACGCGCGTGCTGACGAAAGGCACCTACTACGTCAAAGTCGAAGCGCGTCATCCGGCTTATCAACTGCGCACCTACGTCTACGACTTGCCGCCTTACAAAGACCCACGCCAAGCCGTGCGCGGAATGGATTTCATTGTCAGCGCAGGCGACAGTTGGCACGCGAATACGCCGCGTCACGGTGGCATCGTCAATCGCATTTCCAGCACGCATAACGAAAACGCAGGGCTGTGTCGCCTGTCACGCGACGCATTTTCCGTTGCGCGCGGAATTGACGGCGAAGCAGAACGGCTAGCGATCCAGAAACGTGCGGCGGTGCAGTTTTTGACCGAGCGATTTTACAACACAACGCGCCCGTTTTACGGCTTTCCTGAAGCGAGTTGGACGCGCGTGATTTCCGCTTCGGCGAATGTGCTAAGCCGCCGAATGGCGGCGCTGCTGAAACTCTACGAAACCGAAGTCACAGGCGAGGCACACCGAATACCTGAAAGGCGTCGTCAACTATTTGAAGCTGTATTACAAAGGCCGCACACAACTCCCGCCCGACGAAACCAACGGCAACACGCCGCTGGTCAGCGCGTACGAAGTAGCGATGTATTCGTGGAAAGCGTTTGATGAATACGCGAAGCAGGCGGGTGATGCAGAATCTGTTCAATACCGCGATCAAGTCCGCAAGCTGATCGAACAGGATCGGCACAAGAACCTGATTGACCTCTGCTACCAAACGCAGGCGCTGACGATGATTGACGCAACAGCGTATGCAGCCAAAATCAAGCGCAACGCCGAACGCTTGTTATCGCTGCAACGCGCCGACGGGCAATGGTCAATGCTCTTTGAACCAGACAGCGCTGCCGTCGAATTTCAAACCGGCCACAGCCTCTACACACTCGCACTCGCAGGCTACAAACCCGACCATCCGCAAATCAAAAAGGCCGTAGACTATTTGCTCGCCCGCCAACAGGAATGGGGCGGCTGGTTCGATCCGCGCCAATCGTATGAAAACTTTCGGACGCCGTTTCGGGAAACGCAATTCGCCGTGATGGCGCTGTCGCAGTTGTATCCCGAAGCAAATAAGCAGAAGGGCTGGAATGCGGCGACGCCGGAGAAATTGTCGGGTGATCCGTATGTCGCGTTGGCGCAGATGAGCGACCTTTGGAGAGTATCAAATCTTAGTTTATCGAAGGATTTGTACACGCACTTATTTGGTGAAGAGCCGTTACTCTGTCTCCAAGCGACAGCCGCGCTTGGCAAAGCTGCCAGGTTTCTTGACGAAAAGAAACTGCCGGCTGCTAGAAACGGTCGCGTTGAAAACACCAATACAAATCCCGCTGAATACCCGAACAAAATGAACCAAATTGCTTCCGGGCAGTGCGCCGCTCAATGACAAGGGAAGGCTATTGGTTAAAGGAGTTCTTCTGGGCGAGGACCTCGCGAACGGATGAATTGGTCAGGGTGCATGTTTTTGCGCAGCATTTGCCGGTATGACAGATGACCGAGGTGCGAAATGTCTTGTCGAGATGTTAGATGACGTTTCGCCTGTGACTCAGTATAAAGGCTGCGAAATCACTCGCACAGTGGTTTTATTGACAAGGAGTGAATCTTTGCGCTGGGCTATTGCCGATCAAGTCATCGCGCGCCTCAGCACGGAAACGCATCCCTGGGTGCGGCGCAATTTGATCGAAGCGTTGTACAGCATGGCCGATGAAAACGTGCGCTATTTGTACAACAACTGGATCACTTGCTTGCCACGCCGGAAGACCGCGAGCGGGCGAAGCAGGGGCATCGCAACAACAGTTTGCAAATGGCCAAACGCATTGCGGCGGCGCTGGAAAACGGCTCGGCGCTGCAACGTGAAGGCTTGTTGCAGGCGATTACGGAATTTCACTTGCGCGCGGGCGGCTATGCTGGCGGCGGGCGGTATACGCGCATCGGCAACGACACCGAGAACGTGCAGTTTTATGACGAAGGCGCGAAGTTAATGGAAAAAGCGTTGGTGCCGCTCATCAAATCCAACAACCTCAAGCTGCGCAAACAAGCGATCGTCGCGGCAAACACGGTGCGCGAACAGACGTTGGATTCATTGCCGCTGCTGGTGCTGGAACAATTGAATGATGGTAATGCCGAGGTTCGCAACGCGGCGCAGGAAACGTATCGGTTGCTGCCGCTCACGGTGCAGGCACAAAACAAACAAGCCGCGATTGGCATTTTGAAAGCGTTGCTGGCGAGTCCCTACCCGGCGGCGCAAACCGCTGGGCTCGAACGATTGAAGGTTTTCAGCAACGAAGCAGCGCGCGCCGAAAAGCTGGATGCAGCGGTGCGTGATTTTGTGCTGAAGGCAGATCGGCAAGTCGCTCCGGCAGCGTTGCTCGCGCTCGCGGAATTTCCGCATTTGGCGAGCGACGGCGAATTGCAGGCGCGCGTGGCTGCGGCCTTACAAGCGAAGGAAGAAGCGCTGCAACGTGCTGCGGCTACGCTCACGATGAATAAGGCGGAATGGCGCGCGGCTCTGTCAATTCAGGCGGCGCTCAGTGTGATGCTGAAAAGCAAAGACAATGCCAAACAACGATTGATCCTAAGTTTGGTTACTGACGCTACGGCGGCACAATCAGAGTTAGGCTTGGCGGCGCTTGTGGCGGCGGCTTGTTCTGACGCGAACGATCAAGTACGCGCGGCGGCCTTGAGTGCGGCGCGGCGTTCGCCCTCGTTGCTCAAACTTCCGGCCATCAAGACAGGTTTGGCGAAATTGATGGTGGACGGCAACGCTTCGTTGCAAGAGCAGGCGGTTGCCTTTGTGCAGGGGCAGGGGCAAGCCTACGTGGACGGTGCCGTTGCCGTTGCCAAAGCTGCCGCGAACGTGGGCAAAGCGACGACCACGAATCTGGATTACGCTTTTTTTGTGCAGCGCGTGATGCCGTTGCTGGCGGCGAAAGGGCGCGACGGCAATGCCTGTATGGATTGTCATTACAACCACACGGTCTTGAAGCTGAATCTGCCGGATGCGGCGGGTAGGTGGAATGAAGCGCAACTGCGTGACAACTTCACCTCGGCCTTGCGGGTCGTGGATGCCGCAGTGCCGGAAAACAGCCTGTTGCTGCGCAAACCGCTCGGCAATGCCGATGTCGAAGGCACGCTGGGCGCGAAAAAAGTGTCGCACGGCGGCGGGCCGCGTTGGACGAGCACAGATGACGCTGCTTACCGCACGGTGCTGGAATGGATTAACGGGGCGAAAGGGAAGTAAGCGGTTATGACAACCATCATTCTCGCTTCTCCATCTTTTCCCAGGATAAAGAATGGAGAAGCGAGAATGATGCTACTTTGGCCTGCTGCGTTACTTAATATTGATCTGGACGGGATTGGTGGCCTGCCCATCCATACTCAGCACGACGTTCATCAACCCTTTGCCAATTAGCGTACGTGGCAGGAGCAGATTGACCTGATCCAATCCGACGTACTGGGTTTGCGGCCCCAGAAAAGTTATGGTCGCATCATCACAGCCCACACGCGCCACGACGCCGCCGCCGTGCTGCGATACCGCAGCCCGGTGCCCACTGGGCGTCAAAAACACGATCTGTACTCGTGCCGTTATCCGCGCCTAAATCAATCGGACGCGGAACGAATTGATTGCTGACGGCATCGAGTTGCGCGATGGGTTCCTGCGTTTGCGAGTTATCCGATTTGACGCGCGTGATGTAACCAGCCGCTACGCCTTGTCCGTTGGTGTTGGCAGTGAATAAACCCGGCGCAACCTGACTGACCAGCGCCGAATCCGAAACGCTGCCGCTTCCATTCGTTACCGTAATGGTGACATCGCCGGGCAATGTGCCAACCGGGATTTGATAGTTGATTTGTGTGGGCGACACATAAAAGAGCGGCGCTAAGCGTTCTGTGCCGGAATTATCTTTGACTTTAACGCTGGTGCCGCCCAAATCGGTCGGCAGCGGCAGATTGGCCGCCGTGGCCGTCGTTGAAGCCAGATTGGTGCCGAACACGGATGCAATGGATTCGCGCCCGTGTTTCGGCCCGCGAAAACTGGCGGCGGACACACTGTTAAGTTTGGTGTTCACGGCGCTGATGAACGGTGATTGCACTAAATAAATTTGCGTGTTGCCGCCCGCTGTGGCGCTGAACGCAATGCCGTCTTTGCCCCAGCGCACCAGACCGCGGAACGAGGACGGCGCGGAGTTCAGCACGTCAATCGAACCTAGCGGAATAAACGTTTCCTGGTTGTACGCCTGTAATTTCAGTGTGGAACCGCTGGTCTGCAAAAAAAATGTGCGCCCGACCGTCGGGTCAGGCAAGACCAGCGAACCGCTTTGTAAGCCGCTGTAAGTGCCGACCAGTGTGGAAGTCAACGGGTCAATCACGCGCCCGCCATTGGAATATACCCAACCACCTTCCGCACGAATATCCGCGCCAAAGCCGGACACCAGATTGGGCGCAGAATCATTGATCGTGAGGCCATCCGCGTTAATTGTCATCCGGCGAAAGCCAAAATCGGTGGTTTCGTTGTTGTAGCCGAATAAGCGATTGGGCGAGGTGCCAAATTCAATGACATTGCTGCCCGTATGCGTCGCCGTCGTATTCTTCTTCCGCACTCCGTTCACAAACATCGCTACGCCAGCGTGACGCGGGCTGACGCCCTGATAGCGCATAGACACGGCGATTTCTTCCGGGCAACCGGGACGCGCCGCCATATCGTCCACATAGATCGGCCCGAAAAACGAATCGCTGCCGACTTGAAACTGAATTTCAGGTGTTAGCGTTTTGATGTTGAAGCGACGAATCGCCGCTGCACCATCCAGTCCGACATAGGCGTATTGCCCATCGTCCGTCACCACGATTTTGTTCGGTTCGCTGCCGACAAAAATCGAGCCTTCAATCGTGCCTTTTTCGGGATCAATGATCGTGATGCTATTGCCGCGCGCGCCCGCGCTGCTTGGCACACTGGCATAAATCTTTTTCGTGACGGGATCATAAACCAGATCATTGACGACCAAGCTCACTGTCCGCACTGTGGGGGCTGTTTGCGCGGCGGCGGGCAAGTGCCAGGCCACGCCAAGGATGAACACTGCATAGATGACAAAACTAACGCTGATGCGTTTCATGGTTTCTCCTCCTGCAAAGAAATTGGCTCAGAAAGTGGAAGCTGCGTGGCTCCCTGTTTTCCGTTGACGACTGATTAATTTCGTTTGAAAAGCCCTGAGGGGGACTGACGAAGGCGTACTCTAGCGATGTTACGTCATTTCGGCAAGAGCCACGCAACGAAGAACCTGGCGACTGCGTGTTTTTCAGCTTTTGCGCGAAAAAATTCTCACTTTTTTACCTGCTCTTGCCTTGACCATCCCTCCTCGTGAAGCTTATAGTTCGGCCCTCAAACTAATTCGATTCGTCAAGCAGCGACCTTTGACGACCTAGCTGGGATCAAATTTATGAGGAAATTAGACCTGAACAATATTCAGGTTGCTACAAGCGAAACTGCACGCGACATCAATCGCCGGGTGGTCTTGAATTTAATACGCAGTCGGCAGCCGATCTCGCGCGCAGATTTGGCGCGTTCTTCGGGGTTACAGCGCAGCACGGTGTCGGCCATTACGGAGCAGTTGATTGCGGAACGCTGGGTGCGCGAGGGCGCAGTTGGGCAATTACCGCGCGGGCGCAAGCCGACGTTCTTGCACTTAAATGCGGAGCGCGCTGCCGTGCTTGGCGTGAATCTGCGGCCTATTCGTACGGACGTGGCGCTGACCGATTTAAGCGGGCGCTTTCTGGCGCAGCAATCGTTTGCGACGAGCGATCAGCCGAAAGAGTTTATTGCTGAGTTAAGTCGTTGTTTGCGGACGATGATTAAGGCGCAGCGCGGCATTGAATACGAAGGCATCGGCATCAGCGTGCCAGGGCGGGTTGATCCCCGCACGCAACGATTGATTTTTGCGCCCAATTTGCAATGGGGCGAAGTGGATTTGAAAACGCCGCTGGAAAAGGCGACCGGGCTGTCGGTCGAACTCGAAAATGCCGCGACGGCTTGTGCGTTGGCGGAGTTGTGGTTTGGCACGCAAACCGAAGGCGCACGGAATTTTGCCATTGTGACGATTTCCGAAGGCATTGGTGTGGGGCTGGTCGTGAATGGCGAGCGCGTGCGCGGTGCTTCCGGTCTGGCGGGCGAGTTCGGGCATATCGCGTTGCACGAGTCGGGGCCGCGCTGTCAATGCGGCAATTACGGCTGTTGGGAGCTGTTCGCCTCAAATACCGCGGCGCTGGAATTTTACCGACAGGCGCAACTGTCACTGCGTAATGGCCGTCGCAGCGGCAAACGCGAAGTACTGGCAACCGACACTGTTCCTACCACTACCATTGAAGAATTGCTGCGACTGGTCGAACAGGGGGATGCACCGGCATTGGCGGCAGTGCAGCAGATGGCGCAGCATTTGGGACAAGGGCTGGCGATGGTGATTATGGCGCTTGCGCCGGAAGTGATTTTGCTGATCGGCGAAATCACGACCGCGTGGGCGCAGATTGAACCGATTCTCCGCGCGGAAGTACAGACACGTTGTCGCGTGCCCCGGCTCCCGCGCCTCGTTCCCTCGGATCATCAGACGCAACCGCGTTTGCGCGGCGCAGTGGCGCTGATCCTGCAAAAACATTTTGGTTTACCGTAAGAATTGATATGAAAAAGAGAGTTTTTATCGCCAAGTAGCAAAGAGGCAAAGGCTCACTGGTCAGCACTTTGTTCCTTTGCGGTAAACTGAGCAATGCGCAGGTCGCTAACGCTCCCCGTACTCCTCAAAGACGATTGACACGAATTTTATGAAACAGCAAACCACAAATCGCCGCGAATTTCTCAAATCTACCTCTTTGACTGCCGCTGGCTTGACGCTTAGCGCTCCGCCTCCCGCGCGTGCGGCGGCACCGCGTATTCGCTTTGCCGCGATTGGCTTAAATCACGGGCACATCAACGGGCAAACGAACGCCGTGCTGCGCGGTGGCGGCGAACTGGTTTCGTTTTATGCGAAAGAGCCGGAGTTGATTGCGAAGTACCAGAAAGACTTCCCGCAGGCCAAACTCGCCCGCAGCGAAGCCGAAATTCTCGAAGACAAATCCATTCAACTCGTCATCAGTGCTTCGATTCCGGTGGAACGCGCGCCGCTGGGCATTCGTGTGATGCAACACGGCAAAGATTTTATGGTGGATAAGCCGGGCGTAACGTCGCTGGAACAAATGGCTGCCGTGCGGCGCGTGCAGGCGCAGACGAAGCGGATTTATTCAATTCTCTTCAGCGAACGGTTGGAAAATCCCGCGACGATGAAAGCTGCCGAACTGGTCAAAGCCGGAGCCATCGGCAAAGTGATTCAAACCGTCAGCGTTGGCCCGCATCGCGTCACGCCCGCGTCACGTCCGGCGTGGTTCTGGGATACAAAATATTACGGCGGCATCATCACCGACATCTGTTCGCATCAGTTCGAGCAGTTTTTGTACTTCACAAATTCGACAAGTGCCGAGATTGCGGCATCGCAGGTGCGCAATGTGAATCATCCGCAGTATCCGAATTTTGAAGTCTTTGGCGATGTGCTGATTCGTTGCAACGGCGGTACTGGCTATATGCGCGTAGACTGTTTTACGCCTGACGGTTTAAGTACATGGGGCGATGGCCGACTGACGGTGATCGGCACGGAAGGCTTTCTCGAAATCCGCAAAAACGCCGACATTGGTGGGCGCAAAGGCGGCAATCACCTATTTATCGTAGACCAAAAAGAAACCAAATACATTGATTGTAAAGACGTGCCGCTCACATACGGCACGATGCTGGTGGATGACATTCTCAATCGTACGGACACTGCGCTGCCGCAGACGCATTGTTTTCTGGCAATGGAACTGGCCATCAAAGCCCAGAAAATGGCGCGCAAACTGACCATCACGGCGGCGTAGTATTGGGGATAGTGGTTTAGCTAGGTGAGAAACGGCGGAAGCCCGACTGTCAAGTATGGCACAAGGCAAAGAGCATCCTCCTTGACAGTCAGACTTCCGCCGTCAATCGCCACTATCTATTCCTGAAGTATTCGGCGGAATCGTCTGCGCGCCCATCTGCGTGTGGATGCGAATTTACCAACAACCAACAAGACATTGTGAGATGGATAGGCGATGTTTGGCTCCCACTTTATCGAAAGTACGAGGTAGCAATATGTCTGAAACTGGAATCGCGGGTGCTTTCCGTTCCTGGTCGTTAACGCTCTTGTTGCTGGGCTGTGTGATGCTGGGGAGCAGCAACGCGCAAGTTCTGTATGGTTCGCTGACCGGCACTGTCACCGATCAAAACGGTGCGGTCGTCAGCGGCGCGAAAGTCGAAGTCCTGAACGGGGCGACGGGCGTCGCGCAAAACGCGGTTACGGATGATCGTGGCGCGTTCATTTTCACCAACCTTCTTTCCGGCACGTACAAAATCACAATCAGCGCCACCGCCTTCAAGCCTGCGGCGCAAGAGGGCGTGCGCGTCGAAGCGAATACTTCGCGCCGTCTGGATGTGCAGTTGCAAGTCGGCGACGTGAACGCGGGCGCGGTGGAAATTACGGCGGCTGCGGCGGTGTTGCAGACCGAACGCGCCGACGTGAACTTCGTGCAATCGGCGCGTCAAATCAACGACTTGCCGCTGGCAGGCAGCGTCGGACGCAATTACCAAAGTCTAATGGGCTTGATTCCCGGCGCGATCAATCAGGGCGAGCAGAATTCGCAGGCAGGCAGCCCGCAACGCTCGATTTCCTTCAACGTGAACGGCGTGTCGCGGTTGCAGAACAACACGCGCATTGACGGTTCCAGCGTTGTCTATCCCTGGTTGCCGACGAACACGGCCTACGTGCCGCCAGCAGAAGGCATTCAGGAAGTCAGCATCGTGACGAACTCCTTCGATGCCGAGCAGGGCTTGGCGGGCGGCGCGGCGGTGAACGTGACGATTAAGACCGGCTCGAATGGTTTGCACGGCGCGGGTTGGGCGTATGACACGAACAGTGCGACGCAGGCGCGCAACTATTTTCAGACTACGCCGCAGGTGCCGAAGAACATCGTCGTGCAATACGGCTATGCCGTAGGCGGGCCGATCATCAAAAACAAATGGTTTTTCTTCACCGACCTCGAACGCAGCACGGCGCGGAATTTTGCGCGCGTGTTGTCGTATAGTCTGGCACCGGGCAGCCTGCGCCCCACTTCATCCGGCGCGGTGGATTTCAGCGGCACGGGCGTGACGATTTACGATCCGGCCTCCAACGCTGATCCGAGCAAGCGGACGCCTTTTGCCAACAACCTGATCCCGGCGAGCCGCATTGATCCGGCAGCGATTGAATTCATCAAGCGGTTACCCACGCCGACGGGCGCAGGCTTTATCAACAACTACACACCGACGGGCGTAGCCGAATTCAACCGCACGAACATTGACAACAAGGTCAATTACAACGCAGGCGGCAAAGTGACCTTCTTTGCCCGCTACAGCCTTTCGCCGACGCTCATCATTGATCCGCCAGTGCTGGGCGATGCGGGCGGCGACGCGCTGAACGGCGGACAACTCGGCACCGCGCCCGGTCGCGTGCAAATCGCGGGTACGGGTGGCACGTACACGTTTCGTCCGAATTTGATTCTTGACGCGAACATCGGCTACACGCGGCAACGACTCGGTGCCGAAGCGCCAGACCTCGGCACGAACTTCGGTTTGGACGTGCTGAAAATTCCGGGCACGAATGGCCCGGATCGGTTGCAGGGCGGCGCGCCGTTCTTCAACGTCAGCGGCTGGGCGAATATGGGCAATTCCAACACGGGCAATCCGTTCCTCTTCCGCGACAATCAGTATGTCGGTTCGGCGAACTTGTCGTGGATTCGCGGTCCGCATTCGTGGCGATTTGGGCTGGACTATCAGAATCAACAGATCAACCACTTCCAACCGCAAGGCGGCACGTTCCAGACGGTGCGCGGCACGTTCCAATTCAACGGCAATGCGACACGATTGCAGAATGGCGCAGCACCAGCGGATACACGCTACAACGCCTGGGCTGACTTCCTGCTCTGACTGCCGAGCGGCGCAGGAAAGGTAGATCAATTGCGCAATCCGAATGCGTTGCGGATGAAATCTTACGCGCTCTACGCCCGCGACCATTGGCAAATCAGTCGCAAGCTGTCGCTGACGTATGGCTTGCGCTGGGAGATGTACCCGTTCCCCGACAAAGACAACACGGGCATCAATCGCTTTGATCCGGCGGACGGCAACGTATACACGGGCGGCCTCGGCACAGTGCCGCGCAACACGGGTGCAGATTCTGGCAACGGACATTTCCTGCCGCGCCTGGGTATCGCGTATCGCGTGACGGATAAAACTGTTCTGCGCGCAGGCTACGGTCAATCCACTGACCCGCGCCCGTTCATTGATTTCCGCAATGCCTATCCAGTCGTTAATGCGTGGGCGATGCCAGCGATTTCGTTCAATGGCGCGACGAATGCGTTTATTCCTGTAACCACGTTGCGGCAAGGGCTGGTGAATACCAGCGTCGCGCCTGACCTGACGGCAGGCATTTTGAAGCTGCCATCGAATTCCGGCACGACGACGTATCCGAGAACGGAGATGCGCAAATACATTCAGTCCTGGAATTTTATGGTCGAACGCGAATTGCCCTGGAAATTCACGGGACAAGTCGGTTATGTCGGCACGCGCTCCGTCGGGCAGATGGGCTTCATCAACATCAACGCCGCCGCGCCCGGCACCGGCAACGCAGGCCGCGCGCTGGCGAAGTTTGGATTGACGGCGGACATCAACGAAATTCTGCCGTACCAGACCGCAACGTATGATGCGATGCAGGCTTCGCTGAATCGGCGGCTGTCGAGTCTGCTGGTTGGAGTGGCCTACACTTGGTCGAAGGCGATTAACTACGCGGACAACGATGGCGGCCCACGCATTCAGTATTACCCCGAAGCCATACGCAATCGCGGCCTTGCCAGCTATGACCGCACGAACAACACGCAGGTTTTCGGCGTGTGGGATTTGCCGCTTGGCAAAGGACAAAAGTGGGTCAGCAGTGGTTTCGCCAGTCATCTTCTTGGTGGCTTCCAACTGAGCGGTGTTATGAGCCGCACCAGTGGCGCGCCGTTTTACATCGTGCAGGGCAGCGCGAATAACCTGAATGCACCGGGCAGCGCCCAAGTGCCGGATCAGATCAAGACGGACGTGCAAACCTACTCCGGCAGTCTGAAAGGCTCGGTGCCGACCGGGGCGGATGCAAACTTGTATCAGTTCTTTGACCGCAGCGCTTTTGTTGCCGTCAACATTCCAACTGGCCAAACACAACGCTTCGGCAACGTCGGACGGAACTCATTGCGCGGCCCCGGCTTCTTCAACGTGGATATGAGTTTGTTCCGCACGGTGGCTTTCACCGAACGGCTCAAGCTGCAATTCCGGTTTGAAGCCTTGAACGCGCTGAACCATGCGAACTTTGCCAATCCGGGCACGGATATTTCCAGCGCGGGTGGGTTTGGGTTTATTACCTCGACGGTGGGGCAAGGCTCACGGATTTGGCGTGGCGCGTTGCGGTTTAGTTTCTAAGGAGACAGGGGACGCATGCCTCCTGTGTGCGTCCCTATAAACAAAAAAATCCTGGCGAGCAGTAGCGCAATCAGCCATTAATGCGCTACTCTATTCGCCTTCTCGCTGACTTAAATAAACAAACTAAATACATTGATGTGCCGCTTCAGTACGGCACCAAACTGCTGGATGAGTTCACTGTCGCACCGCTACTGCTGCAAGTGGTGCCACAAGTGTGGTTGCGCTTTTACTTCGTTTCTTTCGCAGAAACAACCCATCACCCCAAGCGTTTGCTTGTACTAACTGGAGGAACAATGATCACCATCAATTCTCGCATGGCTCGCCTGTGTCTGGCGCTGGGCTTGCTTTGGCTTCTGAGCAGCTTTGCGCTGGCACAGGAAACCCGCAGCGCCATTCTTGGCACCGTCCGCGATTCAGCCGGGGCCGTCGTTGCTGGCGCGACGGTCGAAGTAACACAAACTGAAACCAATAGCACTTCCAAGCTTACGACCAATGACAGCGGCTATTTTGAGGCGCGCTATCTGCTGCCCGGCACCTATTCAATCTCAGTGACTGCCAGTGGCTTCAAGAAATATTTGCAACAGGGCTATCAGCTAACCGTGAATAGCCGCCAAAACATAAATATTACGTTGGAAGTTGGCGGCGCATCCGAAACCGTAACGATCACGGCGACGTCCGGGCCTTTGCTCGAAACAACATCGGGCAGCGGCACGGCATCGCTCGAACAACGCCAAATCAGCGATCTGCCTGTAATGAGCAACAGCGCCATCCTGCTTGCACGCGGCGTGCCGGGCATGCAATGGACAGCACAGCCGAATTATTTGGGTATGCACTCGAATGCTGGTGGCTCGGCGGTCAGTGCCGCCGGCAACGTCGGCGGTAACGAGTTCTCGCTGGACGGTGTGCCGAATATGACCCAAGGACGCCGAACAGGCGCGCTGCCTTATACTGATACCGTGGCAGAATTCAAGGTGGAAACGGCTCCCTTTGATGCAAGCAAAGGTCATACGTCAGGCGCGACGATTTCGCTTTCTACCAAGAGCGGCACCAATGATTATCACGGTCAATTGACTTGGCAGCACTGGCAACAGCGACTCAACGCTACGCAAAGCACAACGAACGCCGGATATTGGAGTCGGATCAGACAAGCGGAGGCTGCGGGAAATACGGCACTGGCTAATCAGTTGCAATCTGTCAGCCCGCAACCAACGGGACGCTCGAATAACTGGGCGGGCTCTGTGGGCGGCCCTGTGCGTGTGCCGTGGCTTTTCAATGGACGCGACAAACTGTTTTTCTTCTTCGGCTACAATGCCGCAAAAGATGTGAAGACGGAGGAGGCAAATCAAGTCAATCGCACCGTACCGAGTGATTTGAATCGCTCAGGCGATTTCTCCGATCTGTTGAAAATTGATCCGGTTCGCTATCAGATTTACGATCCGCGTACCGCCCGTTTGGTTAACGGCGTTGTCACCCGCGATCCATTCCCGAACAATAAGGTGCCGATCCTGAACCCGATGTACAAATATTACGAGGCGCTGTACCCCAAAGCCAATAACGTTCCGGGCGTTGTGTCAGCCGAAGGCGTTAATAACTATCTGGCGGCGGCTACGCCATTTAATTGGGACTACAAGGCGTTCACCAATCGTGTAGATCTAAACCTGACGTCGAAACAAAAGATGTTTGGCAAATGGACATATACGAACTTCAGCCCTGAAGATCGAGGTGACTGGACATACGAAACAGCGCGCGGCTTGCAAATGGGTGCATTGGTGCGCAAGAACATCGGGATCACGTTCGACCACGTCTACACCGTGAATTCCACTACGATTTTCAACTGGTCTATTGCCTGGAACCGGTTTATCGAAGGAAACGCATCGAACGCTACCCAAACAAGCTTCCCGCCCAGCAAAGTTGGCTTACCCAGCTATCTGGATCAGAAAGCTGGTTCGTTTATTCACCTGCCGAGTATTACCTTTACAACGTACAGCAGCATGAATCGCGGTTATCCGGGCTTTTCGCGCTATAGCACCGGCACGCTCCGTGGCGAGTTCACCAAGTATTTGGGCACGCACGCTCTTCGTATTGGAACCGATAATCGTAACAACTGGCGCGCCTCAAATGGCCCAGGTCAAAGCTCTGCCAGCTTCAACTTCGGCAATAGCTTTGTGCGACAGGCTCAGAATACTGCGAACGCCGGGACGCTGGGTTTAGAATGGGCAGCCTTTATGCTCGGTGTGCCGACGAGCATCAGCATTGACACCAACGACAGTGCCTATTTGACGAATCAGTTTTACGGCGTTTACGCACAGGATGACTGGAAATTGAGTCCCAAACTCACGCTCAATTTGGGCTTGCGTTACGAACTCGAAGGCAGCTTCCACGAACGCTTCAATCGTGGTTTGTACGGCTTCGATTTGAATGCGACATTGCCGATCACGGCAGGCGCACAAGCCGCGTATGCGAATCTGCCCGCTTCTATCCTTGCCTTACGTCCAGCGAGTGATTTCGTTGTTAAGGGTGGTAACCTCTATTTGGGCAAAGATGGTGCGCCGACTGGCATCAATAATGCGCAAGGCGCGTGGATGCCACGTGTGGGCTTTGCGTATCAGTTGAACGACAAGACGGTGCTGCGCGGTGGCTATGGCTTATTCTTTGACACGAACAACGTGATTGAGAATGGTGTGGATCAATCAGGGTATAGCCGCTCGACGGGGACGACGATTACCAATGACAATGGTCTGAGCTTCAATAATGCCAACTGGAATTCGGCGGCATGCAAGGCCAGTAGCACAGCTTGCGTCACGGTGCTGGCTGATCCCTTTCCGGTGCGCGCCGATGGTACGCGGTTCAATGTGCCGCTTGGCAACGCACTTGGATTGATGGCACGGCAAGGTCGCGGCTTTACCTTCTTAGACCCGAACTGGGAACGGGCGCGGCAACAACGTTGGCGTCTTGGTCTGCAACGGCAGATTGGCAATGTAATGGTTTTGGAAGTTGCCTACCTCGGCTCTTACAGCGACAACATCCAGGTGAGTCGGCGTTTGGATGCGCTGCCGGGCAAGTATTGGGCGACGGGGTTGATTCGCAACAACGCGGTGAACACCGATCTCAGTACAAGCTTCACCAACCCTTTCAATATTGCGAACTTCGCTTCATTAGCGACGTCGAATCCGACGTTATACGCGGATATGCAATCCAATGGATTCTTCACCGGTACGACGATCAGCAAAGCGCAATTGCTGCGTCCCTATCCGAACATCAACAACCTGGTCAATGGCCGCGATCCGGGCGGCAAGAATAAATACCATCACTTGGAAGTCACTGCTACGAAGCGATTCTCTCAGGGCATGGCCTTCCAGGCTTCCTACCAATGGGCGTCCAACTTAGCAGGCACCCGACGTGAGAATGAGTTTGATGAGAATCTGGTGTGGGAACCCAACAATAATGCCGCGCCGCACAATCTCAATCTCAACTTCATTTATGAATTCCCGTTTGGCAAGGGCCGGAAATACCTAGCCAATAACAAATGGCTGAATGCCGTGGTGGGGGGCTGGCAGATTGGTGGCATTTACAACAAACAAAGCGGTCGTATCTACAATACGGGCAACTGGTTCTACTACGGCTCAGACTTACGTGCGCTGGCCAAACCGACCAAAGACCAGACGGTAGATGCGTGGTTTAATTGGCAACTCTTACCCGGTGCGGCGCGTGATTACAGCGCGTCAAACCGTACGGCCTACGAAACACGCATTCGTTCGCTTGTTCCGCAGTCGGTACTGACGCAAATGGGCAACATCTGCGGCTCATCAAGCAATCAGGCCTGCACCTACGAGAATGTGATTCCGACCAATTTCCAACCCAACAACTTCCACTCGCGCATTTTCCCGAATGCGCTGAATTGGTTGCGTGGAATGGGCAAGAATCAATTCGATGCCAACATTCTTCGTCGCTTCCCGATCACGGAAAAGAAGATGTTTGAATTCCGCCTGGACTTGCTCAATGCTTTCAATCACGTGTTGTGGGATAACCCGAATACGGACATCACCAGCACGAACTTCGGCAAAGTCACCACGCAATGGAATACGCCACGCTTTATCCAGTTCCAATTGCGGTTGACCTTCTAAACTGAGGAGAAACATTTCTTCTTCTGCCTCGCCCGGCGGCTTCAATAGTCGCCGGGCTTTGTTTTATAATCCCGCTGCGATACCAGTTGCACAAAAACGAAACTTCCCGAACTCCCATGAAAAGACTACTCGCGAGATTTGGCTTTTTCCTGCTGGTTGTCAGTTGGCTAGTGGCTCTAGCAGCGTTGGCACAGGAACCACCGCGTGCGTATGGCGCTTTGCCGACGCAACGTCAATTGGATTGGCACGAGATGGAAATGTACGGGCTGATTCATTTCGGCCTGAATACGTTTCAGGACAAGGAATGGGGCTACGGCGATGCTGACCCGAAGCTGTTCAGTCCGACGCAGTTCGATGCTGAGCAAATTGTGTTGGCGGCGAAGACCGGTGGGTTGAAAGGCTTAATTCTCGTGGCCAAGCATCACGATGGGTTTTGCCTGTGGCCGACGAAGACGACCGATTACAACATCACGAAAAGCCCGTGGAAGAATGGGCAGGGCGATTTGGTGAAGGAGTTTCAGCAGGCGTGCGAAAAACACGGGCTGCGCTTTGGCCTGTACGATTCGCCCTGGGATCGTAACAACAAAGACTACGGCAAGCCGGAATATCTGACGACGTATCGGGCGCAGTTGCGTGAACTGTATTCAGGCTACGGCGAACTGTTTGCATCGTGGTTTGATGGGGCGAATGGCGGCGATGGCTACTACGGCGGCGCAAAGGAAACGCGCAAGATTGATCGCACCGTTTATTACGATTGGGACAAAACGTGGCTGACGATTACGCGGCGGATGCAACCGAATGCCGTGATCTTCAGCGACATCGGCCCGGACATTCGTTGGGTCGGCAATGAAAAAGGTTTTGCGGCGGAAACGCATTGGGCAACATTTGCGCCCGTCGCGCCGGATGGCAAAGGCAAGGCCGCGCCCGGCTATGTGAATGAAAAAGAATTACCCGGCGGCCATCGTGACGCGCGCCAGTGGTTGCCTGCCGAATGCGATGTGCCGCTGCGTCCCGGCTGGTTTTATCATGCGAATCAGGATGATAAGGTGAAGACGCTGGAACAGATGCTCGACATTTACTTCAAGAGCGTGGGGCGTGGCGCAAATCTGGATTGGGGACTCGCACCCGACCAGCGCGGCCTGTTGCACGAGAATGATGTGAAAGCGTTGGCAGCTTTCGGTGCGGCGTTGCAGCAAATGTTTGCGACGAATTTTGCGGCGGGTGCGGCGGTGACGGCGTCAAACATTCGTGGCGAGATTGATGCGCTTTACGATCCATCCAGGCTGCTCGACGATGATCGCTATTCATACTGGGCGACGGATGATGACGTGAAGACAGCGGACGTGACGTTTGATTTGAAGCAGGAGAAAAGCTTCAATGTCATCCGGCTGCGCGAAAATATTTTGATTGGTCAGCGCGTGGAAGGCTTTGCCGTAGACGCCTGGCAAAACGGCGCTTGGCAGGAAATCACGAGCGGCACGAGCATCGGTGCGAACCGCTTAGTGCGATTGCCAGCCAGCGTCAAAACCACCAAAGTTCGTTTACGAATCACCAAATCCCCTGTTTGTGTCGCGCTGAGCGATTTTGGCCTCTTTGCTGCACCGCAGTAAAGACGCAACACAAAGTGACGAAGGAACTACGGCTCAACCAGTCGCTGTTGCTGCGACTGGCTGGTTCCAAAGAGGTTTGTCGTCCTGATGTGCGTCAATTACGGAGAACCAACGATGATGGAATTCACCCGCACTGCCTCGCCCGATGTCGTCGTGCCTGCACCTGCGCTCGCCGCCGAAACTGTCAACACAACCGTTGCCACGCGCCTGCTTTCGCTGGATGTCTTTCGCGGCCTGACGATTGCCGGCATGGTGCTGGTGAACAATGCGGGCGGCAGTGCTGTGTACTGGCCACTCGAACATGCGAAATGGAATGGATGGACGCCGACAGATTTGATCTTTCCCTTCTTCGTCTTCATCGTCGGCGTGGCGATTCCGCTGGCGTTCCAAAGACGTGTCGAGCAGGGCGGCACGAAAACGGATTTGTACGCGAAAGTTGTGCGCCGCAGTTTGCTGATCTTTTTTATCAGCCTGATTATTTTGCACGGCTTTCCCTATACGCTTGATAAATTCAGTCACATCCGTATTCCCGGCGTGCTGCAACGCATTGCGGTTTGTTACTTCGTCGCCGCTTTGCTGTTTCTGACAACGCGCCTTCGTACGCAGGCGATGGTGGGCGTCGGATTGTTGTTGTTTTATTGGGCTGCAATGATGCTGATTCCTGCGCCGGGTTATGCCGCAGGCGATTTGAGTGTGGAAGGCAGTCTGGCCTCGTGGATTGATCGCACCTTGTTGCCCGGCCACATCTATCGCCCGCTGTACGATCCCGAAGGCATCTTCAGCACAATTCCGGCGATTTCCACCTGCATCGCGGGTGTGCTGACGGGACGTTGGTTGCAGCAAAAGCGCGAACCGCTCGACAAAGCCGCCGGAATGTTTGCCGTCGGCGCGCTGTGTGTCGTGGTCGGCTACATTTGGAACTGGGTGTTTCCGATCAATAAAGCGCTGTGGACGAGTTCGTACGTGATGCTGACAGCAGGCTTGGCCTTGCAACTGCTGGCGCTGTGCTATTGGTCAATTGACATCAAAGGATATAAGGCGTGGACGAAACCGTTTGTCATTTTTGGGGTGAACGCGCTGGCGTTGTATGTGTTGTCAGGGCTGATGGCGCGTGTACTGGGATTCATCACAATGCCGAAAATGGACGGCACGCCGGGCACGTTGAAAGTCTGGCTTTATGAACATCTCTTTGCCTCGTGGCTCTCGCCCATCAATGCGTCGCTGGGCTTTGCACTCGGCTATGTGCTGTTGTGGCTGGGATTGATGACGATTCTGTACCGGCGAAAAATCTTTATCAAAGTGTAGGCACTCAAAATACTGATATTCAACGCAAAAGGACAAATGAGCAAAGACGCAAAGAGCCGAGAAAGCCTTAAACCCTTTGCGTTTCTTTCCTAATTATTCCCGAAAGGATTCTCCCCGATGCGCTTAACCGCGATTGATTGGGCGATAGCGATTTTTGCCGTCGCCATTTGTTTTGTCCCCGCGCTTTTCTTTGGCAAGCGCTCCTCTAAAAGCACCTCCGAATTTTTCGCTTCCGGTCGTTCTGTGCCCTGGTGGTTGGCGGGGCTTTCGATGGTGGCGACGACATTCAGTTCGGACACGCCGAACCTTGTGACCGACATCGTGCGCACCAACGGCGTAGCAGGGAACTGGGTGTGGTGGGCGTTTGTGTTGACGGGCATTGCGACGGTGTTTTTTTATGCGCGACTGTGGCGGCGGTCAGGTGTGCTGACGGATTTGGAATTTTATGAGTTGCGCTATTCGGGCAAAGCGGCAAGTGCGGTGCGTGGCTTTCGCGCGGTGTATCTGGGCTTGCTGTTCAATTGTCTAATTATGGCGACGGTCAATCTGGCGGCGTGCAAGATCGCCAACATTTTGTTTGGGCTGGAACGGTGGCAGACGTTGTTGTTTGTTGGTTTGCTGAACGTTGCCTTTGCCGCGCATTCAGGACTGTGGGGCGTGCTGGTGATTGATATGATTCAGTTCTTTATCAAGATGACGGCAGTGATTGCGGCGGCGTATTTCGCGCTGCAAATTCCGCAGGTTGGTGGACTGAATGGATTGATTACCAAACTCTCCGCGACGCCGGGGCCGAAGGGCATCAACTACCTGAACGTGCTGCCCGATTTTACGAATCATTGGGACATCGCGCTTGCCGTATTCATAATGCCAGTAGCCGTGCAGTGGTGGTCGGTCTGGTACCCGGGCGCGGAACCGGGCGGCGGCAGTTATATGGCGCAGCGGATGCTCGCGTCGAAATCAGAAAAAGATGCGCTCGGCGCGGTACTTTTCTTCAACATCGCGCATTATGTATTACGTCCGTGGCCGTGGATTCTAGTGGGTTTGGCTTCAATCATCGTCTATCCCCAGTTGTCCGATATTCAGGCGGCGTTTCCGAATCTTGACCCGAAATTGTTGGGGCACGACATTGCTTATCCGGCGATGCTGAAGTTTTTGCCTGTCGGGTTTGTTGGCTTGATGGTAGGTGGGCTTGTTGCGGCAAACTCCTCGACGATCCTGACGCACTTGAATTGGGGCGCGTCGTATCTGGTGCATGATTTTTATCGGCGCTTCATCAAACCGGACGGCGAAGAGCGGCATTATGTGCTCATGGGCCGACTGGCGACGATTGCATTGTTTTTTCTTTCTTCCGGCTTAGTTTTTGTTCTCGATTCCGCCAAAGGGGCATTCGATATTATTTTGCAGGTCGGTGCAGGCACGGGCTTGTTGTATCTTTTGCGGTGGTTCTGGTGGCGTTTGAATGCATGGTGTGAAGTGGTGGCAATGGTGAGTTCATTCGCGATCTCGGATTCTCTTTGCCATTCTCGAAGGGCAAAAAATGCTTGTGCTGGATTCTGCACCGAAACTGATTTTGACTGTTCTGTTGACCACGATTTGCTGGCTGCTGGCAGCATTTCTCGCTCCACCAACTGACAAAGAAACGCTGATCGCCTTTTATAAAAAAGTCCGTCCCGCTGGTCACGGCTGGGTATTCGGCAAGCCGCCGGATTATCAAAAGACGAAGTTGCGCAGACGGGCGATAGCTTGCCGCTTGCATTGATCGGCTGGGTTGCGGGTTGTATGGTGATTTGGTCATCGCTCTTTACAGTTGGGAATTATTTGTATGGCAGAATGAGTTTGGCGGTGATGTTATTGATCGTATTCCTCGCCAGTGGTTCGATATTGTTGTGGGTCATCAATAAGCTCTGGGCAAGTTCCAAATAGATCACAGAATGTGCGGATTTGACGGGGCGCACGCGAATTCAGTCCCGCAAAAACCTGCTGCACGTTCCTGTAATATGTGATCTCTTGAGCTGTCAGCAATCCCAACTGACTGGTCTCACTCTGCACCTATACTATGAAAAAATCGTTGCCTTGGGTTATCTTACTGCTTGTCCTGATGCCTCTGCCTTCATTGGCCAAGCCTCCACAACCGCCCAACTATCTTTTCATTGCCGTAGATGATCTCAACGACTGGATTGGCCCGCTCAAGGGGCATCCGCAGGTCAAAACGCCCAACATTGATCGGCTCGCGCGTCGCGGCGTCACGTTCACGAATGCGCACGTGCAAGCGCCGCTCTGCAATCCTTCGCGCGCAAGTTTGTTATCGGGGCTGCGGCCTTCGACGACGGGGTTGTATACATTGCTGCCGGGCGTGCGCCGATGCCGGGGCTGCAATCTCACGTAATGTTGCCGCAGTATTTGATGGCGCACGGCTACACGACCTTCAACGCGGGCAAGATTTATCACGATGGTTCGATCAAGCCGAACGAACGAGACAATGAATTCAATGGCTGGGGCGACGCGGGCGCAATACCCTTTCCGCCGACGAAATTCGTTAATACACCGGATGCAATAAGAGCGATGGATTGGGGCATCTTTCCGGCGCGCGATGAAGAGCAGGCGGATTGGAAAATTGCTGATTCGGCGATTCAATATTTGCGCTCTGCGAAAGCCGATAAACCGTTCTTTCTTGCTGCGGGGTTCCGTCTGCCGCACGTTCCTTGTTTTGCCTCGCAGAAGTGGTTCGATCTCTATCCCGAAGACAAGTTGATGATGCCGCCAGTCAAAGCCGATGACCGATCTGACGTGCCGGATTTCGCGTGGTATTTGCATTGGAAGTTACCTGAACCGCGTTTGTCGTGGCTTGAAGCGAATCGTCAATGGCGTCCGTTGGTGCGATCCTATTTGGCGAGCATCAGTTTGATGGACGCCCAAGTCGGGCGTGTGTTGGACGCGCTTGCCGCATCGCCATTTGCTGACAACACGATCATCGTTTTCTGGTCGGATAACGGCTGGCACCTGGGCGAAAAAGGCATCACGGGCAAGAATACGTTGTGGGAACGTTCGACGCGCGTGCCATTGATCTTTGCCGGGCCGGGCATCAAAGCGAACGCGCAGTCCGCGAAGCCGGTGGAATTGCTGGCGCTCTATCCGACACTGGCGGAATTAAGCGGCCTGCCTGCGAAACAGGGCTTGGAAGGGCATAGTCTCGTGCCGCTTTTGCGTAACCCGCGCGCCGCGTGGCAATGGCCGGCGATTACGACGCACAACCAGGGGAATCATTCGGTGCGTTCGGAGCGATGGCGCTACATTCGCTATGCCGACGGTTCGGAGGAACTTTACGATCACCGCAGCGACCCGAACGAATGGACGAATCTGGCAAAAGATAAACGTTATGCGCGCGTAATGGCTGAACACGCGCGCTGGTTGCCAAACACGAATTCCCCCCCCGTCGCAGGCAGCGCGGCGCGATTGTTGGTGAAGGAAAATGGGGTGTGGATGTGGGAAGGGAAGCCGATTCGACC
Source organism: Blastocatellia bacterium (assembly GCA_046331525.1). Taxonomy (GTDB): domain Bacteria; phylum Acidobacteriota; class Blastocatellia; order RBC074; family RBC074; genus JAFDVL01. The sequence goes on from JAXLQQ010000024.1 coordinate 24,148, forward strand.
CGAAGATTTGGAGCGGTAACGCCATTGCTATGGCTCAGAGCAGTCCGTTGTTGCGCCTGCTCCATGATCTGACAGTCACACATGTCTGACAAACAGTGCTTACGACACTCGCTACTCACAAAAAATATTTTTCTACAAGGATGGTTGATTATGAAGAAATGGTTCATGGTCATTTTGCTCCTTTCGCTCAGCGTTCTGGCCTTACCGCAACGTGCGCCGCGCAAAGCCCAGAAACAAGCTGCAAGTAAGACGCTGGAAGGGGTCACGATTGAGAAGAATAAGGCTACGCTGAAACCGGACTATGAGTTCGTCCGCGTCTCGGATAATGAAGTTGCAGTGAAGCACAAGAAGAAAAAAAAGAAAGATGTTTCCGGGACGCTCAAGTGTGGTTGCGTGTGTTCGGGGGGATGTAGCTTACAGTCATCGGGCGGGCAGAGCTATGGTTGCTTTGGAAGTTGTGGAGAGGGCTGCACGCTCCTCGTTACAGTGGGCAAGCAAGTTCAATAAGGAGGAATTGGGATGCGTTACCTAATCATTGTTTTTATGCTCCTGGCAATCACCGTTGGTGGGGTTTCACAGCCTGCCAAACCGGCAGCAAAACAACGCAAAGCGGCTGTCGAAGCATCGCCTGAAGGTGTGGTGGTGAATGGCAATCGCGCCCGCGTCAAACCCGGGTACGAAGCCGTTCGACAATCGGATACGCAGGTAGCAGTGCGGAAGAAAAAGAAAAAACCGAAAGAAACACCAGACCCCACCATCGAAACCGCTTCCTTTAGGTGTACCTGTTCGTCCGGTGGCGGGCGCTGTTCTGTTTCATCGCAAGGGTCGAACATCTTTTGCGATAACAATACCTGTACCAGTTGTTCTTTGATTGTGACCAAGAACATCCGCTGAGATAGAAGATGTAGGCACTTTTTTCAGGGCAATGGAATAGCACAGGCCATATCGACTATTGGGCTATTCCATTGCGACTGCGGTTTGCTTCAATTGCCTGCAATTTTCTCGTCTTTAGTTTCTTTCTTCGGCAATTCCGGTTTGGCAAATTCCGGCTTGGCATCACCGAAAATGTAGTGATTGAACCAGGTCAGATTATGTTGCATTACGGCGCGCATGGATTTTGGTTTGGTGATGCCGTGACCGTAGCCTTTATAAACGATCATTTCCACCGGCACGCCGCGATCTTCCAAACCTTGCCGCAATTCGTAGGCATTCGGAATCGGCACGCGCTTGTCCAACTCGCCGTGTTGAATCAGCGTCGGCGTTTGCGCAACTTTGATGTACGTCATTGGAGAAGTCTTGGCATAAATCTCCGGGTCATTTGCCGGATTGTTGTCCAGGTATTGAATCGTGAACGGGGTGATGTCGGTGTTGTAGTAATACGTCGCCCAATTCGAGATGCCCGCGCCCACCGAAATCGCGGCAAAACGCATAGTTGAAGTCGTCAGAAATGCGGAAATGTACCCACCCTGACTCCAGCCCATGCAACCGACTTTGGCGGAATTGACCCAGCCTTTGCTGATGAGGTAATCCACGCCGGAAAGCACGTCCCACGCATCGCCGACGCCGAGGTTGCGAACGTTCAATTGGCGAAACTTTTCGCCGTAGCCCGCGCTGCCGCGATAGTTTACTTTTAGCACCAATGCGCCACGCGCCGCCCAGATGTCCGTTGGATAATAGCGCGCGTCCAGCAAGGTCGGACGATCAATGCCCGTCGGGCCGCCGTGAATGACGCAGAGCAGCGGATATTTTTTCGATGGATCGAAGTCGGCGGGTTTCAGCAAAATGCCTTCGATGATCGCGCCGTCTTCGCTCTTCCACGAAATCACCTCGCGCGTGGCGAGTTTGTAATCCTTCACTTGCTCCGTCATCGCCGTTAATTTTCGTGGCGCTGCGTTGCTCCCCTCACTCACATAAATCTCATTTAGCAAAGTTGCGGATGGCGCAGAAAACGCCATTCGTCTTCCATCGCGCGTAAAGCTAAAACCATTTGCCATCAGGTTATCAGGATTCGTGAGGCGCGTGACTTTCGCCGTTGCCGGATCAACGCGAAACAGGTGCGAAGCGGTTTTCTGCAAGCCGCTGAAATACACGCCATCCTCGCGCCATTCGATCAGGCCGGGCTGTTCGTCAAAGCTGTCGGTGATTGAACGCGGCGTGCCGCCATCGGCTGCGACAACGGCGAGTTTGCTGTTCGCGTGAAAATACTTTTTGTTGCCCAGCGCGGAAGAGAAAACGATCTGTTTGCCATCAGGCGACCAGCGCGGATTGTTGTCCGGCCCGGCGAGCGAAACGATTTTCTTCACGGCATTGTCCGCGAGCGACAAGACATAAATATCCGACGTGCCGCCTTGAATCAGATCGGAATTAACCGTCGCGCTAAAAGCAATCTTCTGTCCATCAGGCGACCACGAGAACGCGCCGACGGTGTAGTCTTTGCCTTTTGTGTGTTGCAGCCCCGTGACTGGCTCTTTTAGCGCATCGGCAACGGCGAATGTCCAGACGTGCGTGAAATTATATTCCTTGCGCACGACTTCAAAATCACCGAGGTAGTCTTTGCGTTCTTTGGTGGTTTTGGCATCAGCATCGCTCGTGGTATACGCAATCTGTTTCCCATCCAGCGACCACGCGAAGTTGTTTACGCCGTTCTCGGCTTTCGTCAACTGCATCGCTTCGCCACCGTCTGCACGCAATGCAAAGATTTGCGGCTTACCGCCGATGCGATCACTTGTGAAGGTGAGCCACGCACTGTCAGGCGACCACGCGGGACTGTTCGCCGATTTCTCGCCGCGTGTGAGTTGATACGTCCGTCCGCTTTTTACCTCCGCCATCCAGAGTTGCGTGACAAACGCATCCTGCTTCCAGTCAGCTTCGCTGACCGTGTAAGCAACGTAATTGCCATCGGGCGAGATTTGCGCGCCGCCTGCGGTTTTGACATTGAGCAGATCGTCAATCGTCGGCACACGACGGGGTTGGGCAAATGACAGGGAAAACAGGAATGGAAGAAACAGCAATGCTCGCTTCATCATAGGGCCTCCGAATGGTTGAGAAAGCTTTACCGCAAAGAAGCAACGGAGCAAAGTTAAGCACCGACTTCAAATGCTTTGTCCTTTTGCGTCTTTATTCCTTGGCAGTGAAAAATGTCTTATCCGCCTGATACCGGCGGGAAAATCGCTAACGTGTCGCCGTCTTTCACGCTGTCGTCCAATCGTGAATGTTCTTCGTTGACAGCGAATAACAGGCTGTTACCGAAATGTTCCAGCACTGGAAATTGAGTGCGCAAGGCCGCAAAGGCGCTGGCGACAGAGGCAGGCGCGTTGAGTTCGAGAGCGAGTTCGCTGGTATGAATCGCTTCGCGGCAGGCACCGAAAAATAAAACGTGAATGTTCATCTTTTACCAACCGGATTGGGGCGTTTCGTCGGCCTCTGCAACGGGCGCATTCGTGAAGCTCGGCTTGGCTTTTACCTCATCGCCAGTGGCTAAAATCTCGTCTTCGGTTTTGCCGAGAAACAACAACGCTTCCAATAAAAAATTCTCGAAGATCAAACGGCCATCGCGGCTTTCCACGCGATGATTCCAATAATTGTCGAGGTTCCAATCCTGAAACGATTTCTCGATGTGAAACTGCACGCCGTAAATCAACTGCTCGTCGGTACGTCGCACCATCATTTGCTGTTCCGCCAGATAGCCGCGCGCCAGATGCGTGAAGCCGTCGGGCAAGCGATCCAGTTGCAAACCGTGATTTTGCCAGACGCGCATCACTTTGGAATTTTTGTTGCGGCGCTCAAAGCCGGGATGCCCCAGCAACCGCTCAAAAATTGGATCGTCTTCTTTCGTGATGGTCACGAAGCGGTATTGATATTCGGTCAGCCGGTTCGTGCGGCGTTCGCTCGGCAGCTTTTCATCCAGCGTGATGATGTTCGCGCCAAACGCCTGCCCGACCATTTGATGCCCGCCGCAAATCGCCAGGATTGGCACTGAAGTCGTGCGAATGAATTCATTGAAGCGGTCAAAGAGTTCTGGTCGGTAAAAATCGAAATCGCGCAGCGTGCCGCTCAGGATAATCGCTTCGGCCTCGAACTCCTGCGTCACTTCGTGACTGAGTTCGGTGAAATGCACGCGCTTAATGGTGGGATTGACGACCAATCGTTCGATGTTGCTTTCGATGTTGGCCAGCGCCATTCCGGCAATCTTGCGTTCGAGCTTGCACCATTTGGCGGCGTCAAAGTCGGGGGCGCTCTGGGCAACGTCAGAATACTGATCTTCGGCGCTGACCAGCGAATCCACCGTCAGCACGCGAATCGCTTTGATTTCAGGCACGATAGGTTCGTACAAACAATAATTTTTATGCACCGTCACAGGCGTGTGCGGGTGCAAGTGATGATTGTGAACAACAGTCATATCACCAGTCCATCCTCATAAAATTGGCAGTGAACCGAGCCGCAAATTCGGTGTCGGGGATGCGACTACTGTACGGCAAAACGCGCGTTTGTAAAAGCCGGATTTGATCGGTAAAATCGGCAATTCGTCTTTACTGAAAATTTTGGCTGAGACTTATCATGGCTAACGAAGAAGCAATCATCGTCCGGGGCGCGCGCGTCAATAATTTAAAACAAATCAATTTTGCGATTCCCTTCAACTCGTTGACCGTTGTCACGGGCGTCAGCGGTTCGGGCAAATCCTCGCTCGCTTTCGATACCGTGTATGCCGAAGGCCAGCGCCGCTACGTCGAATCGCTCTCCGCCTACGCGCGGCAATTTCTCGAACGGATGGAAAAGCCCGACGTAGACGAAGTGCTGGGCATTTGTCCTGCCGTCGCTATCGGCCAGAAAAATTCCACGCGCAATCCGCGCTCGACTGTCGGCACGCAGACGGAAATTTACGATTACCTGCGCCTGCTCTTTGCTCGCGCAGGCACGACGATTTGTTACAACTGCGGCCACGAAGTGAAACGCGATACGCCACAAGCGATTGCCGAGCGAGTGTTGCAGGAAGCGGAAGGCACGCGGTTTTACGTGCTCTTTCCTGCTGAAGCTGGAATGGTTGCGCCGCCACCAGAGAAGGGCAAAAAGCCGACGAAGAAGAAAGTTTCCGAACTCGCCAGCCTCAGCACGAAGGCCCATTTAATGAGCCTGATGCAGCGCGGCTTCATTCGTCTTTACGACGCCAACAAAAACGAAGTCATCGAATTGCAAACGCCCGACAGTTACCTGCACGCAACGTTTGATGATGTGTATGTGCTCGTGGATCGCATGGCTGTGCGGCACGGTGATGAGATAGTGCGGTCGCGGCTCGTGGATTCGCTGGAAACCTGTTATGTCGAAGGGCACGGGCAAGCGGTAATTCAATTGCTGCGGCCCGAAGGCAATTTGCTGCTGCGCTTTTCGGAAAAGTTTTCCTGCAAAAACTGCGGCATTGATTACGTGCTGCCGGAACCGCAATTGTTCAGCTTCAACAATCCGTTTGGCGCGTGTCCGACGTGTCAGGGCTTTGGCAATACGATTGGATTGGATCTGGATTTGGTGATTCCGAACAAGGAATTGTCGCTCGCGGAAGGCGCGGTCGAAGCGTTCACGAAACCACAGTTTGATTGGTACATGCCGAAGCTGAAAGCGTTCGCGGCGCGGGTCGGCTTGCCGCTCGATGTGCCGTACTGGCAATTGACGCCGGAGCAACAGGGCTGGATCGTCAATGGCAAAGGAGATTTTCCGGGCATTCACAAAGTCTTCGGCTGGCTGGAAGAGAAAAAATACAAGATGCACGTGCGCGTGTTTCTCGCGAAATATCGCGGCTACACGCGCTGCCCCGATTGCAACGGTGGGCGGCTGCGCCGCGAGGCGCAATGCGTCAAAATCGGTGGGCGTTCGCTGCCGGAAGTTTGCGCGCTGGCGATCAAAGATGCATCGGTGTTTTTTGCGGAACTGCAACTCAATCCCGAACAACGCGCGATTGCGGATCGCGTGCTGAATGAGGTCAAGCAGCGGCTGAAATTTCTGGTGGATGTCGGGCTGGATTATTTGACGCTGGATCGTCTGGCAGCGACGTTGTCGGGCGGCGAGGCGCAGCGGATTCAATTAGCGACGAATCTGGGTGCATCACTGGTTGGCGCATTGTACGTGCTGGATGAGCCGAGCATCGGGCTGCATCCGCGTGATTCGGAGCGGTTAATTCGTCTGCTCGAAAACCTGCGCGACATCGGCAACACGGTGCTCGTCGTCGAACACGAAGCCGAAATGATGCGCGCCGCCAATCACATCATTGACATCGGCCCCGGCGCGGGCGAACTGGGTGGACAGGTCGTGTACGAAGGCGATTTCGCTGGCTTGCTGCAACACCCGGCGTCATTGACGGGAAAATACCTGCGCGGCGAAATGCAGATCAAATCGCCGAATGGACATCGCGCGCCCAGCAAGAAGCAAATCGAAATGCATGGCCTGCGCCAGCACAATCTCAAAAACATTGATGTCACGATTCCGCTGGGCATGTTGGTTTGTGTGACGGGCGTCAGCGGTTCGGGCAAGTCTACGCTGGTTCACGATTGCTTGTATGCCGGCATCAAGCACGAACGCGGCGATTGGCGCGGCGCGGTGGGCGATTTCACGAAGCTGGAAGGCGGGCATTTGCTGGACGACATCATTCTCGTGGATCAATCGCCGATTGGCCGCACGCCGCGCTCCAATCCGGTCACATACATCAAGGTTTACGACGCGATTCGGAAGCGTTTGGGAAACGACGGAAGCGAAAAAACGTGGCTACAACGCGAGCTATTTTCCTCAACGTGCCGGGCGGACGTTGCGAGGCGTGCGAGGGCGATGGGACGGTGACAGTCGAAATGCAATTTCTCGCCGATGTCGAACTGGTATGCGAGGAATGCAAAGGCACGCGGTTCAAGTCTTCAATTCTCGACATCAAGTATCGCGGCAAAAACATTCACGAAGTGCTGCAATTGACGGTGCGCGAAGCGATGACTTTCTTCTCGCACGTCGCGCGCATTGCGGGCAAATTGCGCGTGCTGGATGAAGTGGGCCTGGGCTATTTGCGACTCGGCCAATCGGCTACGACGTTGTCAGGTGGGGAAGCGCAGCGCGTGAAACTGGCTTCGTATTTATCCAAGAAAACAGGCGACCGTTCGCTCTACATTTTTGACGAACCAACGACAGGCTTGCATTTCGACGACATCAACAAATTGCTGCACGCCTTTCGCCGGTTGATCGAGGCGGGCGGTTCGCTGATCGTGATCGAGCATAATCTGGACGTCATCAAAACCGCCGATTGGATTATTGATTTGGGCCCGGAAGGCGGCGCAGCGGGCGGCGAAATCGTCGCGGTTGGCACGCCGGAAGACGTGATGAATGTGGCGGCATCGCATACGGGTCGCTTCCTGCGCGAACATTTGCAGGCAACAGGGAAAACTTCGGCGACGAGCAATTGACAAAACTTGTAACAAGCCTGGAGAATTCTTCGTCAACACGATTTGCTGAACCTCATAAATATTGGAGCGATGAATGAGTGAAATTACCCGGAGAGATTTTACGAAAACCAGCTTTGCCCTTGGCGCTACCACGGCGTTGGGCAGTATGCGCGTGCTGGGCGCAAATGATCGAGTCAACCTCGCCTTGATCGGCTGCGGAGATCGCGGCCAACAGGTTTGGAGTTTCTTCCTCAAACAACCGGATTTTAACGCCGTCGCCGTCGCCGATGTCTACGCGCCAAATCGCGCGAAGGCGGCGGACATGGCAGCGTCAAAAGCCGCTAGCAAGATTGCCCAACACGGTGATTTTCGCCGCGTTCTGGAAATGAAAGACGTGGATGCTGTGCAAGTCGGCACGCCCGATCACTGGCACGCGACGACAACAATTCTGGCCTGTCAGGCGGGCAAAGATGTGTACTGCGAAAAACCGCTTTCGCTGACGGTCGTTGAAGGCCGCAAGATGCTTGAAGCCGCGCGCAAACACAATCGCGTCGTGCAAACCGGCAGCCAGCAACGCAGCGGCGCGCATTATCAAAAAGCCATTCAGATGATTCACAACGGCGACATCGGCGGCGTGCATAAAATTTCGGCAGGCTTCACGCGCAACGTCGTACCCGGTTTCAAGCCGACCGAAGGGCTGACGCCCGATTGCCCGAAGGATTTGGATTGGGATATGTATTTCGGCCCTGCGCCGAAAGTGCCGTATGATCCATTCCGATTTCTTTACCACTTTCGCTGGTTCTTAGATTATTCGGGTGGCCAGATGACGAACTGGGGCGCGCATAATCTGGACATTGCACGCTGGGCATTGAAGGCGAAAGGCCCGACGGCGGTTGCCGCTTTTGGCGGTCGCTATGCCATCAAAGACGGCGGCGAAACGCCCGATGTGCAGGAAGTGCTTTACCAATTCCCCAATGCTGTCGTCACCTGGGACGCCCGCGAAGTGAACCGTTTGCGCGATGAATACCTTGTCTTCCACGGCACGAAAGGCACGTTGAGCATTATGCGCAGCGGCTTCACCATTTTGCCCGAAGTCTCTAAAGCCAAGAGTAAAAACACAACGCCAGCCATGGAAGGCCTGGAAATGAAAGCGACGGACGGCGACGCCACAGGCCCACACGTGCGCAACTTCCTTGATTGCGTAAAGAGTCGTCAACGCCCGAATGCTGATGTCGAAGACGGGCATTACACAGCGGTGATGTGTCATCTCGGCAACATCGCCACACGGCTCGGACGTTCGCTCAAATGGGATGCGGAACGCGAAGTGTTTTTAGGCGACCGCGAAGCGAACCAAATGCTCGCGCGCCCCTACCGCAAAGAATGGAAACTGGTGTAGGCGGCATTCCCCCTTCCCCATTTACCATTTCTTTTGTGTGAAAACTTCGCTCTCGTTCGTTTCTTTGCAGAAAAATGGTGAAGGTTAAATGGTGAAAGGAACTCGCCCGCGCCATTGTTCCTCTCTCAGCCATCCATCGGATTTACATTCGCTAGCATTCGGGCGATAGTTACGGTCATAGCGGCGCAGAAACTTCACGTCAAAGGAGACTCGTTTTGCATCTATGACCCAAATTTTCCTTGTTCTCTTTTTTTTTTTTTTGCTTCTCTCTTTCTTTCCCTTTCCCTGGCACAAACCCCAAAAGACCAAGGCAAGCCGCCGCAATTTGAGGTGGAAAAATATCAATTCGGGCTGCTCAAACGCGGCCCGAAATGGACGGCGGAAAGCACGGCGGAAACGCAGAAAATTCAGGAAGGCCATATGGCCAACATTAACAAAATGGCCAAGCTCGGCAAGCTGGTTGCCGCCGGGCCGATGGCGGACAACAGCGACGTGGCAGGCATTTTTATCTTCAAAGCCGCCTCGCTTGACGAAGCCCGCGCCCTGGCGAGCGAAGATCCGGCAATCAAGGCCGGGCGGCTCGTGTTGGAGTTACAGGATTGGTGGGGGCAGCAGCGCATTGGCGCGCAGTTGCAGGAAGAAGCGCAGGCTGGGCGTGAGCCGAAATACACAATGACAAAATACTATCTGGCACTGCTCGGCAAGGGAGCGCAAGCGGCAGGCAATTCATCCGCAGAACAAAAATTACAACTCGACCATTTGTGGTATCTCCGCCGTCAACTGGACGCAAAGACGTACGTCGCTGCCGGGCCGTTTGCCGGTGCGGGCGATTGGTTGGGTGTCTGCGTGATTGCGGCGAACTCGCCGGAAGAGGCCAAAGCGATTGTTGATGCTGATCCCCGCGTAAAAGCCGGAAGTCTGCGCGTTGCGCTGCACACGTGGTGGGTGGCGAAAGAGGTGTGGCCATAGTGCTCACAGGAAACCGCCGTTGTGCAACTGTGGAAACAATTGCACAACGGCGGTTGGCGTGCGCGTCTTCCGAAAAGCAGGAACGATGTTGTCCCTGTTCATCCGCAGCACAAACTCACGGCTGGCCAAAAGAACTTGCGCCTGCCGCCACTCATTCATTGGTGGGCAAGCAGCAACAGGCGCATTTGCTGTACTTCAAGGTTGGCCATTGCACAAGCAACCGGTGCCTTCCGTTCCGGCTGAGAACGCTTCACAAGATGCAAAGTTCAATCACCCCTGACTGAGGCCAGACTTGACAAGTTGTCGCACTGTTTTAGAATGCTCTTGCCCTGAGCCTTCCTGCATTGCAAACACCTTGTACAACGGAATCTGCCGCAAGTAATACCGTGCTGCTAGACGAAAGTAGTTCGGATTTCCTACGGTTTTTCTTCGGATAGCGGCAGCAAGAGCAGGCAGTTATGAGTACCACACGGTTTTATGAATTTAGTGGCTTTCGCCTTGATCCGGTCGAGCGGTTATTGCTTTTTGAGGATGCGCCGCTGCCGCTGGAACCAAAGGTTTTTGACCTCCTCGTGATCCTCCTCGAACATCGTGGCCATTTGGTCGAAAAAGAAGCCCTGATTCAGCAAATCTGGCCCGACACGTTTGTTGAAGAAGGGAATTTGACGCGCAATATTTCGACGCTACGCCGCGTGCTGGAAAGCGCCGCCGCAAGTGCCGGGCAAGGGCTCATCGAAACCATTCCCAAACACGGGTATCGCTTTGTCGCCGAAGTCAAATCCATTCACGCTGAAAATCCGCCGGAACAATCCATGTTGATGGCGGCGCCCGTTGGAGGCGCAGTGGCCTTGGATTCACAGTTTTATATCGAGCGCCGCACGGATGCCGAATTTTTTATGGCGCTCGCACGGCAGGATAGTTTGGTGCTGGTCAAAGGCGCGCGTCAGGTGGGCAAGACTTCGCTGCTGGCGCGCGGGCTGCAACAGGCGCGGACGCGCGGCGCGCACGTCGTGGTGACGGACTTTCAAAACTTGAGTGCCGAGGATTTCGCTGCTGCGGAAAAATTATTTTTGACCTTAGCCGAATCTATTGCCGATCAACTCGACCTGGAAACGCTGCCGAACGCAACCTGGAATCGGCATTTGAGTCCCGGCATCAATTTTGAGCGGTACTGGAGACGGCATATTTTCCCCGCCATCACGACGCCGATTGTCTGGGGGCTGGATGAAGTGGATCGGTTGTTTACCTGTCCGTTTGGTAGTGAAGTGTTTGGCCTTTTTCGTTCGTGGCACAACAAACGCGCGCTCGACCCTGAAGGCCACTGGCAACGGCTGTCGCTGGCACTGCGTACGCGACCGAAGCGCATTTGTTCATCACGGATTTGAATCAATCCCCCTTCAACGTCGGCACGCGACTGCAACTGACAGATTTCACCCTGGAACAACTGCGCGACCTGAATCAACGCTTCGGCGCACCGCTCGTGAACGAAGGCGAAATTAAACGCTTCGCCGCCTTGCTCGGCGGGCATCCCTACCTTGTGCATCGTGCGCTGAGCGCGATGTCCGGGCAGGGCTTCTCGCTCGGCGAACTGGAAGCGCAGGCGCTCAGCAATGATGGACTGTTTGGCGATCATTTGGTGTCGTTTGATGCTGGCGTTGTTGCAGGGCGAGGGGCATTGCGCGAAGCCGTAATTCATATTGCGCGGCAAGCCCCGGCTTTCGACCCCGCATTTTACGGACTGCGCAGCGCGGCTGATTGCGGGTGAAGAAATTGATGATGCGCATTTCCGCTGTCAGTTGTATGAAAAATACCTGGCGAAGAATTTGGGCTGAAAATGGCTTTTGGTCTTTGGCATTGGGTGAAAGCAACAGCCCAAGCCCCAAGCCCTTCTTACAATGAACCTGCTCGACCTTCAAAACAGCTTTTATGTGACAGGGGGCACGCTCCGGCGTGATGCGGCGTGTTATGTGCGGCGCGAGGCGGATGAGGAATTGTATCAGGCGTTGTTGCAGGGCAAATTCTGTTACGTGCTCACGTCACGACAAATGGGCAAGTCCTCGTTGATGGTACATACCGCCGGACACCTGCGCGAAGATGGCGTCGGCGTGGCGATTCTTGATTTGACGGCGATTGGCAGTAATTTGACGCTGGAGCAGTGGTACGGCGGCCTGCTCAGTCAAATCGGGCAACAGCTCGATTTGGAAGATGAGTTGTTGGATTTTTGGGCCGAACGTTCGTTGCTCGGCCCGTTGCAATTGTGGATGCGTGCGATTCGGGAAGTGGTGTTGCCGCGCTATCTGGAACGCGTGGTCATCTTTGTAGACGAAATTGATGCCGTGCATAATTTGCCGTTTTCGACCGATGAATTTTTTGCGGGGATTCGCAAGTTTTACAACGGGCGCACGGAAGACTCGGAACTGGAAAAACTCACTTTCTGTTTGCTTGGCGTCGCGACGCCATCAAATCTGATTCGCAACACGCTGACGACGCCGTTCAATATCGGCCATCGCGTCGAACTCACCGATTTCACCGAAACCGAAGCGGCAGTATTGATGCAGGGGCTGGCGCGCGAGCCGGACATCGAACCGGAACTGCTCAAACGTATGCTGCACTGGACGGGCGGGCATCCGTACCTGACGCAACGGCTCTGCCAGCAATTGGCCAACGACTTATCGGCGAATGAGCCGCGCGATGTGGATCGGCACTGCCGGGAATTATTTCTGTCGCATCGCGCACTGGAACGCGACGACAATCTGATTTTTGTGCGCGAACGAATGCTGCGCAGCGAAGCCGAAGTCGGCAGCGTGCTGGATTTATACGGGCAAATTCATCAGGGGCGGCGCGTGGCTGATGAAGAAACGAATCCGCTGGTGACGGTGCTGCGGTTTCCTGGGCATCACGAAAATCCAGGACGGCACGTTGCGTGCGCAATCGGATTTACGAACAGGTCTTCGATCAAAAGCGGCTTGCCGCCAATTTGCCCGAAGCCGAATTGCAACGGCAACAGCGCGCCTACCGGCGCGGCGTCTGGCGCGCTTCGGCGGTAATGTTGGTGGGCATTCTCGCGTTGCTCAGTCTTATCTTTGCCTTCTATTCCACGCGACAACGACGATTGGCGGAAGCCCAAACGCGGGCCGAGCGGCGCAACGTCTACGTCGAACAAATGAATCACATCGGGCAGGCCTGGGAAGCGGGGAACGTCACGCAGGTCTTAGAGCTTTTGCAGCGTCACTTGCCAATCGAAGGGCAGGAAGACCTGCGTGGTTTCGAGTGGTTTTACTATTGGCGGCTGAGTCATCAGACACAGGCCACAATTCCCCAAAATGATCTGGTGCAGGCGCTGGCCTACGCGCCGGATGGCCAATGGCTGGCGGTGGCGCTGGACAATGGCGACATCAACCTGGTGGATGTGTTGCGGCAGCACATTATTCGTCCATTGCATGGGCATACAGAAAAAGTCTTTGCGATTGCGATTGCCCCGGATGGCAAAACGATTGCGTCGGCAAGTTGGGATCGTACGGTACGGCTGTGGGATGCGCTGACAGGACAGGTGACGAAGGTGTTGACTGCACATCAGAATCAGGTGTTTTCGGTCGCGTTCTCGCCAGATGGCAAGATGCTCGCGTCTGGCGATGGCCAGGGCGTTGTTCACTTGTGGGACGCCGCCACGGGGCGCTGGCTGGCAAAGCTCGAACCGCGCAGCAGTCTGGTCATCGCGCTCGCGTTTTCGCCAGATGGTCATCATTTGGCGACGGCGAACAGCGACAACATCGTCAAAGTCTACGATGCCGCCACGCGCCGTCTGGCTTTTGCCATTCCGCACGAAGCGCCCGTGTTGACCTTGGCCTATTCGCACGATGGGAAATTTTTGGCGACGGGCTGTCAGGATAGCTCCGAAGCGAAATTGTGGGATGCGCGCACGGGGCGCGAATTGAAAACTTTCAAAGGGCATCACGGCTCGCTCTGGGGCGCGGCCTTTGCGCCGCAGGGCAATCTGCTGGCAACGTGCGGTGATGATGGCGTTGTTAAGTTGTGGAATTTGGCAACGGGCGAGGCATTAGCGACGTTGCGCGGGCATACCTCGCTGCTGGCGACGCTGGCGTTTTCGCCGGATGGCAAAACGCTGGCAACGGGTGGCTGGGACAAACAGGTCAAGCTGTGGCAGATCACGGCGCAGCAGACAGGCGAAGAACTCAAAGGCCATCGCAACTGGATTCGTGCCATCGCATTTGCTCCGGGACGCCGTGATGCTCAGCTTTTGGCCACCGCCGCCGACGATCACACGATCAAGCTGTGGGACATTGCCAAACAACGGGAATTGCAAACGCTACACGGGCACACGGGCAAGATTAACAGCCTGGCCTACGCGCCTGATGGCACGTGGCTCGCAACGGCTGGCGAAGACCGTACGGTACGCCTCTGGCCGTTGCAAGCAGGCCCAAAAGCGCTGACGCTTGAGGCCGGGTTGGATCGCATGCAGTGCGTTGCCATCGCGCCGGATGGGACGAAACTGGCGGCAGGCGGATACGGTGCGACGGGCAAAGTGTGGGACGCCAAAACTGGGCGCGTGTTGTTTGATCTCAACGGCTTCAAAGATTACATCTGGTGGCTTGCCTTTGCCCCCGATGGCAAAACGCTGGCAGTGAGCGGTGATTATGGCACCGTCAAACTGTTCGATGCCGAAACGGGGCAGGAACTAGCCGACTTGCCCACCAGTAAGCCTGCTGGCCGTCTATTCGCTTTTTCGCCCGACGGCAAGACGATGGCGATTGAGCAGGGGCGCATCAACTTTGGCCTCTATGATGTTGCTAACCGCCGCGAACTCCTCATTTGCAAAGGGCACACGTCGCGTCTCACGACGCTGGTGTACTCGCCCGACGGCAAACGCATCGCCACCGGCAGCGCCGATGGCACAGTGAAATTATGGGATGCCCGGACGGGGCTGGAATCCGCCACGCTGCGCCCCAATGCAGGCAAGATTTTTTCTCTCGCCTTCGCGCCCGACGGCCAAACCCTCGCCGTCGCCTGTCAGGATCGCACTGTCAAACTCTGGCACGCCGCCACCCCGGACGAAGTGCAGGCCGCAATGAAGAAAAATTAGCGGGCGGGACTGGCAGGACGATTTCTGCCGTAGTGTCGGCGAAAATAATTTCTCCTGTTAACAGTCGAAAATCCATTGGCGTCTTAGCGGGCGAAGGTGACAATCGGAGGGTGAACAAAGAATTTGCAAGGATGATTTGAAATGTAATGGCTAACCCGATGGAACAGTTAGCAGACGACATATTCGCAATTTTACCTATGCACGCCGAATCCAAAACGCCCCACGCCGCAACAGAAGTTTGGTCGGCTGCCCAATCGTCGAGTAGGGAAAAAATAGCGGAAATTCGCCTGGTGGACGCGGCGCGAAATGGGGATCGCGCGGCCTTCACGAAACTCTACGAAAAATATGCCCGCATGGTGCATGGCATCGTACTGGCGCGCGTGCCGCGCAGCGAGGCAGATGACTTAGTGCAGGATGTATTTCTGTTTGCGTGGCGCAAAATTCACACGATCCGCGATGCTGCCGCATTTGGTGGTTGGATAGGGATGATTGCCCGCAATCGAGCAATGGATTATCACCGGCAAAAAAACGAAACCGAGGAATTGACCGACACGATGGCTGACACCTTCGCGCAGGCTCCCACGCCGCGGGCCGAAGCCAGAGCCGTGCTCGATACGATCCGCGCTTTGCCTGAGGCGTACCGCGAAACGCTGATTTTGCGGTTGGTCGAAGGCATGACCGGGCCGGAAATTGCGGAACGCACCGGGCTGACCGCCGATTCCGTGCGCGTCAATTTACATCGGGGCATGAAGATGCTGCGCGAACGATTACACGCGGCCTGAGTATTTGAGAGAAAACGTCATGAACGAAAATTACTTATGGGATAAATCTGGCGAGCCGGACGAAGAAATTCAGCAGCTTGAATCGCTGCTGAGCGAATTTCGCTATCAGCCGCGCCCGCTCGTGTTGCCAGTCGAAGCGCCAAAACCCGGCTTTTGGGCGTGGCTGACGCCGTTTTTCACCGTGCGTTATGCGGTGCTGGCAGCAATGACGTTGCTGGCCTTGAGCGCAGGACTGTGGCTCGTCACGAGGCCAACGGAGCTTCCGGAAATCGCCGGGCAGCCATTCGTCACCCCGTCCATCGCTCCCGCCATTATCGGGCCGGTTGCGATAGCCACGCCGCCAGTCGCGTTGGCAGGAACGCCTGTGCCAGTGATTCGGCAGGCCGTTACGCCAAAACCTGCTGTCCGTTTGATTAAGCATCATCCGCCACGGGCAAACCAACGGCTGGAGGCGGAAGGCGAGTTGGCCAAAGAAAAAGTTTTATTCGCGCTCCAGTTGACGAGCAAGCAACTCAATTTGATAAGCAAAAAAATTCAAACCGATACGAACTGATTCTTCATACCAAATTGGACGAACACTATGAAACACTTTATTTTTTCCTATTTCCTCTCGCATCTCGCCGCTTTGGTGCGGCAGTTGCTCCTGCCCACTCTCATCCTGCTGGCGACGGCAACCGTTTCTTTCGGGCAGAACAATTTTATCAATCCGCAGTACGTTAAAGCCAAAATTGACATCACGCGCCTGGCCGGGCTGGAAGAGAAGGCCGGATATTGGTGATATGCTTCGCTGGAGAATCGGCGCACGCTGCGGCTGGCCGAAAAATTCTTCAAGGATTCCGCGAAGGTGAAAATCAAAAAGTTGATTTCCGGCATTGAAGGCATTTTGGTCAAGGTCTTCGAGAAGAGGCCAGTATCAGCCCGCCGATTATCGTGCTGAAAACGCAACTCGACAATACGCCCGAACTGGATTAAACGGCTGTGCCGTGCGCAGCAAAGAAAAGGACATGATCAATGTGGACGTTTCGATAGCGGACGAAAAGACAATCTGCTCGGCGTGGCCATCATCATGCTGCCGAGGCAAAAATCACCCAACATCATCAACATCGTCGGCGCTGATCGCGAAGATTAACCCGGCGGCAAATTCAGCATCCGGACACGGTGGAAAACGTCGTAAAGAAGGGCATTAGGGCAGAAGAGAAGGAAAAGAAAAACGATCAGCAATGAGTTCCTGTATTGTGTTCAGGCGCAACGCGATGAACAGCAAATCTTTGCCGTTTATTCGTTATCATTCTGCTTTTTCCTCTGCAGCCAGCCTTGACGCTGGCAACCTGATCCGTAAGCAGATGGTCAATCATCTGGCCGTTACCGCCGAAGCAGATGCGCATTCGTTTTGTCATCAGACTGGCCAGCATCGGCGCTGCGGCTGTACACCAAAGGTGCGGTCAAGGGCTGAAAGTGGCGATTTTCAAAGAACAGAATTTTACTGAAACCATAAAAAGCCCAGCTTTGAAACGGTCTTTCGCTCGTTTGATGTCAGTTGGACGCCGATGATTAAGCTTTACTCGCGCAACAACTGCGGCGGACGTATCTGTATGCTAAAGAAATCGGCAATGATTATCAGGTGATGATGCTTCTTGCCCGCGGCGGCCATCCGCCGTCGTCTGACCGTCAAACTCAATCCGGCAGCTCTCGCGCAGTTTATTGAAAAGCACAACAACGGGCAATCCATCTTAGGCGATTTTGGTTTGGATGATGCGTACCGCTGACAATAAGCGCGTCATCACCACGATACGGCAAAAGATTCAGACAACCAGTGAGCTGAGTAAAGTCCGGAAAATGATTTTCTGAATGCCGCGCGCCGCACCCGACGGCGGCCATCAGCGGCCGATGCGCCCGTACCAGCGCGAAAGTCGACCGGCGGCGAACGCGGCCGTTACGCTGCACTCGCGAGTAACGACTACCAATTAAAGCCGACATCACTATTGACGCAAACTCGTCAATCTGAACGCCAGAATTCCTGAATCCGGCGACGACCGTGCTTCATTTACCCAGAAAGAGAGTTTCACGCTTTACGAAAACAATACGCCGCACAGCAGATCGAGCATTTTTCGCCCGTCACGGCTTCCGTGAACCTGGTCTTGCTACTCGATTTTAGCGGTAGCACGGAAAAAACCAAAGTGATCCGCGAAGCCGCGCAACGTTTCGTGGATTGCGCTGGATAACGATCAAATCGCCGTCGCTGCCTTCGCGCGTCATGGTTCTATCTCGAACCAGTTTACCCACGACAAAAAGCAACTCAAAAACTGATTGGCGATTTGAAAATTCCCTCCAACAAGCACACGTTATTATGACGCGATGTGGAGCGCACTGGATTCTGTCAAACAGGCCAATGCGCTCACCGTACAAAGCCGTGGTGTTAACGGGCGGCGTAGACAATACGATTATGGACGCAGACGAATATGCAGGCAAACACGATTACAGGGTATGCCCGCATTGCCGAAGAGAAAATGGCTTGATTTATCCGATGTACCTGGACACGGAATACGAAATGGTTACCAAGCGCAAGCAGCAGTCAGGCTTACCGACATTACGCTATTGCGCGCAAACAACTCTCGTCAAAGTTGCCGAACAATCCGGCGGCCTGCTCTTTCCGTCGCCAATATCGAAGACCTCAACGGCGTTTATAATCGCGTGGCTGCCGAATTGAGGCGCTTTACAGCATTGCTTATTCGTCCAGCCTCGACGACGGTTCCTTTTCGGCAAGAAAGAATGGCGCGAGATTAATTGACCGTGAACGGCGGGCTTTCTCCTTTTAACACAAAGCGCGGTTATTACACAAAATAAGCGTGCTCATGCGCTTTGATGATTTTCGGGGCGGGTAATGAGCCGAAACGTCAGATTTATGCGGGGGCCGACGGGCTGCGTGGTTTTGGGGAGCTGATGTTTCCAAAACGATTGCGTCGCACCTTGCATCAGGAGCAGAGAACCATGTTCCAGCGCAATCGTGACGGGCACAAGGTCTTTTCGCTTCTTGTGGCGAAATTGAAAGCGGCGAGAAGCGCCGAAACTGACGGAGGCGATGACGGGCTGCGCGCCTAATTCCGGTTCGTTATCCTGATGCCAGCCCATACTGTCCTGCCCGGTGCGGTAATAATTCAGCAGCACGCTATTAAATGCCGCGTCGGTCAATTCTTCACAGCGTTGTCTGATTGCCAGCAGCAGCGGTTGCCAGGGCAGCGGCTGATTGACGATGCCGGAGTAAGTGTAGACGGCATTTGCATCGCCGTACCAGGCCGACAAACGTGGTTGCGGAATGTCACGACCGAAGATTTTGATCTGTTCCTGCCGCCATTCGATTTCCGTCAACAAGCCTTGCAGGTACGCATCGCTCTCCTCGCGCGAGAACGCTTGCGGAAAGTAGCGCACGTCGGCATCCGGCATCGGTAACGAAATCACCGCAATCCCCACTGTTCATCGAAGAAACCTGCCTCTACCACGCGGCCCACGCTGCGCGCAGTCGCAGGCGAGGTGATGTCTACGAAAGCCCAATCCGGGAGCTTCGGTGTTTGCCGCGCGTTGCTGGCGTTGTCTTCGCGGAAGGTGAAGCCGGAGTTGAGGACAATGTACCGTTTGGGATTGAGCGGGTTGGGGTAAATCATCAGCAATACGTGTTTGTCCGGCGCGAAGCGTTCCTGTTGCCACGCAGCGGTACGCGCGGCGAATTGGGAAAAAACGGGAGTCGCTGCGATTTTGGCGTAAACCGCATTGCTCACCTCATCACCCCATAAAATCAGATTGCTGCTGGCAATGTCTTCGGCGGTGATGGCGGTATCGTCTTTGACTATCGCTTCGCCGCGAAATTGCGAGCGCCATTGCTGGATTGCACGATTCATTTCGGTTTGCACCCACGCGGCGACCGCTTCGGATTTGGCTTTTCCCGTGGGGCGCACAATGATGAAACGATCCAAAAACGCATCGTCAATCGGCCCTTGCAAGCCGTGCTTTTTGCGCAGCGGAGGAAGGCCGCCGAGGGAAAAGAACATTCGCCCGCCACTGCCGCCCAATTGAACGGCTGGCCCGTTGCCCGGCCCGACGAAAATCGCATTGGCTCCACCCGGTACGCCCGTAGCCAGCGGGGCCGTTGCTGCTTTGGGCATTGCCGGGGGGGCGACAGGGCTGAAAGAGAAGACCTGATCCTCGACAGCGGGAACGATTGCCCACAACTTGCCTGTCTTGCGCAGGTGAGTTGTCCAGGAACGATCCGATTGCACCGCAGAGGCGACGAGTCTTTGCCCATCAATCAGTACGCTGGGCTTGTTGGTGAAGGGGCATAAACCAGCGGGCATTTCCAACGTCAGCGCAGAGACATTTTCTGTTTTCACTGTCACCGCCGCGTCTTTGATTTCTGCGTCCACGCGCGCCCGTTGCCAATGCTGTTCCAATCCGTCCATCGTCACCCAAAACATTTGGTTGTAGCGCAGCGTGTAGGTCGTGAATTTCACTTGGCGCGGCAGAGGATTGCGGCCTTGGGCGACGATGGCATCAATGCGGCGGTTGATTTCGGGAATCGAATCGGGATGGTATTTGTGTTCTGTTTGCGGGCCGATGATGTGCGTCAGTTCAATACTGGATTTTTTTAATTCCCGCGTCATCACATCGGCGGCTTGTTTCTGCTTATCAATTTCGCCGCTGTAGGCCACCGTCGGCAGGTTGAATAAATTCGCCGCGTAATCCGTCGCGTTGTACCAATGCCAGAGCGTTTGCTCATACCGAGGCGGCAACCCGGTTCTGCCGTGCCGAGTTTTAAGTATTCCGCTGTTTCCGCAAAGCCTGCGCAGTGCCGCTGCCGCCCACAACCCGGCGTAATGCGTAGCGATATGCCACGTCGCCGCGCCGCCCATTGAAAAGCCGCGCACCGCAATTCTGTTTTCATCAATCGCGTAGTTTTGCCGGACGTGCGCCAACGCCTCCCGCGTGTCCACTTCGCCCGCAAATTTGCTGGCGTTACAGAAGCGACCATACGGGTGCAGCACAATCGTATTCGGCGGCGTGAATTGCCCGGCGTTCTTCAGCCGATCATTCAGGAAATTGATTTCCGTCAGCGTGTCGCTGCGCCCGTGATACCAGAGGTCGAGGCGGTAATGATGCGGCAGATTCGCCTGATACGTCGGCGGCACGACCAAACCATACGGCTGCACCGAGCCATCGAGCTTCGACACATAGCCACGCACGACCAAACCCGTTTGTGTCGGCCACGACGGTTTGCCCGCGCGCAATTCCTGCGCCCGTTCCAGCCCCAATTTGAGCTGCGCTTTGGCATAGCCGATTTCGCGCGCCTGCAAAATTTCGTTGTACTTCAGCGCGTAATGCACAGCGTTGTAAAAAATCTGTACGTCGGGCAGCAGCACGAGCAACTTGGGTTTGTCTTTCAGTTCACTGCGCAGCGCCTCAATCGCCCGACCTAATTCATTGACGCCTGCGGAGAGTTCGGCGCGTTCTGCGGCAGGGATTTCAATGCCTGGCGGAGAATTTGCTTATACGCTGGTGCCGTGTTTTGCGCCTGCGCAAGAACGACAAAAAGAAAAGGGTGAAATAACGGAGTCGGGAAAGCATCGGATTTCTTCGCTCAGCTCTCAATTTTTCCATTCTCCTGGTTTTCTGGCGGGGGTGGAAAATAAAAAATTGAGAATGTGGGTTATGGGTTAAATTTGGCAATCCGTCCTTTGGGGCCAGCGGCCCAACCGGTGCCGGATTTGGTAAAGCTGACACTGTTGTAGTTTTCGGTGTCCAATCGCTGCCACGTCGCGCCGTTGTCGGCAGAAATGTGCGATCCAGCGGTGCCGACCGCGATCCATTTGCCATTGGCCCAGACGACGCCGGAACTGAAGGGCAATTTATTTTCCAACGCGCGCCACGTTTTGCCCCCGTCGGAGGTGATGGCAGCCGTACTGCCGGAGGATTCCGGCTTGCGGTAGTCGCCGCCGACAATGATGCCGTTATTCAAGTCGCGGAAGGCGATTGAAAAAATGCCGGAGGATTCGTTGGCGGCGACAATGGGTGTTTCGCTCACTGTCCAGGTACGCCCGCGATTGTTGGAACTGTAGACGCGCGCGACTTTCGCTCCGCCGCTCACGAGCCAGACGTTCGTAAAGCCAAACGTGAAAATGCAGGTGCCGCTCGCGGCAAACCCACCTTCATTCGGCAGCGCGGGCGGAGTCGTGGGATTCCAGATGGGTTTCCAATTCACGCCGTCTTCGGTGCTGATGAGCTTGAATTGACCTTTGACGGGGTCGCTCATCGCAATGCCGTTTTTCTCGCCCCAGAATGCGAAGGCGTCAAAGAAGGCGTCGGGGTCGGTGTTCTTGAATTGCAACTGCCACGTTTTGCCGCCGTCAATCGTTTTGTAAATCCGCGATGCCTCGCCTTTGCCGATGCTCAGCAAATAGGCAGTGGTTTCGCTAAAGGCTTCGACATCCCGAAAGTCGAGCGCGGCAGCATCAGGAACGGTGCCGACCTCCCACGTTTTACCTCCGTCAACGGTACGACCAAAGGTGCCCTTGGTGCCACTGACCCACGCGACCTGCGAATTTACTGCACACAGGCCGCGAAAGCTGGCATCCGTGTTGATGGTTTGCGTTTGCCATTCAGCCACGCCGCTCACCGGGAAAGCTGCGAGCCACAACAACGACAGCAGAAATCGGAGTTGTTTCATAGGAATAACCTTGTCATTAGAAGTTTATAGATCGTGACAAATGATAGACCTTTCGCGCGGCAATCCCAATAAAATCCGCGCCTTCTTCGCATTTTTCTCACCGAAATCTGGAATTGCCCGGCCATTACTCCTCTCAAAGTAGCAGCCCCCCAAAGAGTAATGAATACGATAACGAGATTACATCGGACTATTCAAGGAGTACCACAAATGTCTACCTCTCACACGATCACACGCATTTTCTTTTCTTTACTGACGCTAACTGTTTTAGCCACTGGCATCTTTGCGCAAGATATTCTGGATATTCGCGCGAGCGACCAAAAAGCTGGCTCGCTGCTGGTTTATCCGTACTATACCTCAAAGGCGCAAGAGCGCCGCGATACGCGGATTTCGATGAGCAATATCGGGTTCAAAGCCGTGACCGTTCACGTCTTTGTGATGGACGGCGGCACCTGTAGCCAGGCGGATCAATTCATTTGCCTGACGCCGAATGCCAGCGTAGCTTTTAAAGCATCTGATGTTGACCCTGAAATTACAGGCTGGATTTTTGCGGTGGCCGTGGATCCATTGACCGGCTACCCGATTACCGCTAATGCGCTGATTGGCAATGCGCTGGTTTCGGATGGCGATTACGTCGGCAATTACAGCGCTGAAGCTTTCTGGGCTAAAGGTGATCCCAGCACGGTGACGCCGGCTTCGACGGGTGCTTACGGTTCTGCGGTTTTGAATTTTAATGGGTGCGACACGACGACCGCGGCGGGCGGGTATGATTTGATGCCCACGCAATTCGTCACGGAAATTCAAAGCACGAATGATTGTTTTGGGCAGAAGCTGGTCACTGTCGGACTGACGGGCAGCGTTGTCGCCAGCAGCCCCAAAGGCGCGGGACAAGTCGGCGTCGGGCAGGTCTACAATGGCAACGAAAAACCTTTTGGCAGTTTCAGCCGCATCCTGAATGATGGCTGTCAGGCAACGGCGGTGATTTCCGCAAGCGTTCCGCGTGTGCCGCTGGGGATGTCCGTGCTGATTCCGGGTGGTCAGGTCGGCACGATGAAATTCTTTACCGGCGGCGGGGTAGGATTGTTTATGACCCCCAAAACGCTTGGCAACAAATGGAGCGGCATCCGCGCCCTGCATAAGATTTCCGCAATGTCCAAGACATTAGAAGTTCCGGTCTTTACGCCATCCTGCTAGCCGTAGGTAGAGGCACAGAATAGAGTACGGGGAGCGTCAGCGACCTACACCTTGGTAAGCACTTAATCAAGGTTAAGGTCGTAGACGCTCCCCGTAATGTTTACACGCGCAAATAATCCCCTCGCCAGTGCTGAATCGCCTGCTTGATTTCCTTCTGACTCGCCAATTTCTTATCGAGCGTTTG
Source organism: Blastocatellia bacterium (assembly GCA_046331525.1). Taxonomy (GTDB): domain Bacteria; phylum Acidobacteriota; class Blastocatellia; order RBC074; family RBC074; genus JAFDVL01. The sequence continues at coordinate 47,892 of JAXLQQ010000024.1, forward strand.
CTGTATCAATCCTGCTAATTCTTCATCTGACGCAAAGCGCAATGCAACTATTTGACCAGGTGTTAAGGTGGCCGCGCGCTTAGCCATTTCGGGCGAAAGTACCCGATGGTAACGCAACTGTTCTTCCAGCCGAATCACACGATCCTGTGCCTTGAGCGCGTTGGTACGGGCCAGCACGCCAATTAGGACTAAGAGAAAGGCGACCAGCAAGCCTTGAATGGCATCCAGGCCGAAGTGCAGAAATAAATTCACCAGCGACCAGAGAAAATTGATAAGCACGAGTGGGGTGAGCACGTAATGAAAGGGCGCATGGTAACGAACATGGTTATCGTAGGTTTGGGGCGTATCGGGCATAAGGTTCTCTCAAAAAAATGTAGGACAAGCGGCTCGCCTGTCACTAAATTGAAGGGGTAAAGACTGCTGGACAGACGAGCCGCCTGTCCTACATTGCAGCCTGCGATGGTTTGGGAAGCGCGATTTTTTCCGGGTCAGGCGTGAAATCTTCACCGGGATTGATGAAGCGATCCCGCTCGAATTTGTACTGCTTGTCGTAAAGCTGGCGATAGCGACCGTGCAAAGCCAACAACTCTTCGTGCGTGCCGCGTTCGACAATCTCGCCGCCTTCCAGCACCAGGATTTGATCGGCGCTACGAATGGTTGAGAGCCGGTGCGCAATCACGAACGTCGTGCGGCCCTGCCGCAGCGCCCGCAAGCCGTCCTGAATTAACGCTTCGCTTTCGCTATCGAGGCTGGAGGTCGCTTCGTCGAGGATCAGGATTTTCGGATTGGCGAGAATCGCGCGCGCGATGGCGAGGCGTTGGCGCTGACCGCCGGACAATTTAATGCCGCGTTCGCCAATAACGGTTTCGTATTTTTTCTCGAAGCCTTCGATGAACTCTTCGCAGTGGGCAATGCGGCTGACGGCGACGACTTGTGCTTGCGTGGCGTGCGGGTGGGCGAATTTAATGTTGTCGGCAATCGTGCCATCGAACAAAAAATTATCCTGCATCACCACGCCGAGATGCTGGCGGTAATCGCGCAGTTTGATATGGGCGAGGTCTTGCCCATCAATCAAGACGCGCCCCTGCTGCGGACGATTGAAGTTCATCGCCAACCCGATCATCGTACTTTTGCCCGAACCGCTGGAACCGACCAGCGCCGTCGTCGTTCCGGCAGGGGCGCGAAACGATACGTTTTTGAGGACGGGGACGTTCTCTTCGTAGGCAAAGCTCACACTTTCAAACACGACTTCCCCCTTGATTTCCGGCAAGTCGGCACGTGTTTCATCGCCTGCGTCTTCAGTCGCCATCCGACGGATTTCGCTGATGCGATCCAGCCCGGCAAAGGCTTCGGTGATTTGCGTGCCGATGGAAGCGATTTCAATCAGCGGCATCGCCACAAGCCCCGTAAAAAACACATACATAAATAATTCGCCAAGCGTCATCTCACCGCGCAGCACCGAGCCGCCGCCGATCAAAATCATCAGAACGCCGATGATGCCTACGATTACTGTAGACGCCGCCATCGTCGCGGAAACACCCGTCATAGACTTCGCCACGTTACGCAACAACCGATGCACACCGCGCGAGAACACGATCTCTTCACGCTTTTCTGCCGTGTAGGCTTTGACCGTGCGAATCCCGCCGATAGATTCTGCGAGTCGTCCGGTAATCTCTGAATAGATTTCGCCCCGTTCCCGAAAGAGTGGGCGCAGCCGATTAAAAGCGTAAGCCATTCCCCCGCCAAACGTCGCCAGCACCAGAATCGTCACCGAAGTCAGCCGCCAATTCAGATAAAACAAAACGCACAGCGCCAACGCCGCCGTCACCACGCCGCCCACCAATTGCACTACGCCCGTACCGACCAGATTGCGCACGCCTTCGGCATCGTTCATTACGCGGGCAATCAACTTGCCGCTTTGCATCGAATCGAAATATCGAATCGGCAGTCGCATCACGTGTTCCATTACTTGTTTGCGCATTTCTGTAATTGCTCGCTGCGCCGCAACGCCGAGTACTTGCGAGAGCGCGAACGAAGAAACGGCTTGCGCAAGCGTCGCTGCGCCGCCGACAAGTGCGATAGGCATTAACAAGTCGTGCCGTTGCTTGACGATTACTTCATCAATTAGGTATTTCGATGACGAGGGCAAAATCAATCCCGTTAGCCGATTGAAAAGCATGAGGAATGCGCCGAGCAAAAGGCGGTACCGATATTGCCAGATTAAATCCCGCGCGACGCTCCAGGCTTGCGCGTAGTTGATTTTCTTTTTCTTTTCTGCCACAGATAATCCTTTCTGCCCGCTACTTTACCAAGCGAACGCAAAGATCACCAACACCGATAAGGAACGCTACTGCCAACATGACTGAAAATGCTACTGCACCGAATGCCAAAAAAATGTCGCAGATTCTTCGTCTTTTGAAAAAGACCTATCCCGATGCTCATTGCGCGCTGCATCACACAACTGCGTTGGAATTGCTGATTGCGACGATTCTTTCGGCGCAATGCACGGATGAGCGCGTGAATATCGTGACCGCTGATTTATTCAGGAAATATCGAAGTGCCGAGGATTTTGTGAACGCGCCGCGCGAGGAGTTGGAGTATGACCTGCGCTCAATCAATTTCTTTCGTAACAAGGCGAAAAGCATTCAGGGATCGTGTCAGCTAATCCTGGAAGAATTTGACGGGCAGGTGCCACAGACGATGGAAGAATTGTTGCGCCTGCCCGGCGTCGCCCGCAAAACCGCTAATGTTGTCTTAGGAAATGCGTTCGGCATCGCCTCCGGCATTGTCGTAGACACGCACGTCGCGCGCCTGTCGCAACGTCTCGGCTTAACCGAGCAGGAACAACCGGAAAAAATTGAAAAGGATTTGCTCGCGCTCACGCCGCGCAAGGATTGGGTGATGTTGCCGCATCTGCTGATTTTTCACGGTCGCGCTCTGTGTAAAGCGCGCAACCCGCAATGCGCTGCGTGTCCGCTGGAAACCTTGTGCCCATCGTCAACGCTGAAGTAATGCAGACGAGACGCTTGTGCGGTTGTTAGTGTGTGAACTGGCGCAACGCAAACGAGACGTTTGCGGTACTTGAATCTGAAGAACCAGCATATCCGGTGCCAAATCTGCATCTGGTAATTCCGTAATGGAGCCATCCGGTTCGATCAGCCTAGCCGTCCGTTCGCTTTTCCAGGCGGCAATTTCCAGCATTACTTCCCTTGGCGGCGCGGTGCCCGTTTGTTGCAGGAGGGCGGCGAGTTCCTGCTCATATTCCCTGCGCCGTGCGACTCGTTGCGCACCTTCCTGTTCCCATTGCCGGAATTGGCGAAAGAGAAATACTGTCAGGCCGACCAACAGCCCCGCCAACGTTTCACAGCGCCAATGATAAATAGCCTCGCCACCCCAATATCCCTGCGCCGCCCAAAGACTGTACAAGCAATATCCCGCAAACCCGATAAGCAGTAATGCCATCCCTGGTTGGCGATAAAAAATTTGGCGAAAGGCCCTGCGCCCTGGATTAGGCCTCGGCGCTGGCCCGTAGACGGGGAAATACTGCGGCGAGACAGTTGCTTCGACAGACGACTGCTGAATTTGTTGAATAGCCATATACACTCCTTATCCGGCGGGTCGTTCGGCTCAACAGGGAAACGAAGCAGGGCTACGATTGGTTATCTACGCGCAGGCTGAAGACCAGATGATCGGGCGCGACCATTTCATCGTCAAAGATTTCGGCAAGGACGGCCTCATCCATGATTTCCGTGAACGGTTCGCTTACCCATTGCTCACATGAAACCGCGATGTGGGGAAGTGCAGGGGGGAGTGTCGGTGGTGCTTCAGGGGGCAGGATTTCGCTTTCCGGCGTCTCTTCGGTGTCGGTCGTCGTGTCGGCGGCAGGTTGGCTGGCACGGCCCGCCCACAGCGCGAGCAGAAAGAAGAAACCGCAAATACCCAGCGTGACGGCAGGCCAGAGCAGGCGCTGCGGGGCGAAGGTTCTTTGATTAGGGTCTAAAGCAAGCCAAAGCAGTGCTGCCACGGCAAGCATCGCAATGATTCCCACCATTGTTAGCCACCACCGCGCCCGCAGGAAATGGCGTACCGGGCGCGCTTTGCGTGACGCATCGGCAGGCACCAAAACGACTGGAAACGCAGCCGATTGAAACTGCTGGGTGTTGTCGCTCGTGTCCAGATTGTAATGCGGTAATGCCATCGGCCTTCTCCCCTCAGCAATTGCCTCTGTTCTCAATACAGTTTGCGCTGGCCAAAATTTCCGCCAGAATCGTAACGAATTGATGGCAAGTCGCTGCTAAAGCCGATGTTTGAAGGGAGCGGCAGGAGGAGGAGGGGCGGGCATTGGCCTTCGGCCTTCGATCTTTGGTTTTAGCCAATACTAAGACCAAAGATCGAAGACCAAATACCAACGCCTATTTGGTGCCCATCGCTTTGGCGAAATCGCCTGCTTTAATGATGCTGATTTTGTTCGGGTCAATGTATTTGCGCATTGCTGCATTGACCTGCTCCGGCGTCAGCGCCAGCACTTTCTTTTCCAGTTCTGCATCCCAGGCGAGCGTGCGGTTGAGGAAAAGGTAACTGGTCAGGCGTCCGGCGAGTTCGTTGTCCTGCGCGCGTGACACCTGCCGCGACTGCATCCAGCCGGATTTCGCCGCTTTCAGTTCTTCGTCCGTGAAACCGTCTTTCAGCATCCGCGCGAGTTCTTCCTTGAAAGCGACTTCCAGCTTATCGCGGTTTTGCGGCGCATAAATCGCGTAGGCGAAGAAGGAGCCGTTGTTGTCCAACGAACTAGCGCTCAACTGCGAACCGACGCCGTAGCTCAAGCCGTCTTTCTGCCGAATCCGCACGGCAAGGCGCGAATTGAGGAAGCCACCGCCCAGCATGTAATTGCCCAACACCAACGCCGGATAATTGGGGTCGTCGTCGCGCAGGCTTAGATTCCCCCCAGCAAAGAAGACAGCATTCGCTTTGTCCGGTGTTTCAAGTGATTTGTTCAGCGCCGAAATGTCTTTGTATGTCTTTGCAATGCGTACATAGGGCGTTTTGTTTTTCCAGTTGCCGAAGAGATCATTCGTCAGCTTCGCCATTTCTTTTTCATCAAAGTCGCCGATTACCGTCATTTCGCCCACGCTTGCGCCGTAGAAGTCAGAATAGAACTTCTTTACATCATCCAACTTGAGCGCATTGATTTCCGCTACATCCTCGTCAGGAGTGGAAACATAGTTGACGTGGCCTTTCGGATAGGGCGAAAGGTGGCGTTGCAGCGCAATGATTGCCAATTGTTGCGGATCGCTGCGCTGTTGCTCAATGCTGGCAAGCTGTTCCTGTTTCAGTTCGTCGAATTCTTTGGCCGGGAAGGCAGGGTCGCGCAGGATTTCTGCGACTAACTTCATCACTGCAGGCAGATTTTCGCGGTTGGTTTCGACGGTAACGCTCGCGCCGGTTGGACTGCCATCCACGCCGCCGCGCGCTTTCAGGCGGTCGAATTCGTCTTTGATCTGTTTGGCGCGTTTTCGTTTTCGTCCCGCGCATCAACAGGTCGCCCGCAAAACTGCCCGCCGTCGCGCGATTCATCAGGCTTTTTTCATCGCCGAAGTGCAGGCTCATTTGCAATTGCACGGTGTTGCCGCGTGTTTTCTTGGTCAGAAACGCGGTTTTTGATGCCGCCAGGCGTGGTAAGCGCGCGGTGCAGGATTCGATGTTTGTCGGTGACGGATCAAACGCTTCACCTGCTGCGACCGCCGCATCACCTTTGTAATCTTTCACGAGCGCCAGCACATCCGGTGTTGAGGGAATGTCAGCGCGATCCGGCTTTTGCGTGGGAACGAACAGGCCGAGCGTGCGGTTGGATTGTTTCAAATACGCCGCCGCGACGCCGCTGCACATCGGCAACCGTCATTTTGCGCAACCGATCACGATTGACGAACAGCAACCGCCAATCCTTACATCAATCCATTCGCTTGTCCGACCTGTTCAGAAGAATTCAAATTCAACTCGACTTGCTTAAGCAGATTGTCGCGGGCACGATTTACTTCTTCCTGCGTCACGGGCGTTTTGGTGACGTCTTCGACGACTTGTAACAACGCAGATTGCGCAGCATCTAACGAAGCGTCAAGGCGCACTTCCGCGCCTACGATTAATAAACTCGGCTCACCGAAAATCACCGGGAAGTTGAAAACGCCGGCCGCCTTTTTGGTTTCGACCAGTGCCTTATGCAAACGCCCGGAAGGCCGATCAGCCAGCACTTTCATCAGCACGCTAACGGGTGCCGCATCGGCGTGTGAGCCTCCCGGAATGTGATAACCCGCGACGACCAATTGCGTATCGCCTACGCGCCGTACCGTGACTGCACGTTCGCCGTCTTGTGTCGGATCTTCAGTATAAAGTTTTTGCAGCGTGCGCGTCGGCTTCGGCAGCGGCGCGAAATATTGTGCAACCAGCGCGAGCGTTTTCGCTTCGTCAATCTTGCCCGCGACGAGCAGCACGGCGTTATCGGGTTGATAAAAGTTTTTGTAAAACGCCTGCAACCGATCAATCGGCACATTTTCCAAATCCGATTTTGCGCCAATCGTGGATTTGCCGTAGTTGTGCCAGAGATACGCGGTCGAAAACACTCTCTCAATCAAAATTGATCCAGGATCGTTTTCGCCCATTTCAAATTCATTGCGCACGACCGTCATTTCGCTGTCGAGGTCTTTCTTGGCAATGAACGAATTGATCATCCGGTCGGATTCGAGGTCGAGCGCCCATTTCAGATTTTCATCTGTTGCGGCAAACGTCTCAAAATAATTCGTGCGGTCATACCACGTCGAACCATTCGGGCGCGTGCCGTGTTCGGTTAGTTCCTGTGGAATGTTGGTATGTTTCGGCGTGCCCTTGAAAACCATGTGTTCGAGCAAATGCGCCATCCCGGTTTCGCCGTAGTTCTCGTGCTTTGAGCCGACAAGGTAGGTGATATTCACCGTGATAGTTTGTTTCGACGCATCAGGAAACAGCAGCACGCGCAGGCCATTCGGCAGACGATATTCCGTGATGCCTTCGACGGAAGTGACGCGCTGTATGCCGTTCGGCAACGCCGGATTGCCCTGTGCCAGCGCGACAAGATTCGTGACGCCGACCGCCGCGCAGAGCAAGAACAGCGCAGGCCAGCGGCGCAAAGATAAGATTGGTTTCATATTGGGTCTCCAGAAAGGAATGGTTTTTAATGACACTCGTGAAATTAGCATGGACAGAAAGAGTGTACCTTACGCAAGGCAATCACGAAAGTTCCTTTTCTGCCCTCCCTTGACACTTTTGTTGACCGCGTGGTATCCGAACCGTTCACGAAATCACCAAAGGAACCATCATGAAACTCTGCAAATCCAAACAAGGCATTTTTGTCCAATTCAACGAATCGTTTTACCAACTGACCGGAGCCGATTGGGACGAATTATTCAATCGTCCGAACCTGCTTGCCTCGCTACAAGACGAAATCAGCACGCTTGCGCCGGTTGACGCGCCGACTGATCTGCTCGCGCCCATTGGTACGCAGGAAGTGTGGGCGGCAGGCGTGACGTACTACCGCAGCCGCACGGCGCGGATGGAAGAATCGAAAGATGCAGGCGGCGGCAGCTTTTATGACCGCGTCTACTCCGCCGAACGTCCCGAACTGTTTTTCAAAGCCAATCCCGCGCGCGTCGCCGGGCCGGGCAGTGGCGTGAAAATTCGCCGCGACTCACAATGGAATGTGCCGGAACCGGAATTGACGCTGGCCGTGAACGTGCGCGGCGAAATCATCGGCTACACGATCGGCAATGATATGAGTTCGCGCGACATCGAAGGCGAAAACCCGCTCTATCTGCCGCAAGCCAAAGTCTACGATTTAAGCTGCGGCCTCGGTCCCGTCGTGTATTTGACGAGTGAACCGCTCTCGACTGAAACCAAAATCAATCTGGAAATCACACGGGGCGGGGAAGTCGTGTTTCAGGGCGACACCACACTTGCGCAACTGAAACGCACGCCGACGGAATTAGTCGGTTTTCTCTACCGCGACAACTCGTTCCCGACGGGCAGCTATCTGCTCACGGGCACTGGCATCGTTCCGCCCGACGCCTTCACACTTCACTCCGGCGACGAAATCCGCATCACCATTGACCACATCGGCACGCTCGTCAACACAGTGTTGTAACGATCTCAAATCTCCAATTTCTAATCTCAAATCTCAACAGTATGCACGGCAAAAATATTCTCGGTAACACACTCTCGAACGAAGGCGCGGCAATGTTTCAAGCAAAGAATCCCGCGACGAGCGAAACGCTGGCGACGGTGTTTTCAGAAGCAACAACGGCAGAAGTCAATCGCGCGGTTGAATTGGCACAATCCGCGTTTGATCCGTATCGCGCCTTGAGCAAAGACGCACGCGCGACGTTTCTGGAACGCATCGCTGATGAAATTCTTGCGCTCGGCGATGAACTGCTGCAATGCGCGAATGCGGAAAGCGGTTTGCCGCTGGATCGTTTGACGGGCGAGCGCGGGCGCACGATGAATCAACTGAAAATGTTTGCCTCGCTCGTGCGCGAAGGCTCGTGGGTAGAGGCGAGCATTGACACTGCAATCCCGGATCGCGCGCCCGTGCCGAAACCCGATTTGCGCAAAATGCTGCGTCCACTCGGCCCCGTTGCGGTGTTTGGCGCGAGCAATTTTCCGCTGGCGTTTTCGACGGCGGGCGGCGACACGGCTTCAGCCCTGGCGGCGGGTTGTCCGGTTGTGGTCAAAGCGCATCCCGCGCATCCCGGTACGGCGGAATTAGTGGCGACGGCGATTGTCAACGCGGCGCAGGCGACTGGCATGCCGGAAGGCGTGTTTTCGCTCGTGCACGGTTTGAATTACGAAGTAAGCCTCGCGCTCGTCAAACATCCGCTCATCAAGGCCGTTGGTTTCACTGGTTCCTATCGCGGCGGCAAAGCGTTGTTTGATGCGGCGGTTGCGCGTCCTGAACCGATTCCCGTCTATGCAGAAATGGGTAGCACGAATCCGGTGTTTGTCCTGCCCGGCGTTTTGCAGGAACGTGGCGCAGCTTTTGCCGAAGGCTTAAAAACCTCGATTACAATGGGCGTAGGCCAATTCTGCACCTGCCCCGGTTTAGTGTTTGGCCTGGAAAGCGAAGCGTTGGCGCAGGCGACCGCGAAGTTGCAATCCCTGGTCGAAGCCACGCCACCCGCGACGATGTTGCATGCCGGAATTCTGCAATCGTTTGAGGTCGGCGTGCAGAAACTCTCCGGCCACGAAGGCGTCGCTGTCGTGCGCGCTCAAACGGAAGCGGACGCCGCCAAAACACAAGCCCGCGCGACTGTCTTCACAACCACCGCGACGCACTTTTTAGCCCAGCCAGAATTGAGCGAAGAGGTTTTCGGCCCTTCAACCGTTGTTGTGGCCTGTGCTTCCGCCGACGAATTGGCGCAGGCTGCTGAGGCGTTGCAGGGACATTTGACCGCGACAGTGCACGGTACGGCAGAAGACCTGGCGAATCATCAATGGCTGCTTAATATACTCGAAACCAAAGTCGGCAGAATCGTTATCAATGGCTTTCCAACTGGCGTAGAAGTTTGTCCTTCGATGGTTCACGGCGGGCCGTTTCCGGCGACGACCGATGCGCGCACGACTTCGGTTGGTACGACGGCGATCCTGCGTTTTGCGCGGCCTGTTTGTTATCAAGGCTATCCGCAAAGCGCGCTGCCACCTGAATTGCAGGACGGCAATCCGCTCGGCATCTGGCGGCTGGTTAATGGAGAATTTGTGAAGGATTGATGACAGTCTGGATTGCCCGCCGCATTGACGCTGTAGTCAGTGCGTTATGAAAGAAATCAATAACTTCGATCTCGTCTGGGCGTGCGGTAAACCGGAACATCAACATCCGAACTGGGAAGGCGCGGAACGTTGCATTCAGCAATCCGACCCGCAAGTTGAGCAGTTGCAAAAGGCCGTCACAAAACTGGCGCTTTCCTGCATTCGCGCGCTGGATGCGTTGCGCTTGCTCCTGCCGCCCGATCATCAACGGGTCAAAGAAACCTACGACACGATTTATCACCAGCTGAGCAACCAGTACCAAACGGCTGGTGAGCCATACGGACACGGCGAAGAAGCAATGTGGAAGTGGTTGAAGGAGCGCGCGGAAAGCTAACGTAACACCAGTTTGCATCCCCGAAGAAAGGCGGGAGGGACAATGTTTCGTCGTTGTCCCTCCCGCTTTTGTTTTCGAGTCGTGACTGCCGCTACAAGCGCGGCGTTCATCTTCTTGCCCCGCATCAATCACGTCGCTACGCACCCGCAAAAAGTTGCACCAACTGAAGCAGCATTTCGGTGGTTTTTTCCAACCCGCGTTTGGAGTTGAATTCCAGCTTGCCGTGAAAATTATGCCCGCCGGTAAAAAGATTGGGCGTCGGCAGGTCACGAAATGTGAGATTCGCGCCATCTGTGCCGCCGCGTACGGCTTTTAAATGCGGCGTGAGGCCCGCGCGGCGCGTTGCTTCCATCGCCCGTTCGGTCAGTTGCGGATACTTCTGCAAGACGTCTTTCATGTTTTTGTAATCATCTTTGACCTCGACGGTGATTTTCACCTGCGGGAACTTTTTGCTGGTTGCCGCCGCCATCCGGCGCAGCAATTGTTCTTTAGCCTCCAATCCGCGTAGCTCGAAATCGCGCAGCAAAATTTTAATGACCGACACCTCGACATCCAGCGCCGCATTGTACGGATGCACAAACCCGACGCGCCCTTCGGTCGTTTCGGGCAGCATCGTGGGCGGGAAGCGGGCGAGGAAATCGGCTGCCGCAAAAAGCGAATTCACCATCACACCTTTGGCTGTACCAGGATGCGTATTCTTGCCCTGCAACCGCACGGTGGCTGTTTTGGCACTCCACGTTTCGTTGCTGATTTCGCCCAATTCCTCGCCGTCCACCGTGTAGGCGAATTGCGCGCCGAAGCCTTTGACATCAAATTTCTCGATGCCGCCGCCGACTTCTTCATCGGGCGTGAACGCTATGGCAATCGTCCCGTGCTTGATGTTTGGATTGCGGCGCAACAGGTCAACCATCGTCATAAGTTCTGCGCAGCCCGCCTTGTCGTCGGAACCAAGTAACGTCGTGCCGTCGGCGGTGATGATGTCATCGCCGCTGAGATTTTTGAGGTCAGGATTTTTGGCGACTGTGATGATCTGCGTCGGGTCTTTCGGCAACGTAATGTCGCCGCCCTGATAGTTTTTGTGGATCACGGGCGTGACATTTTCGCCGGACACTTCGGGCGACGTGTCCATGTGCGCGATGAAGCCGATGACCGGGGCTTTCGTGTTGTCCGGCAGATTGCCCGGCACCGTGGCATAGACAATGCCAAACTCGCTGACGCGCACATTTTGTGCGCCCAGTTCGGTTAATTCTTTGGCCAGTAGGTTGGCCAGCACCAGTTGCTTGCTGGTGCTGGGCACCTTGTCCTGATCCTCTTTGGAAGTGGTATCAATTTTGACGTAGCGCAGAAAGCGATCCAGCACTGATTCCGCTGGTGGATTCATTTGCGCGTGGCTGGCGACGGAGCAGCATATAAGCAGAGCAAATGTGAATAATCTTTTCATCTCGACCTCATTAACAAAAATGTTTGTTACCGCTGCGATGGCGGTCGGCTGTCCGTGCGCGGCGGCGCAGATTGAGACGCAGGCACGAAACTGGCTTCCAGACTGCCTGACTGCACCCATTGCGCAATCAGTGTTTCTGACAACCCGATGTCTTCGTGCAGCGACTGGCATATTTCTGCGCGCGTGAGCGTTTGCAGCGTGACGCCCGCTGCGGTTTTGACGTATTTCGTGTTGCCGATCAACAGCCGCAATTCGCCCGGATGATTGCGGCGCGCGTGCATCCGGTCATTGAAGGGGCTTTGGGTTCTGGAAACCTCGTAGCGGGTTTGATAAAGGGCTGCATCTGCCGGGTCAACGAGCAAGCGACAGCGCATATAGGTCGGGCTGTTAGGCGGCGCAAACCAGATAAGGTAGGTGCCGTCGGTTGGTTCCACTTCGACCGCCCAGACGGGGTCATCGTTGGCAAAGATGGTTTCCTCCAACGGTAAGGGCACGCCGCAAAGTAACGAAGAATCTACCAGCCAGTTGCGCCCTTCGACGTGGACTTTTACGCTGCCGTGATTGACGATTCCAAGATCGTGCATCGAACCAGCCACACGCCGCGCGGCGAATCCCAGCGAATGTAACAACGTAAACAGTGCATTGCTCGTCGGCCAACATGTCCCACCTGCGCCATCGGCCAGCCAGTGTGTGAAGAAATCTTCGGCCTCGCCGCCCGGCAATGGGCGCGCAGGTTCCGTGCGGAGCGCGATCATTTTTCTGACGTTGTCGAACGGTACGCTGCTGCACCACGCGCGATAAACCGTTTGCAATCCCGCCAGGTTTACGGGCAAGGGCTGCGCCAGTCCGAGCTGTTCGCACACGCGCTCCCGTAACGCAGGGCTAAGAATGAATGACGTCTGAATCGGGTTTTCCATAACCGGAAGTGTATCACTTGTGCAGGGTAAAAGAAGCACCCGCACGGCCCGTATGCGGCCCTCTTCGTTGTTGCTTTTTCATTCGGTGGGCAGGGAAAAAGAGATGTGCTGAAAGGTATGGTTTAGCGATGCCGAAGCCAGCGCTCTAAAAAAGCATAGGCGGCGGTGCGCATCGCCAGCGGAAATTCGTGCCCGGCATCAGGATAATTCGCACTGAATTTTTCCCCCGCTCGAAAAAACCGTTCGTACACAGGTCGCGCTACAGCTTCGCAATCGCGCACACCGGAGACTTCAAAATTGCTGTCGTGCAGCGGCGCATTGATGAACAGCGGGCGTGGTGCTAAGGCGACGAGCAGCTCAGGAAAATCAAATGGAATTTCGTCGGGGCTGTTGTGATATTTACTTTCAATCAACGGCATATAGCGTTCGCCCGCCCAGCCTTTCAGGTTGCCGTTGTAATACTTGCTCGCTTTCGTGAAGCCGCAGCTTGTGACCATCGCTTTGATGCGTTCATCAAATGCTGCCACAAACAGTGTGTTATGGCCGCCGAGCGAATGGCCAATGGAGCCGATACGGTGTCTGTCTACCTGCGGCAACGATTGTAAAATGTCCACCGCGCGCCTGTAGTTGACGATGCCTTTTTCATCGTGCGGCTGACATAGCCGTGGTTATAAGGGAATAAAGGTGTTTTCACCCAGATACGGATGGTCAGGTACGATGCAGACATGCCCGCGCTCCGGCTAATTCTTTCGCGTAATGCAGAAGTTCGGATTGCCGCCCAATCCGGCAGGCTCGTCCTTGCCGATTTTGATTGTTTAGTGCAGACACAGCATCGCGGGCGGCGCTTTGCCGCGCAGATTTTTCGGCACGAGCAACCACGCGTCCACGCTGTCGCCCAATTCCGCCAAATATGGCCCAGTTTTCGTGCGCGTGAATGATGGTGTGTCTTCGCTGCCGAGCGTTTGAATTTCGACGGGCAATTGCTTTCGTTGCGGCAATTCGCCCATCGCCAACTGCATCCCCGCCAGGATTGCTGCCCGCGCCCGCTGCCAATCCGCTGTGTGCGCAAGCCCGTCAACTCTGGCCTGCGCGAGGTTTGCGCAAAGGCAAATAACGCCCCGCTCAATTCGCTAAAAATTTCCGTCGCGTCCAACTTTCATCTTTCTTCCCCTCCTTGCTCGCAATCTACCATTCCCGCCAATAACTGACTACTGACGACTCACAAATAACAAATGGCCGATTTCCAGGTTTTTCCGTTGTCGCTCGCTTATCAGTGTGTAGCAGCCCAATGCGAATGTGAATCTGTCGCCCAGCCACAGGTTCGCCTTTCACAACTCAAAACTCACGAGGAGAACACTTATGTTGACCAGTCGAAAATTTGTGAGCTACTTGCTCGTTGCAATTCTTGCGCTTGCCATTCCGGTCAGCGTATCAGCGGATAATCCGTTTGCGAAACCCTGGACGACGGTTGCTTCTGCCGGAACGGTGGATGAAACGGACGTCAACAAGGTCAATTATACCGAAGCCACTGCGCGGCTGAATTTGACCGCTCCTGCGAACTCCAGCGCTGTCATTCGATACAATGTTGTGGCGGTAGACGGTTTGGCCGATGCGGGCGGCGATGGTTATTTTATGCGCGTGCGGTTTCGCGATAGTGGGCAGGATGAGCGCGTCGTTGTGCGCCTGAAATCCGTCGACATCGCCACCGGCATCATTACGACCCTGATGACGCTCGACAGCAATGCTTTTGCCGGAAACGTGTTGTTCCAAACGCAGAGCGTCGTGACGTGCAACCCGAATTGGCGATTTGATTTCAACAAAAATGCGTATTTTGTCGAAGCGACCTTGCTGAAAGGCTCCACCGCCGGGAATCCCGGTCTGAGCGTGGTGCAGATTGGCAAAAACGCTTTGCTAAGGGCGCTGATAGGAAGAGTAGGAGGAAGGAGAGAAATAGGAGGCGTTGTTATCGTTTCCATTTCTCTCTGTACTCTCATTTCCCATTACCTCCAATTCAAAGAGGCACCTGAAATTTATTGCCGTACTGCCCTTTGCATTTCCTTTTTTCTCTTTCAGCACAACCCGCCAGCGCTGACAAAATTACCGCTCTCCAAAGCGAAGTACGACAACTCCGTCTCGAACTGCTGCAACAGCGCCTCGAATTTCAACACTGGAAAATTGAACAACTCGAAACCAGCCTGCAACAAATCAGGACGAACAAGCCCGGCTGGAAACCGAAGAACGCAACGTGCAACAGGCTATCCGCGGAAGTGAGCAGCGCCGGGGCGGAGGAAAGCGCTAGCTATAAGACCGAACTCATCGAAACCGCTTTGAAGAAAAACCGCACGCAACAGGCCGCCCTGCAACAACGCGAAACGGAAGTCCAGCCCAGAAGCTGCAACGCGGCAGCAGCTTTGCTCTCGCTCTTACATGAAATTGAAGCTGCTGCGCAGGGCAGAAGCCGCAACGCCCTGACGCAACTTCCGGCTTGCGCAAACGAATCGTTAGCTTGCCCTCCGCCATCGGCAGCGGTTTGCCTGCGCGCACGGGCGAGACTAAGCGGACTTTGCAGCAGCGTTTTTGGCGGCAACATTCGGCTGATTGATTGCCAGCACCGTCACCGTGTAGCGCAATGTCTGTTCCACGCGCGTCGTCGTGACGGCACGCCGGACGGGATACTGCCACCGAAACGCTTTTGCCAAAGCGCGAGGTGAAAAACGGGGTCGTTTGTGGATCAAAATTAATCTCGCACCGCGCCCTCCTCACACGCCCACCGCACCTCCTGGTTTTCATAGGTGCAGCGTAATCGTGCGCGGCAGCGCGAGCGTCTTCGTTCGTTTGTCGTAGCGCAGGTTGACCGTAACAGGTTGGGTCGTGCGCAGGATGAGCCAGACTGCTTGATATCGCCATAACATCCCCTTGACGTCAGAAATGTTGTTGTGATTGCAGGTAACGTTACGACGTTGTCGGCGGAAGATTTTAATACGCGCCATCAATGGGCCAAAAGCACCGACCTGAACGGAATAGTAATAATTGCCTTCTTCGGCATCCTCGCGGAATTGGCCGGACAGTTCTGCCGGGACTTCGTCCGGCGGCGTATCGGGATCAGTGTCAGGATCAATAATCGGGGGGGGAATCAGACCGGGGCCAAACACATCCACCGTGAAAGGCGTATTGCTGCCCGCCTGATCGAAGCGCACTTCCCAGGCGAGTTGTTTGCACGTCCAGGCGACTTGTTCTCCCAGGAATAAATCTCTGTCTACGGGTTCGACGGTGATTTCGCCATTACTGAGCGTAATGGTCACAGGCTGTTTGACAGTTTCCGGCATAGTCGTAGTTGGGCGACTCGGTACATCGCGGTGCGGTCGCGTGCGGTCGCTTCGTTCCTCTCGATTCGTTGTCGCATTGCTCAGGATGACAGGTGCAGTCACGTTGGGCAGGACGGCAGCGGCGCTATTATTGTTCGAGAAGCTTGCGGTACTTCTCCTCCTGAACAAGTTCTTTAAGAAGCGGATCATGTTTCACCTCAAATAAGCTTTTTCGGTTTTGTACTGCTTTGGTCAATTGGGCGAGTAGTTTAGCAGGCTCGTTCGTAATTTTATACACGCGGGCGGCGCTGACGATGCAATTCAGGTTGTCCGGCGCGAGTTGCAAGGCTTCCTCGATTTTCTGTAACGCCAGCTTATTTTGATTTCTCCGCGCATACCACTCGGCCAGCAGCGACAACGTATCGCCGTTGCTCGTGAATTCGTTTTGTTTCAGCAAGGCGATGGCCTGGTCATACGCCGCTGCCGCACGAGGGCTTTGCGCTGGCGTGCAACTCAGCGCATCGCCTTCCGCGCCCCAGAATTCGGCATCTTCCGGTGCCAGTTCTTTGCCTTTTTGAAAAACTTCCAGCGCCTGCTCGCACTGCCCGCGAAATAGATACGCGGTGCCCAAACTGTGAAACGTTTCCGCCACAGGCTTGCGCAGCAGGGCATCACGGTAAGCTTTGATCGCCTGATCGTACTGCTCCTGATAGAGCAACGCATGGCCGAGATTCGTAAAGCTGTAGGGGTTCGTATCGAGCAAATCCGTTACTTTGCGCCAGCATTCCTCGGCTTTCTGAAACGCGCCCCGGTCGAAGTAAAAGCCGCCCAATTCGTTATACACTTCCCAGTAATTGGGGCGCGCCGCCGCCGCTTTGGCGTACTGCTCCTGCGCCAAGCTATCGTTTTTGCTGTAGCCGTAAGCCCGTGCCAAGCCGATCAGCGCGCGGTACTCACCGGGTCGCTCGGCCAGGACTTTGGTAAAGTCGGCAATGGCTTTCGGGTAGTTGCCGAGCGAGTTGGCTACCTCGGCGCACAGCAACAATACTTCTTCGTCGGTGCTATCAAATGCCTTCGCGCGGTCGCAGTACGAGATGGCTTGTTTTTTCAGTTCCTCTTGATTCAGGAGCGTATGTTTGGCGTCGTAGGCATAGCCGAGCGCCGCATACTGGCGCGCCTCTTCCTTCTGATTCGCGGGCGCAAGTTGCTTCAGCACTTCAATCGCCTGATTGATAGCATCCTCGTTGGCATAGAGCGAGAGCAGTGTCAGCGCGCGGTAATACTCCTTCTCGCTTTCGCTCACCTGCAAATCCGCCGCGTTGCCTTGCAGGTGCAGGTCGCTCACGATGCTCAAAAGCATCTGTCCCAAATCCGTCGCCGTGCCATTGGCAATCGCCTTGCCTTGTTTGCTGGTCAGAGAATACTGGATGCTGTTTTGCCCTTTTGTGCAATTGACGGCTGCGACTTTGAGAATCGTGGTCGCTTCGGCAGTGAGCGCGGCTTGCGTCAAATTAGCGTCAATCATCAGAAAGGACTGGCTGCGTTCGGACGAGGGCGCGGCAGCGATTTGTACGCCGCGCAGGTCTTTCAGCTTGTCTTGCAAAAGGCGCGCGATGGCTTCGCTTTGGCCAGGTTCGCAGGGTGCCGCGTCGGGCGCGGCGATGACGGCTAACACGGTGCGCGGTGGCGGTTGAAGCGCGCGATAGCCGATATACAGGCTGCAAAGAAGCACGAAGCACGCTGTGACGAGCGCGAGTTGCGGTGCGGCGCGGCGCAGGCGAATCCAGGTCAAGGTAAAGCCGGAAGCAGCTTTGGCGTTTTCGAGCAGCGGCAGGACTTGCGTAGCTTTGCGCACGCGGTGCGATAAATCTTTGGACAGGCAATGATGAATCAGCTTCACGAGCGCGGGCGGCGTGACGAGGGGCAGCGTTTTCCAGTCCGGCTCTTTGTTGAGAATCGCGGATTGCGTGTCAGCGACGGTGTTGGCACGAAAGGGATTTTTGCCAGACAGCGCTTCGTACAACATACAACCAAACGCCCACCAATCCGTGCGCTGATCCAGTTCTTTATCGCCGCGCACCTGTTCGGGGCTCATATAACCGGGTGTGCCGAGAATCATTTGCGGCTGCGTCAGCGTTTGCACTTGCGGCGGTGTGCCGTTGAAGGAGCCGAGCGCGGAATCTGTTGCTGACGCCGTTTTGCGCGCGGCTTTGGCTAGGCCGAAGTCTAAGACTTTAATGACGCCATCGGGCGTGATTTTGATGTTGGCGGGTTTCAGGTCGCGGTGAATGATGCCTTGCGCGTGCGCAGCTTGTAAGGCGAACGCGATTTGCCGAAAGAGCGGCGCGGCCTCTTCGACCGTGAGCGCGCCGCGTGTGAGTCGTTCGGCCAGCGTTTCGCCCGGCACGTATTCCATCACAAGGAAGCGCGGCCCGCCCGTCGAGGCGCGGTCATAATCAAACAGCGTCGCTACGTTGAGGTGTGGCACGCGCGCCAGCATTTCGGCTTCGCGCTGGAAGCGGCGCAGGCGGTCAGCGTCGTTGGCGAACAAATCGGGCAGGACTTTCACGGCGACCGTGCGTTGCAGGTGAACATCGCGCGCCAAATAGACCGTGCCCATTCCGCCGCTGCCGAGTTCGGAAAGGATTTCATACGCGCCGAAACGTTGGCCTTGCAGTGCGAGCGTAGGCGCGTTGAGTTTTTCAGTGGCAAGGCGGCGGGCTTCGTCCTCGATGGCGGGTGTTTCGAGGAAGTCTTTAGAGTGCGCGTCTTGTCTGAGCATCGCTAAGACTTCGCGTCGCACTTCTTCATCCGTCACCGCCACTTGTTTGACGAACGCTTCACGCTGGCGGGCGGGAAGTTTGGTCGCTCGTTGCCAGAGCAATTCGATTTGTTCCCATGTTTCCTGGTTCATGCATGAGATACAGCGGATTTTGAAGGGTGTTTACTGGACTCGTCGCTGTATTTTTATGTCTGGGAAAGCTCTTTCAGTAGCCACGCCTTCGCAAACTTCCAATCGTCCATCACGGTGTCTTCACTCACCTTCAGTACGGCGGCAGTTTCTTTGACGGTCAGGCCACCGAAGTAGCGCAACTCGACAACCTGGGCTTTGCGATGGGCGAAGGTGTCAAGTTTTTGCAGCACTTCATCCAGCGCAGGCAAATCTATGC
>JAXLQQ010000025.1:0-66214 GCA_046331525.1 Blastocatellia bacterium
GCAACGCGACGGCTCCGCCATTCGTAAAACTCGCCTGTCCCAGCACACCGTCCGCCGCCGCACCGTTCCCCTTTGCCGCCGCGTTGTCATAGCGCAGGACGCGATGGTTAAGCGAATCTGCCACCCACAACCGCCCGCCCGTGTCGGCGAACACGCCGACCGGACTGGTCAGGCTGCTGGCCGTAGGCGGATTGACAAAATTTTTGGTTACAAAACCCGGTTGCCCCAACACGCCATCCGCCGCCGCGCCGTTGGCTTTGGTCGCCGCGTTGTCAAAGCGCAAGACGCGATCGTTGTTGCCATCCGCGACCCACAAACGACCGGCACTATCCACAAAAACGTCGGTGGGCTGGCTCATACTGCTGGCAGTGGGCGGACTGGGAAAAAGGCTGGTCGTGAAATCGTTTTGGCCGAACACGCCTTCGGCAGCATTGCCGTTGGAAAGCGCGGCCAGTGAACTATAGCGCAGAACGCGATTGTTCAGATTGTCCGCGACAAAAACCTTGTGGCTGATGGGGTCTACCGCGACGGCTGCCGGACTGTTGAGCGTTGTCGCGGTGGTGCCAGGATTGTTGCTGGAGAAATTGGCTTGGCCGATAACACTCACTGCCGCCTGACTATTCAGCCATTGCGCCTGTGCAGGCCACGTCCCAACAACGCACAGCCACACTGTGCAGCGGAGCAACAAAGTGAGGAAGCGCGAGGCAGCCATAAAACGATTTTCCTTTACAAGTCGGTGAGGGTCGGAAGGAATGGCAAGGCAAAATCAAAGAAGCTTTTTCGGGAGCATTTTCACCACAGAGACACAGAGATTTCACAGAGGCTTTCTCTGTGCTGCCTCCGTGTTCTCTGTATCTCAGTGGCGAATCTTTTTCATCAGCAAACCGGCACAAAGATCGGAATCGTCAGCGTGGTCGTCGTCGTTTGCAATTTGTGCAACGCCCGAATCCCTGTCCATCCGTTGCCGCGCGGCGTCAGCAACAGGCCGACCGCGCCGCCCACATTGAACTTTATGTATCCGGACTGCCCCGTCTTAATCAGCTTGTTGAGGCCATTCGGCACACGCGGAGTGCCGGTCGAGATGAACCCACGACATACAGGTACCGGTCAGGCCAACCATTGAAACCGCCAAACACTTCTTGTTCATTGAAGACCTGCGCGGTGCCGGGATTTGGGCCGCGCCGCTCATTTGCCCGGTGGTGATTCCCGCTCAAACTGACGGTCACGACTTGTTGGCTGGCGGCATCGAGGGCTTTGAATTTCGACGGCAAGCTGACTCGGCGCGGCGTTGTAGCCGACGTCGTCAAAGCTATGCGGGTCGCGGTGTTGCCATTGACTGTCGCTACCCCTGCCGAATTGGCCCAGAAGGTTTCTGCGCCGTAGTTGTCTGCAATCTGCGGCGTGCGCAGGAAGGCGTTCCCCGCCAGCACATTATTCTGTACGGGCACGCCCTGATTGTTCACAGCCACCGCGATCACATAGCCTGTGCTGCCCGGATCATATTCTGACGCCTTAAAACTGATGCTGGCATTGGGCGTCAGACAGGCGAACAAATCGGCCTGATTGCAAGTCGTGCCATCAATGAAGAACAAGTGCACATACACCTGATTGGCAGCGGTCGGCGCGGCATTGCTGAAATTGCTGAGCGTCAGGCGCGTCGCTCGTGCCATCAATCGTCGAAGTGTAGTAAGGGAAAAACCAGCAAACTGCCCGTGCGCTGCGCCGAGGGTAGGAGCGGAGGGTTGGGTAATAGAGAAGCGCAGGACGCGGTTGTTGAAATTGTCCGGCACATAGAGCGAATAGCTGGCCGGGTCAAAAAAGAGCAGTGTCGGGTTATTAAGCGAGGTAGCGGAAAGTCCCCCGAAGTTGGGGATGTTGAAGATAAAATTCGGCTGCCCCAGCACGTTGTCAGCATTCGCGCCATTCCCCTTGGCGGCGGCATTATTAAAAATCACGACGCGATGGCTGGCCTCCGCAACGTAGAGCCGCCCATCAGGATCAACTGCTACGCCTATCGGATTAGTCATCCTTAATTTGCAACGGCACCACCAATGCTGGTGAAATTGCTGGCCGAGTACGCCGTCGGCAGGCGCGCCATTGGCCTTGCCGCCGCATTATCAAAGCGCACGACGCGGTGGTTACGCTATTCAGGACCCACAGTCGCCCGCTGCTATCCACAAAGATGCCCTGCGGAAGGTTCAGACTAACCGCGCTTGGTGGGTTCAATGTATTGCTGGTGAAGTTGGGCTGACCGAGTACGCCGTCGGCAGGCGCGCCATTGGCCTTGGCCGCCGCATTGTCAAAACGTAAAACACGATTGTCGTCCTGATCCGACACCCACAAGCGTCCGGCGGCATCCGCCACCACCGCAATCGGGGTACGCAGACTACTCGCAGTAGGCGGGTTCACGAATGTATTGGCATAGTAAAGTTGATTTGGCCCAGCACTCATCGGCAGGCGCGCCGTTCGGCGTTTGGCCGCCGCATTATCAAAGCGTAAGACTCACCTATTAAATGCGTCTGCGACTCCACAACCGCCCGTTGTTGTCCACGGAAATGCCCGGCTTGGCGAAGAAAAATCCACTGTTTGTCAGGCCAGCCTCTGCTCGTAAAATTCGCTTGCCCCAGCACGCCTTCCGCTGCCTGCCCATTGGCAAAGGCGGCGGCGGAACTAAAGCGCAAAATGCGATGGTTAAGAAGATCCGCCACAAAAACTTTACCCGTCGTCAGGTCTACCGCCACGCTGACCGGGGCGTTGAACGTACTAGCGGTAAGGCCCGGCGCGTTGGTCGTGAAGTTGGGCTGGCCAATGACATTGACCGCCGCCTGATTATTTGTCCATTGTGCCTGCACGGGCAGCGCCCACAAGAGCAAGGCGAACAGTCCGCCACAAATGCGGCGCAAGAACAGTGAGGAAAAGTTCGACATATAAAAATTGTCCCTGATGGAGCGGGCAGAATTGTTGCAGTGGGTAGTCGGCCACCACTTTATCCGCCTCTCGCTGATTGGATAAATCTTCCGCCCGCAGGTGCGACGGGGTCGTCGGAAACCGGATCGGGTCTTCGCTCAAATGATTTGCCGGTGTATGAGGAAAAGACGGGCGCAGTGTAAACGCCCCGCCGCAACACGTCAAGCAGCATTGTTGAACCTGCCGTGACGACTCGCACGCGTCGGCGAAGTGAGAAAAATGCCTTATCGCGGTCTGCCAGGTTTCAGTTGCGCGTGCCGTTTGAAGGATTGGAGATTGAATGGAGAATGGAGAATGGCAATTGGAAATTGGAACTGGGGGAAATGAGAGCTTGCTCAACTGCTTACATATACTGACAACTCAAGTTGGAAAGATGCCTGCGGAGCAACAAACAAGATGTTTGTTGTACATCGTCGGCAAAGATGTGGTGCAAACATCCTGTTTGCACCACCAACTTAATTTGCCAATACACTTACAGCGAAAAGCCTTTCCAATCTCCAATCTCCAATTTTTAATTTCCAATGCTGCCACGTCGTTCCTGTGCCTGCGCCAACCGCGCTAGCACACCGGCACCAGAATCGGAATCGTCAGCGTCGTTGCCGTTGTCTGCGTTTTGTGCAACGTGCGAATGCCTGTCCACGCGCCACCTCGTGGCGTCAGCAACAAGCCGACCGCGCCGCCGACATTGAATTTCAGGTGCCCGGCCTGCCCCGTTTTCAGCAGTCCGCTCAGTCCGTTCGGCACGCGCGGACTGTTCGCCGTCATCGTGCCGCGCGCCTGACACGTTCCGGTCAGCCAGTTCTGAAAACTCGCAAACGCTTCTTTCTCGTTGAAGGCTTGTCCGACGCCGACCTGTGCTGCGCCGCTGATCGTGCTGGTCGTTAGATCGCCGCTCAGTCCGGCGGTCACGACTTGTTGGCCGACGGCATCGAGCGGGCTTTGCACCTCGACGGCCAACTGCTTCGGCACCGCATCGTAACCTACCTGATCGAAGTAGAGTGTTGCCGCGTTGCCGTTCACCGTAGCGACAGCAAAGCTATTTGCCCAGAAACTCTCTGCGCCGTAGTTGTCGCTGATCGTCGGCGTCGTCACAAACGCATTGCCGATGAGGACGTTGTTCTGTATCGGCACCCCATTCCGGTCTACGGCGACGGCGAGCAGGTAGCCGGTGTTGCCGGGATCATATTCCGAGGCTTTGAAGGAGAAGCTGGCATTGGGTGTCAGACACAAAAACAGAACGGCGCGCATACCCAATCGCTCAACTCTTCAATCCGATGCCCAGCACTTCTTTGCAATATTTCAGGCTCTTTTCGAGTTCGCTTTTTTGATACGCCTGCAATTCGGGCTTGCCCGCTTCGCCGCGCGGCATCACGTAGGCGGGGCGCTCTTTGCCGCTGCGTGCCATCTGCACATACTTCGCAAATTCGCGCGGACGGACTTTGCTGTAGTAAGGCCAAAAGTCGTCGCGGTAATAAGGCATCGGGCGCTGAAATTCCGAGATGACTTCCAACACGCAAGGGCAATTGGGCGCGAGCTTTTGAAATAGCGGTATGTAGGTTTGCCAGTTCACCATTCCTTCGCCCATTGCTGTCCAACGCGCGACTGCGCCTTCGGCATTTTCCCACACGGCGGAATCACGGATGCCGGTGCAGATGGCGTATTGGCCGAGGATTTTCAGGTTTTCCAGCGGGTCTTCCAGCGTCCACGTCGCGTTGCCGGAATCAAGTGTCGCGCCGACGTAATCTTTGCCCGCCTCTTCAATCAGCATCGCCAATTCCCACGCCTGCATATCGCCCGCGTGGTTTTCGATGGCGATTTTGACGTTTGCATCTATGGCCTGGCTGCGGACGTTTTTGCAGACCTTAACCATCTCGGCGATGCGCGCTTCGATGCCGCCGGGCAGTTTGCGATCTTCGACGGTGCCTTGATAGCAGCGGGCAACGGGCGAGCCGAGTGCTTGGGCGACTTTGATGGTTTGCAGGATATGTTCTTCGCCGCTCTGCCAGCGTTTTTTATCGAACGATTTCGAGCCGGGATTGATGCTGCCCGTGCCGGCGTGCAATTCCAATCCGCCCGCGTCGGCTTTCGCTTTGAGCGATTTCAAATACTTTTCGTCGAAGCTTTCGTAGACCTCCAAATCGGACATCAACAGCACGTCTACTTTTTGGGCAATGGCGTAGTCAATCAGTTGCGGCGCTTTCCAACCAAACGCGCGAATCGAAAAGTTATCAAAGCCGAGTTTCATTCCTGTCTTGGCAGTGGTGGGCAAGTTCGTGCCAATGGCGGCACTGGTTACAGTCATACCGGTCTGTTTCATAAATTCTCGTCGCGTTTGTTTTTCAATACCCATGAATTCTCCGCAGTACAGTACGAGGAGCGGTCAGTACGGTACGAGGAGCGGTAGCGACTTGGTGATTGCATTGCTACGTCACCAAGTCGCTACCGCTCCTCGTACCGTATCTATTTGGTCGGCTTAGCGTCGGCTCAAAAATCCGCCCGCCAGACGAAGAGCATCGTCCATCATTGAGCCATCGTGATTCTGATCCAGCACTGAAGACAGAATGCCCATCAGGCCGGGTTGTTGCTGTTGCATCTGCTGCTGTGCGCCGCCGAGCATTCCGGCTAAGGAAGAGGCGTCCATTCCTTGTTCCTGTTTCTGACGTCCGAGGTAGCCCATCACGATGGGCGCTAAAATCGGCAGCAAGCGTGCGACCGTGCCCATATCCAGGCCCGACGACTGACTGACGCCTTGCTGCACAGCTTCTTGCTGGCCGCCGAAGATGTGGCCCAGAATGCCTGCGCCGTTGCTTTGTTGCGCGCCGCCGCCGAGCACGAAGCCCGCGATGTCATCCAACATACTGCCATCGTGATCCCGATCCAACGCGCCCGCGAGCGCCGAAGCGCCGTCTTCGGATTGCGCATTGTTGGCTAAACCGCCGAGAATCATCGGCAGCGCCGCCTGAATCGCTGAGCTGGTGGTATTTTCGTCTGCGCCAATCTGTTGGCTGATGGCACTCACGTTATCGCCTGAAAGCACCTGACCTAACAATCCTTCAATATTCATAATCTTCCTCCGGTAAAGTAGTTGCGCCCACACGTCGGACGTGCGACGGCTACAAGTTGATGAAATACGCAAACAGCGCTCACTGCGGTGGGATAAGGTTGTTTCTGTGATAGCTCGTGTTATTCCCGCGTTTGCACCGCACGACCGGCGGCGAAAACGGTGACAGGATGTTCGATTCCGGCAAAATACGCAAGCGCCCGCCAATCATCACAGTCGTGAAGCACGAAATCCGCCCGCTTGCCGACTTCCAGCGAACCCATCTCGTGGCCGCGATTCAGACTATAGGCTGCATTGATCGTCGCTGCCGTAATCGCTTCCGTCGGCGTCATTCGCATCTGTGTTGCCGCCAACGTTAAGACGAGTAACATCGAAGGCGTTGGTGACGAACCGGGATTGAAATCTGTCGCCACGACAACCGCCAGCCCCGCATCAATCATCGCCCGCGCGTCAGGGTATTTTTGTGCGCCAATCAACAACACCGACGCGGGCAATAGTACCGGTTGCACCTGCGCGGCTTTCAGTGCGGCAATGCCTGCCGCATCAGTTTGCTCCAAATGGTCAGCGGTCACCGCACCGAGTTCTGCCGCAAGCTGTGCGCCGCCCGATAAGGAAAGTTGATCGGCGTGCAAGCGTAACTGCAAACCGAGCGCGCGGGCAGCCTGCATAATCCGCATCGTCTGCGCCCGATCAAAATAGCCCTGCTCAAAAAACGCATCGCAGAATTCCGCCAACTGTTCAGCGGCGACGCGTGGCAGCATTTCGTGGACGATCAACTCAACGTATTCTTCGCGCGCTAATTCCTCTGGGAAAGCGTGCGCGCCCAAAAACGTCGGCACATAACAAAGCGCCGTTTCCTCCTTCAACCGCCGCATCGCGCGCAACATCTTCAACTCATCAGCAACCGTTAGCCCGTAGCCGGATTTCGCTTCCACCGTCGTCGTGCCGCCGCGCAGAAACCAATCGGCGTAGCGTTTGCCCGTTTGCACTAACTCGTCTTCTGACGCCGCGCGCGTCTTCCTGACCGTTGCACGAATGCCGCCACCTGCCGCCGCGATTTCCTGATACGTCGCGCCGCACGCCCGTTTTTCAAATTCGTCCGCGCGCGTGCCCGCAAACACCGGATGCGTGTGCGCGTCCACAAAGCCCGGCAACACGACGCGCCGCTGAGCATCAACGATTTCATCTTCGTTCGTGAGCAACGGTTCGATTTCTGCGCGTGTGCCAACGGCGGCGATGCGTCCTTCCCGCACCAGCATTGCGCCGTCGTGGATGACCGCCAGTTCGCGCATCTCTGCGCCGACGCGCGGTCGTGCTGCGCCTGCGAGCGTGACAAGTTGCGCGATGTTAACGACAGCAAGAGAATCTGGCATATCAGACGGCAGGCATTGCCTCCAATCGTTTGACGACGCCTGCGGCAAAAGACAGCAAACACGCGCCGGTTGTCAGCACGGTAACATCGGCGACATCCTGCGTCGGATCAACTTCGACCAAATCAATGGCGCGCACTTGCGGATGCTGGCCGCAGAGAAACGCGGCGGTGCGCAATTCATACGGCGTCAACCCGCCGGGACGTGCGCCGGGACAGGCCGGGGCAAAGGCGCGATCCAAGACGTCTATATCAAAGTCCACGTAAATCGCTTCGACCTGGGGCGCGAGGTTGTCTAATGCTTCCGTCACGATGGCGGCCAGGTTGTGGGCGCGAATCTGTTGCATCGTTACCACTGTGATACCGGCGTCGCGCGCGACTTCGGCATAAGCTTGCGAATTGGCAAAGCTCTGCAAGCCGATTTGCACGATATTGTTTCCCGGTAAACCGTCGGCGAGCAACGCGCGCACGGGGTTGCCGTTCGACAAGCCGTTCGTCAAATCACGCAAATCAAAATGCGCGTCGAACGTAATCAATCCGCAACGCGCCAGCAGGTCGCTCAACCCGTGGACGCCGGGGCGTGTGACGCCGTTATCGCCGCCAAGGATGACGACCGCCTCGGCAGTTTGCCGCGCCGCACGCACGGCGTCACGAATGGGCGCAAAAGCGTCTTCCAGTTTGGCCTGCGCGACTGCTACATCGCCGAGGTCTTGCGCCGCGATTGTTTGCAGGCTCACGTCGTTTTCCAAATCGTAACAACTGAATTTATACAGCAGGCGGCGCACGGCTTCCGGCGCGAGATCGCAGCGTCCGGGCGTGATCGAACCGAGCCTGACAGGCGCGCCGAGGATGGCTAGTTTGCTGCTGGTCGTTGTTGTGGTAGTGCCAGACAGCCACGCACTGGCGCGCGGCCAATTGGGATCGTCCATCGGTGACGTACTCCTTTCGGCGACAGATTCAAGCACGAGTTACACGCGATGTCGAGGCTGGGTAGCAAGGCGGGCAGCGGGCGGGAGAGCCGAGGTGGCAACCGAACGCGGGGCTTTTAGTGGGAGCGAGTTAACAGCACCTTGATGACCTTTGGGAGGGGCCGCCGCTGGCTAAGTCCTGATCGTCGCCCCAAACTTCGTAGCCATTGGCCAGCACCTGAATGCAACCTTCCCGACCGGGATTTTCATCTTGGCGGAACCGTTGCGATTGGTGGTGCGCCGTCGTTCCTCGACTACTCCGTCCAGTTTTCTCAGGATGATTTGGGCATTCTTGATGGGTTGGGGCGCAGTTTCCGTCGCGCCTTGCCCCAGCACGGTGACAACGACTTCCACTTTTTCGCGGCGTCTGTTTGCTGCTTGTGGAGCGGCCCAAAGCGTTGCCGCAACCAACGTGAGCAGCAGCAACGGCAGGAGACGCTGGAAATAAGATCGAGTGAGAAGAAATGAAATATTCATAAATTACCTTTTCTGCTCTCTGCTGCATCAAGGGCAGCAGTTATTGCGGCGTGCGCGGGCGCACGATGTTGGTTTTGCGCAGCTTTTCCAAGACCTCGTCGGTATACGGTTTGTCTTTAATGCTCGCGCGTTCGCCGGGGAAGTAGACGAGCGTGAGTTGCGCCGTTTCTTCGTCGTACTGGCGCACCACGACCGCGCAGCGCTGTCCATCCGGGAGGCGAATATTTTCCACGAGCGGAAAGTCAAACAAGCTGACCCAAAACTCGCGATCAAGCTCATCAACGTTTCCCGACTTCTCGACGCGCGCGACGCGCAGTCGGACGTTGAGTTTGCGAGCTTGCTCATCAATGCCGATGATGCGCAGGGAAAAGTCTCGCGGCTTGAGCGCCAGCGCGCCTTCGTTATCGGTGGCGGCATCGGGCAAGACTTCCTGCACCAGTTCGACGCCATTCGGCTGTGTCTTGAGCTGCTCGAATTCCAGCATACCGTCGCGTTTACAGCCCGAACCTTCCAGCACGTTCAGGTGACGTTGTTTGACCTTTTCGCAAATCACGAGCAGGCGATTTTTCAGCGCTACCTCAGACGGTGGCGTTTGCCGTTCGACATCTTCCAGTAAGGGGCCGAGATCGAGCGAATCGCCAAAATTGTACGTTAGCAATTCCAGATTCAGGACTCGGCTTTTCAGATCGGATTTGCGCCCTTCGAGAAACTTGTCAATGATCGAATTGAACATATCCTTGCGCAGCGAACTGTCGGCTTCCTCGCGGCGCGCGGTTAGCTCGGTGTACAGCCGCGAGCGTGTTTCGATCTCCTCCTTACCATTGAGGTAATCCGAGGCCAGATAGCCCAGCACTGCCGCCAGAATCGGCGTCATAAACAACCCCAGAAAATTCCCGCAAATGTTCAGCTTATCCCAGCGATCTTTTGGGCCGTCTCCCATAATTATCTTCTCCGTAGCGTATATCCGTCTGCACTTCGTTGTAATTCCAGGTCGTAGCGAATGGCCCGGCTGTAAGAGAACACCGTGTAGGTAATCTCACGATTTGCGTAAGTGAGTTTCAGCGTATATCTGCCAGTGCCGTTTACCTGAATGGTATACGAGCCGTCTTTATCGGTGGTGGCGGAATAGCTTTCCTTGTTCCGGAAAATCGTAATCGCAATCCCGCTGCCGGGCTTACCGCTCACCAGCAGTTTGCCGTAAACCGGGCCCGCAAAGCCGGGGCGCAGGCAAACAACGCTTAGCAATAACAACCCGATTCCCCAGGCAATAAACTTTCTTCTCATCGTTTTCTCCCGTTTAGCGCAGTCCGCTCGTGTATGCCAGACGGTTCGGCCTGGCACCGGCTTTCCTGCCAAGCTTTCATACCAATCGCTGTCGCAAGGCTTTGGCGACGGCTTCGGATTTGGAATGCACTTCCAATTTGCGATAAATGCTTTTCATGTGAAATGCCACCGTATTCACGCAGCTATGCAATTCGGCGGCGGCGGTTTTGTAGCTATGTCCCTCGACTAACAGTGTGAGCAACCGCAGCTCGTGCGGCGTCAGGTGATAGTCCGCCTGCGCCGGGGGGCGAATCGTGCGGAAAAGCCGAATCACTTTGCTGGCGATTTCGGGCGAGATCGGCGCGCCACCTTGCACCGCATCCTGTAACCCTGCGAGCAGGCGAGCAGGCGTCGTGTTTTTGAGCAGATAGCCAGAGGCTCCGGCACAGAGGGCGTCAAAAATCCGCTCGTCATCCTCGTAAATCGTCAACGTCACAATTACCAATTCTGGCCACCGGGCTTTAAGCAGGCGCGTGCCAGCAATACCGTCCAGGCCGGGCAACCCAATATCCAGCAGCACCACTTGTGGCAGGAGCGAGGCGAATGCCGCCTGCGCTTCTTCCACCGAACCGTAGCCGCCGATGCAAACAAAGCCGGGCGTGCTGCCAATCAGGTAGCAGAGTCCTTCGCGCAGGTCGCGCATATCTTCTACCACCGCGACTTTGATCGGGTCTGACTCAACGATCATAATCCCTCCTTGCGCTGGCTACTTAGGGCTTCCCGCCGTGTTTTTGTCGCCCAAGCTGATGGATGGCACAGGTAGTGTAGGCGGCGGCGGAAACGCTGTCACTCCCCAATGCAGGTAGTTTTTTAGCCGTGGCCACAGCCGCCACAGCCGCCGCCACTGCATTTCGTGTTGCGGGCGCAGGCGGGCGCGCAGCAGGATGGTGGTGCCCTGCGGCGAAGAATGAATCTGAAAATCTGCGCCCAACGTTTGCGCCCGACGGGAAAGGCTCGGCAATCCGTTGCCCTCACCCGCCTGTTGGCAGTCAAAGCCCTTGCCATTATCGGTGACACGCAAAAGCAACTCACCGGCTTCAATCTGTAAATCAATGGTCGCGCGCGTGCTGCCTGAATGCCGCGCCAGATTGTTGAGGCTTTCTTTGAAAATCAAAAATACCTGCCGCCGCAGTTGCGCTTCCAGCCGCAATTCCGTGCGGCGTTGTGGGCAGCGGAAGGAAAATTCAATGCCCGCGGGCGGCAATAGTTCGCTGGCAAATCGCCGCATGCGCCGCACCAGATTGCGCAGCGTGTCCTGTTGCGGATTCGTCGCCCAGACGATGTCATTGAGCGCCGCGCCGGTTTCGCGCGCAATATGCGCAAGCGTAGCCAGCGACCGGGTCAGGGAAGCACTGGCTCCGCGTTCCTGCCGTTGCAGTACTTCGCTCAAAATGGCCAGTTGCGAAAGATTCGCACCGATGTCGTCGTGCAAATCGGCGGTAATTCGTCGTCGCACTCGCCGCAGCGTCGCGCGTTGGGCGCGGTGGTATCCCCAGGAAAAGGCCAGCAGCAGGGCGCAAATGAAGACAACAATGGCGCTACACCAAAGAAGCACGGGGAATTGGGCAGGCATGATGATTGGTTCCTCATAACGCGGGGCACAGTTGCGCTCGGCTGAGAGAGCGAATTCAGGGGGGAGTTTTCGGTTCGTTGCTTTTCGGGCTGAGATGGCGCGCCAGGCAGAGAGAATCGCACACGATAGTGCCTCGCTGCACTGGCATCGTTCTTTTTACGGCCTGTGCCTTGCCACCTCAATTATTTTCAGTATTTGGTATTTTCAAATTGTGTTGCTGGGCTTCGGTAATGGCTTCGTCATATCCCGCATCCACATGACGAATAATGCCTATTCCTGGGTCAGTCGTCAACACTCGTTCCAGCCGCCGGGCAGTATCTGCGGTGCCATCCGCGACAACCACCATCCCCGCGTGCAGGCTGTAGCCAATGCCCACGCCGCCGCCGTTGTGAATCGAAACCCACGACGCGCCCGCCGCCGTGTTCAGCATCGCGTTCAGCAACGGCCAATCGCCAATCGCATCGGAGCCGTCTTTCATCGCTTCGGTTTCGCGGAAGGGCGAGGCGACGGAACCGGTGTCGAGATGATCGCGGCCAATGACAATCGGTGCTTCGAGTTCGCCGCGCTTGACCATTTCATTCATCGCCAACCCAAATTCCGCGCGCTCGCCATAGCCGAGTTAGCAAGACGCGCGCGGGCAAACCTTGGAACTGAATTTTTTCACTCTGCCAATGCCAGCCACCGTTCCAACACTTCATCGTGTGGAAAAAGCTCGCGCGCCAGATTATCCGTCTTGCGAATGTCCTCAGGATTGCCCGACAACGCCACCCAACGGTACGGCCCGCGCCCCTGGCAAAACAGCGGGCGAATGTATTCCGGCACGAAGCCGGAATGTCATAGGCGTCGGCAACGCCTGCCTGAAAAGCCTGGCAAGAATGTTGTTGCCGTAATCAAACGTAATCGCGCCGAGGCGTTGCAGGTCGAGCATCGCTTGCACGTGCGCGGCCATCGCCTGTTTTGAGCGTTCAGTATATTCGCGCGGATTTGCGCGGCGCAATTGCAACGCTTCGTCGAGCGGCAAGCCACCCGGCACATAACCATTCAGCGCATCGTGCGCGCTGGTCTGATCGGTCAGCACGTCGGGCACGATGCCGTCGCACAAGCTCCGGCGTAGCACGTCCGCGGCACTGTTGACAAGGCCGACAGCAGCTTCCGCCGTGCTTGGGCTTCGTCGAGGAGGTGCAATGCTTCCTGTTGAGCGAGCACGCGATGCGGTCGCAGTAGCCGGTCGGTGCCGCTTTTCGGATGCGCGCCGGATCAACGTGTCAATGCCCAGAACGGGTGCGCCGTTCACTGTCGCTGCCAGCGGGCTGCGCACCACCCATCCCGCCCATTCCGCCGGACACGAGTCGGTTTTGTAGCGAGCCGCCGAAATGTTTGTTGGCCAGCGCCGCAAACGTCTCGAACGTGCCTTGAATAATGCCTTGCGAGCCGATGTAAATCCACGAACTCCGCCGTCATCTGCCCATACATCGTCAAGCCGAGTTTTCCAGCCGGTGAAATTCATCCCAGTTTGACCACTGGCCGACCAGATTGGAATTCGCAATCAGCACGCGCGGCATAATCATGCGCGGAAAAATGCCGACCGCCAAGCTCCGCTGGCACCAGCAACGTTTCGTCATTTTCCAGACTTTCAGCGCCCGCACGAGCGCGAAACGTTTACCGACTGCGCGCCGCACGCCCCGTGCCGCCGTAGACGATTAACTCCTCCGGCTTTTCCGCCACGTCCGGATCGAGGTTGTTCATCAACATCCGCAACGCGGCTTCCTGATGCCAGCCCCGGCAACGTAATTGAGTGCCGTGTGGTGCTTTGATAAGGCTCATAGCTTTCCTCGTAAAGGGTTGGGGGCGATGATGGCGAGAGACAATACTGGAAAAGGACACGTTGCAGCAAGAGAGGGACGCGAAAATCGCGGCGAACAAAGGTACGGCAAACATCTTGTTTGCCGCGTGCCTGGACACACCAAATGGCAAAACAAGATGTTTGCCGTATTTTGGTGCGGCAGAAAACAGCTTCCTCGTCGTAAAGACGAAGAAGCTGTCGGGAAAGGTAGTAAAGAAAACTCGTAGACTAAAGATGAGATCAGTTTTTCTTCCGGCGCTTACGCATCGCTGCCAGCCCGGTCAAGCCGCCGCCCAGCGTGAGCAAGGTGAGCTGGTTCAGGTATGAAGCCGCTGCTGCTGTGATCGTGCCGCGAGCGCGGCTCGCATCGGGACTGCTCGGCGCATTGATCGGCGTCGAGGATTCGAGCGTGAGCGTAAACGCTTCCGCCGGTCGCCGACGTAAAGTCGAGCGAGGTAGTAGACCATTTGACCGACGCGCCTGACGCCGTGGCGTTGATCGTGCCGGGTCAACGTGCATTGAATGTCGCCGGTTTGGGCGAAACATCGCTTGGCAGGGTAAAGGTGACATTCAACGTAAACGACGCACCGTTCATTGAAGAGAGCGCCGACGACGTTGCCGTGAATAACCCTAACGACGTTGGAGGATTCGCCCGGATTCAAGCCCACATTCAGTTCGTTGGGTTTGGAACTGAAGCTGAGCGTTGTTCCACCAATGGTAATGGCGGAACCGTCCGCGTCCGGGGCAAGCTGCCGGAGCCGCCCGCATTGAATTGCCGGAGGTATTGGCGGTGAATGTAACCGGTGCTGCTGAGACGGAAACCAGTCCGAAGAGGAAGAGAGAGAGCGCTCCGAGCAGCCAGAGCGTCGCTTGCTTTTTCGATAGAATCATTTTCGCTTATCTCCTATTGCTATGAGGAATGTTTTACGCGCTGCCGGATGTTGCGTAAAGCCGGTTCCACAAGGTTTGCAAAGAACGAAAGGTTTAAGCCAACCCATTTCATTCACCTGAGGCAAACGAAACACCGAGCGCCTTTCGCCGTACTTACCTTCTGTCCCACAGCCGCCCGCGATGGCTTTCCCAGCCTGAACCACAGCGACACGAACTCGTTCACTGCGGACAAGCCAGCGAATATGATCCAGAAAGTAGATGCATGGTCTCTCTGCCGGTGGAGAGGCGGAGTGCGAAACTTACTTTTTCTGCTGTGTACAGAGTGAGTCGTGTAAGTACGCTCGCAGGATAATTGTTTCACCGAGCAGCGTCAAGCAGGCTCGTTAAACATTCGGCACAAGCGGGAATTTTAATTTGCTGCGACTCGAAAACGGAAACAAGGCAGGGCAAATAAAATGCGGTAAGATGCGGCCTCTTTGGGGAGCAGGCATCTTACCGCTTTGCAGATGATGGAAAAGGCGCGTTAAGCCTTTTTACGACGACGTCCTAAAGCGGCCAATCCAGCCAACCCGCTCCCCAGCGTCAGCAGGGTCAACGGTTCAGGAATGGCGGCGGCGGCATTATAAGTGATCGTTCCGCGAATGCGACTGGCATCCGGGCTGATCGGCGAGTTGATCGGCGTCGACGGTTCAATCGTTAACGTGAAGGTTCCCGCGCTGGGCGAATTGAATGTCAGCGTTGTGGTAGACCAGTTAACCTGTGCGCCAGAAGCTCCAGACGAAATCGTCCCTGAAAGAGTGGCAGAAACCGTTTTTCCCGAAACGTCATTAGGCAAAGTAAACGTGATTGTTAACGTGAACGAAGCGGCATTCAGCGCATTGGAACCGCCCGATGTCGCGTTGAAGACGCCCAACGTGATGTTGGAACTTTCCCCCGGATTGAGGGCCACGTTGACTTCGTTTGGTTTGGAGGCGAATGTAACGGTGGTGCCGCCAATCGTCAGCGTACTGCCGCTGGAATTCCCGCCAACCGAGAACGAGCCGGAGGTGTTGGCACTAAAAGTTACAGGCGCTGCCGAAGCGGAAATCAGGCCTAGAGTTAATAGGGTTAACGCTCCTAGCAGCAAGAGCGTTGCTTGCTTTCTAAATCGCATCATCATTTTCTCCTAGTATCAAGTGGACTAGGGGACGCCACTCGTGCGCGCTGCCGGATCGTACAAAAGCGTCTATTCCCCACGGTTAAATTGTTACAAAAGGCCTACGCTAACTCATTCCCTGGCCCAGCGCCAAAAAAACACCGAGCGCCTTTTGTATAAACTACTTACCGTCGAATGAGAGACATAAGAAGCATGTCTATCGTTACCTGATCCTCTTAGATTTACGCAGTGCTGAGTTGGTCGGGGGATGCTACTGACATTGACTTTCCCAGCACAATCCGTCACCAGTGTTGTGAGGGATAGGCACTCACAAGCATTCAAAATGAGAACCTGGGTGGGCAGCCTCTATCTTTCATGCCTGGATGCTTTCAGCTTTGATAAAGCATAAAGCATTTATTCTCACGTTAATTCTAATTCAACGAGGCAAGCGGGTTTCATAATAGGTTTCTCCCTCCGGCGCGTCAAGGGAAATTCACAGATTTTGTCAATGCTGGCGGGATTTGTTGACTACTGTTAGAACTGTTGCCGGAGAAAGACTTGCGGAAAAACAACGACGCATTGAAACTTTCGGCGGGTGCCTCTAAGATGCCTTCTTACAGATTCCTTAAAGCAGATTTCTTGTGGGAGTAGCTATGGTTGCAAGCAATAAAAAGCCGACGACAAATTATCTGGTGGGTGATGAAGTTTCCTACGCGACAGGCGCTGGTATGCGGTACGGCGAAGTTGCGCGCTTGCTCGAAGCCGGGCAGGCCATTGAGATTTTGTTTGAAGATGGACACCGCGAAATCAAAAAAGCCCGCGATGGCTCAGTGCGCCTGTTACGGCGTGCTTCCGGGGCCAGCGAAATGGACGAACAGCACCGAGATCGGCGGCGCGGGTTCGATCAGGAAATCCGCGATGTGATGCGTGGCGATATTCGGCGGTAGGTTGAAAGGACGAAGCGAGGGAGTGACAGAGGGAAGGAGGGAAGAAGCGAGAAGGCAATGCTGCCCCCCCTTTCTCTCTCCCTCCTTCTCTCCCTCGGCTTTCCCCGAATTTCGGTTGCCGCCGCCCGCGTCTGCGGCTATGCTTGTCCGGCCCCCCGCTCAGTTTCTCAAGGAGGTCATCATGAAAAATTGCCTACTCTTTCTGGCGCTCGCGCTTTTTAGCTTTCCTTCCTTCGCACAACAGGCGAGTCCGCCGGAGGCGAACGAACGCGAACCGCGCGACAAAAATAATCTTCTGGTGGCCGAGGGGGCGCTGGGCAAGTTGTCGCTGCAAACCTCGCTCAGCACGAAACTCAACGAAGTCGGCGATGAAGTGCTGGCTGTGCTTTACGAACCTGTCCGCGCCGAAGATGGTCGCGTCGCCATTCCGCGCGGCACCCAATTTTTCGGCAAAGTCAGCCAGGTCAAACGCGCCGGCAAAGGACAAAAAGAATCTTCGCTGAAAATCACCTTTGAGACGATGCTGATGCCGTACGGCGCAGAAAAAGTCGCCTTGACCGTGTTGGCGATTGACGACTACGGCAACGACGAAAAATACAAATCCAAAGACGGCGAAGGCAATGTGAAAGGCGGACGCTCCGGCGGACGCACGGCGCGCAATGCGGGCACGGGCGCGGGCCTCGGCACCATCGGCGGCATCTTCGGCGGCTGGACAGGGGCTGCGATTGGCGCAGGCGCAGGCGCGGTTGCCGGTGTGTTGATGACGAAAGGCAATGACCTCCGCCTGAATCAAGGCACGATCCTGCGTGTGCGCTTCGAGCGCGAAATCAAACTGCCCGCCTTTGACGAAGACAATCGCGGACTGAAACGAATTGAGAAATAGTCCGTCGTCCGTGGTCAGTTGTCCGTTGTTGTTTGCTGCAACTGACAACTGGCGACTGACAACTGACAACTGACCAATGAGAATTGCCCTGGATGCCATCCCCCTCGTTGCCAAGAAAACCGGGGTGGGTCATTACACCGATGCGCTAGCTGAATGGCTGGCGCGCACGCATCACGATCACCAGTACGAATTAGTCTCGCCGTTCGACTTTCCCTTTCCGAACGGACATCAGCCACCGCCCAATTTATCCAAACGCTTTACGCCTGTGCATCCGTGGTTGCGCAAGTGGTGGCTGGTTGGGTTGCCAACGATGTTGCGACTCTCGCCGTTTGATCTTTTTCACGGCACGAACTATTGCATCCCGGTTTTCGCGCCCTGCCCGACGGTGGTAACCATTCACGACCTTTCGTTGTACGCGCAGGACAAAACGCACGAGCGGCAAAACGTCACGCGCGGCAAACGGCGCATTCCGATTATGGCCCGCCGCGCCGATCTGATTATCGCGCCGAGCGAAGCAACGAAACGCGAAATCGAACATTACCTGCACATCCCGTCCGACCGCATTCGCGTGGTCTACGAAGCCGCGCGGGAGAAAATGCAGCCGCTGCCGCCCGCAGCCTGCGAAGCCGTTTTGCAAAAACACGGCATTGATCGCCCGTATTTGCTTTACACCGGCACGATTGAGCCGCGCAAGAACCTGCTCAAACTCATTCGCGCCTACAGCGAAATCGTGCATACGACCGAGCATCACCCGATGCTGGTACTTTGCGGCGGGCGCGGCTGGATGGACGAGGAAGTTTTTGAACTCGTCGCTGAATTGAAATTACAACGGCTCGTCAAATTCACTGGCTATGTGGACGACGAAGATTTGCCTGCGCTGTATTCGGCCTGCGAAGTGTTCGTGTATCCTTCGCTCTACGAAGGCTTCGGCCTGCCGCCGCTCGAAGCAATGGCCTGCGGCGCGCCCGTCGTGACCAGCGATACGTCCAGCCTGCCCGAAGTTGTCGGCAAAGCGGGACTCCTCGTCAATCCGCACGAAGCCCTCGAACTCGCGCAGGTCTTAGTAAATTTGTTGGATGATGAAAACCAACGCCGCCACTTTCGGCACGCCGGATTGGAACGCGCCAAACTGTTCTCGTGGGAACGCGCTGCCCACGAAACCCAGGCCGTTTATGATCAGGTGTTTCAGGCGTGGATTAAAAGAAAGGGTGGCCGGTAGCCGGTGGCCGGTGGCCGGTTCGGGCGTTTTCCTACCGACCACCGACCACCGACCACCGACCGCTGACTTATGACAATGTTTTTCCGCAACCTCGGTCAACTCTTCAAACAGGATCAGGCACAGGTACAACAAACGCACGCGACGCAGATGGAACAGGCGGGCATGCGGCTGGATGGTGTGGAAAGTCGGCTGGATGTCGTTGAACCGCGCACTGATGCGACGGAACGCCGACTGGATAGCGTCGAAGCCCACGCGGCGACGGCGGCTGAAGAATTACGCGCGCTGCGGCAGGTGTTAGAAGAAGGCTTGACGCGTGTGGAAGAGCTGTTGCAAAAGCGGCTGGAAGAACAGGAAGCCGCGCTCGGCCAGCGCATCGAATCCCGCTTCACGACGCTCGAACAATTGCAGGACGCGCGCCTCAACAGCCTCATCGCGCGCGTAGACATCGTCGAAGAAAAACTGGCCGCCGAAGCGCAGGTGCTGGCCGCCCAGATCACCGCCCGCGCGCAGGAAATCGAAGCCGCGTTGCACGAGCAGTTCCAGCAATTCGACGTCGCCGTGGATGATCGGCTGACGCACAATGAAGCTGCGACCAACGAACGCCTGGATCATTACGAAGCGGCGATCAGCGAACGTCTGACGAATTATGAAAGCGCGGTAGACTCCCGCATTCAAATGCACACCGATGCTGTGGACGTACGCCTTGAGGAACGGTTGCGCAACATCGAACTGCGCGCCGATGAACGCACCGTGCAATTAACCGAAAGCGTCAACCAAACCTTTGAGCAACGCGCCCGCGCGCTCGACCTGCGCGTGGATGATCGGCTCGGCCAGTTGGAACGCAACCTCGACCAGCGGATGACGAATTTTGAAAAGGGCATAGATCAGCGACTGTACAACCGCGAGAAATTCACCGATGCCCAGATGGTGCAGCACACGCAGGATGTCGTCGCCCGCACCGACGTGTTATTGCAGCAATCCGAACAACGCATTGACAAACTGCGCCGCGCTCTACGAATGGTGCTGGAAGCAGAAAAAGGCGCGCCAAACAAAGCTGAAACGCTGGCGGCCTTCGATCAATTGCTGACGCCGGGCAGCAGTGCTCCGAGCGCCGAAGTGCAGGCGTTGTCCACTTCATCCTCGCAATCGCTTTATCACGAGATTGTCGAGTGGAAGAAAACCGCAACTGATGCCTTGAACCACTTCACCGCTGACGAACAGGAAATCGTAGATTACATCCTGAGCTTTTCGCCGCCCGCTCATCCGACCGCCGATCATTACGCTCGTCAGCATTTGCGTCGCTTCGTGACGACGCTGCAACGCATTCCGCCGCCGCGCAGCACCGCCGCGCGTGTGTTGGAACTCGGCAGCGAAATTCATTTCACGCCCGCCCTGAAAAAATTCGGCGGTTACAGCAAAATCTACTGCGCAAACTGGTCGGAACTAGACGCGGGATTGTCGCAGCAAATCACGCTCAAACAACACAACGGCTCAGACGTGATGATGTTTGAGTTGCATAACTTCAACGCCGAACGCGACCGCTTTCCGTATGCCGATGGCTATTTTTCGCTCGTGCTGTGCTGTGAAATGCTGGAACATTTGGCGCACGATCCGATGCACAATTTGTGGGAAATCAATCGCGTGCTGGAGCAGGACGGCTACCTGCTGCTGACCACGCCGAATCTGGCGAGCGCGCGTTCGCTGGAAGGCGTGTTGCTCTCGTGCCAGCCGTATTTGCTCTCACAGTACAACCTGCAAAACAGCGGTGGCCAGCATCACCGCGAATACACGCCGCAGGAAGTGCAGGATGCGCTCGTCGCTGCGGGCTTCACCATCGTCGCGCTCGAAACCGAAGACGTGTGGGCGAAATCGAATCCCGCGATTTTGCGGCTGTTGCAGCAATTGCATCTGGCAACTGATCTGCGCGGCGACAATATCTTCGCCCTCGCGCGCAAAACGCAGGCTCCGCTGGAACGCTATCCTAAATGGCTCTACACGGGCGGCGCGGCTTTGCCTGCGCCCGCGCCTGCAAATACGAATGACGGCGCGGTCAGGGACAAGAAGCAGAAAAAATGACCGCGCCTGCCGTTACAAAAAGTCCCTTCCTGAAAACCAAACGCACAATTTCGACGTAATTTTCACAGACACGTAACCGGATTGCGACAACTGGGGAATAGAGTGCCGCTGCTTCGGGGATTCTTACGGTGTGAGGTAACGTTATGGCAATTGCAGGAATGATTTTATGTAGTGCGTTTTTAGCGGCAGTGTGGGGGACTGAAATTCAAGCCCGCGTGAACAACTGGCGCTCGCGTCGCTAAGGGATCGGTTTAGAAGTTAAGATATCGCCTAGATATTTTTCCCTCCTTCTCTCTTCTCCACAACCAAACAAAAGAGTTTTTCAAGACACGCGAAGCGCCTGGGAGCGCATGCGGCTCGCGTGCGCTCCCAGGCGCTTCGCGTGCCTACGAGTGTGTGGCATTTTCAATCGGCTTTGACTTTATCTTTGTCGCGATCCCAAACCACGGGCTTTTTATGCTTTGCTGACAGATTGACCATGTGCGCTACGGCTGCCGCGCGATGGCCGACGACGGCGTTTTCGTAGGGCTGCTGCCGCGTTTTGATCGCGCTGACGAAATTCTGAATATGCGGCACCGCGTCGCCATAGCCGATCTCTTCCCACCGCTCCTGTCCCGCGACCACTTTTTGCGGTTGGCGGTTCGGTCGTTCGGCGGCGATGATTTTCGGATCGTTGTAATAGGCTTTCTGCAATTTGCTCGGCCACGAATCCACGATCCAGCCGTTATCGTCGTTGCTGCGTGATGGCGTAAACGTCACACCTTTGCCGCCGATTTCCAGCGTGCCTTCCGTGCCCATAATCTGGAAGCCGCGTTCGTTCACCGCTTCGTTATTGAACGTCGCGCTCAGATTGACGACGAAGCCTTCAGGATATTGCAGGATGCCGTTGAGTGTATCCGGCACGTCGCGGCTGTCTTTCCAGCGGTAAAGCTGGCCCATCGCCATCACGATTTCCGGCGCTTGCGCATTCATAATGTAGTGAATCGTCGTGATGAGATGCACATACAAATCTGTCGCAATGCCGCCTGAATATTCTTCGTAACAGCGCCAGCGGAAGAAGCGTTCGGGGCTATAGCTTTTCTGACTCGTTTGCCCGCGAAACATTTCCCAGTTGACCGTTTCCGGGGAAGCATCCGGCGGAATCGGATAAATCCACGCGCCACCCGCCGTGTTGCGATGATTCGTCGCGCGCACCATCGTGATTTGTCCGAGCTTGCCGGAGGCAATGATTTCGCGCGCTTTCTTTTGTGCGGCAGAACTTACGCCCTGCGAGCCGACCTGCACGATGCGCCCGGTTTTATTGGTCGCGGCGATGATTTCCAACCCGTCTTCAATCGTGTACGTCAGCGGTTTTTCGCAATACACGTCTTTGCCCGCGTTGACGGCATCTACGACGTGGCGTCTGTGCAAGTGGTCGGGCGTGACGACGAAAACGGCGTCCACGTCTTTGGCGGCGAGCAGTTCGGCGTGGTTCGGATAAATCTTCGCGCGCCCGCCCGTGCGTTCCATTGCGCGTTCGAGGCGTCCTTTGTAAGCATCGCAAATCGCCACAACTTCAACGCCGGGGACGAGCTTGATGTCTTCCAGCAATTGATGCGCCCGCGCGCCGACGCCGATGAAGCCGACATTGACGCGGCTGTTGGCGTTGCTGCTTTGTGCGTTGGTGATGAATGAGGTTGCCGTGTTGATGGCCAGACTCGCGGTTGCGGTTCCGGCGGCGCTGCGTTTGATGAATTCGCGGCGATTGAGGTTTTGTTTGCTCATGAATCGAAACTCCTTTTGGTGCCAGGTGGATTGATGTTGTGCGCCGCGATTGTACTTGGGTTGAGCGCGAAAAGGTAAGAGGGCGGGTGACGCTATCGTTTCTTGTCCGCTAGGACGCGCTCATACAGCGTCACGTATTGCGGAATGACGCGCTCCGTCGTGAATTCTTCAATCGCTATAGCTCTGGCTTTGCGCCCCATTGCTGTCCGCAGCTTATTGTCGTCAAAAAGTTTGCCCGCGCGTTGGGCCATCGCCTGCACATCGCCGAACGGCACCAGGTAGCCGGTTTCGCCATCTCGGACAACTTCGGGCAAGCCGCCTACGCGCGTCGCAATCACCGGCACTTCACACGCCATCGCTTCGAGCGCGGCCAGGCCAAAGGATTCGGTTTCGCTGGGCAAAAGGAAGACATCGGCGACGGACAAATAATCTACGATGTTTGGCACCGAGCCGGGAAAGATTACGTTAGCAGCAACACCTAATTCCTGCGCTAAGGCTTCAGCTTTTTCGCGCTCCGGCCCGTCGCCGCAGAGCACGAGGCGCACGCCGTCCTGGCAATTGGCGCGCAGCAAGGCGAAGGCGCGCACGCAATCCGTGATGCGTTTGACGGGGCGGAAATTGGAAACGTGCATCAACAACTGCTCGCCATTCGGCGCGAGCGTTTGCCGGAGCGCCGGATTGTTGCGGCGATAATAATGTTCGGCGTTGATGAAATTTGGAATGATTTCGACATTGTCATAGCCAAACGTGCGGCGGGTTTCGTCAGCGAGGAATTGCGAAATCGCGGTGACGGCATCGGACTGCTCAATCGAAAACTTTGTCACGGGCAAAAAGCTTTTGTGCGCGCCGACCAGCGTGATGTCCGTGCCGTGCAGCGTTGTCACAAATGGCAGGTAGCGCGTCGGCTGATAAATTTCCCGCGCCAAAAATGCTGCCGTCGCGTGCGGTACGGCGTAATGCATGTGCATCACGTCCAGCTTTTCTGCCTCAGCAATCTCGACAATCTTGGACGCCAGCGCCAGGTCATACGGCGGAAACTCAAAGAGCGGATAGGTGAACATCTCGACTTCGTGAAACTGCAACCGCTCGTTCAATTCGCAAATGCGCGTCGGCAATTCGTAGCTGATGAAATGCACCGTATGCCCGCGCTCCGCCAATTCGCGCCCTAACTCAGAACCCACAATGCCGCTGCCGCCATAGGTCGGAAAAA
The DNA here is from genome assembly GCA_046331525.1 of Blastocatellia bacterium. GTDB lineage: Bacteria > Acidobacteriota > Blastocatellia > RBC074 > RBC074 > JAFDVL01. The sequence goes on from JAXLQQ010000025.1 coordinate 23,707, forward strand.
CCGTGATGCCGATATTCATACTGTGAAGCTAAGCACAGGTTGGCAGCCGGAGCAAACGAGGGCAAAAAAGGTGCACCAACCAAATGCTGGCACACCTTTCCGGCTAAGCTTTCAATCGTTTCAATTTGTCACGCAATTCATCCAGCTTGATGTCCGGATGTAGCGCTACATCGGCCTCGTCGAGCAGTGTGTAATGCACGATGTAATCATCCGGCTTCGCGCCCGAAAACGCGGCGACCAGGTCTTCCAGCACCGTGTAGGCACCTTTGCTCAAGAACGTCTTATTCACGGTTGTTCCTAAATCCGCGTAGTTAGTAGCTGCAAAGGGCGCACAGTTAATCACATCGCCGTGGTGATTGATGTAGCTCTTGCCCGCGATCACCTGACAACCCGCCGACCAGCCTGCACTATCACTCAAGCCTTCGCCGCCCCAGTGAATATGAATGGTCGTATTCGGTCGTGGATCAAGCGTTAACTCGGCTTCCGTCGGAAAGAGCTTGGCTGAACGCTGCACGCGCACGCCGTTGGTGGCAGGACACAGCGCCTTGAATACTTTCTTGGTCTCGCTCATTTGATGCACGCCAAATCGGTAGCGGTGTTGCCCAGGAATCAGGAAGGGGTACTCCGCAGCAACTTTCACGCCCGGTTCGGTCGAGCCATAAAAGGTGAACACGACGCCGCGAATCAACAATAGATAAAGATCGTCGAGCGTTTGCTTATCACTCGGCGTGCGATGGTGTCGCAGACCGAGCAAATGAATTTTGTCCGGCGCGAAATCCCACTCTGCCACCTTCAGCGAATCGCTATGGTCCGCCGTGCTGATTTTCGTCATCACTACCGTGGCGGTCGGTCACGGTAACGTGGGCAGCTTGCAGCAAAGTCATCCATTGCTGATATTCCGGGCTGGGATTCGTGGCAGAGAAGGTGGCCCAATCGGCTTTCAAATTATTTTCCTGCCAGCGACGCACGTGCGACAGCGAGACTTTGCCAAACTTGCCATCAGGAAATCCGATGTCAATCTTTTCAATCGTGCGCACATATCCCTGAACATAAAAATCGCGCCCGCCGTGCGATAACCGCAGATGCCATCGAATTTTTCCGTCGCCAAAAAGCCTGCGTTGTGCAGAAATTCTGTAACTTGGCTACGGTGATTCCCTCATCTGCACTGAGCTTGCTGTAATTCACCCACTTGCCCTCTTCGCGCAGTTGATTGTGCCACTCCGGCAACGGGTCAGTGCCGATCATCGTGGTTTTGACCAAGTGTTTGTACGCATCCAGCGCGCTGCTGGTAACGTTCTCGTCGAAGGTTCCTAAGGTAATCATTTTTCCCCCTAACTTTGGTGACCGGGCGGCAGTAAAGCTGTGTGGTCGCCCTGACTTCAATGGCTGACTGCGCCTGTCAATGATCCGCTTCACAGCTGGGCGGTGTCGCTGAGCGTCAAGCGCCGGAAAACGCGAACTCGTGTTACTTTTTGCTAAAACGAAAGGGTTATACCGACGGCACGCACAAGTGTCAATTACTGCGGCACGGCATTTCACGGGTGCGCTGTTGCCCAAGTACAACAAACATCTCATTTGTTGTACTTGGGCAACAGCGGTGATGCATCCACGTTTGTCTACTGTGACCGTTAACTGACTTGCTGTTGTGCTTAATTGCCGCTGGCTTCCACCGGCAATTTTTTATCCACGCGCGGGCGCGTCGCGGAATTGCCTAATTCCCAGGCGGTGGCGTAAACGGTGCGCGCGACTTTTTCCATCTTCTGAAAATCAATCTTTTCCACTTGATCCGACGGGCGATGATAGTCTTCGTGTTCGCCGTCAAAGTAGAAAATAATCGGCACGCCTTTATTCGCGTAATTGAAGTGGTCGCTACGTGAGAAGAAATGATTCGGGTCACGCGGATCGTCGTATTTGTAGTTGAACGTTAGCTTGAGGAAGTTTTGATTGACGCGCTCGCTCAGCGTGCCCAGTTCGCTGCTCAGCATTTTGGAGCCGATCACATAAATCTCGTGCGGGCCGGACAATTCGCGGTTACGCGGGTCAGTGTCGCCCGCTTTTTTGCTGCGGCCAATCATATCAATGTTGAGTTCGGTAATGATTTGCTTCAACTCAACAGTCGGATGGCTCGTGAAATATTCTGATCCCCACAAGCCGCGCTCCTCGCCGCAATGCCAGATGAAGAGCAGCGAACGTTTTGGGCGTGCGCCTTTGGCAAAGGTTTCGGCTAAGGCCAGCACGGCTGTCGTGCCGGAGCCGTCATCGTCTGCACCATTGCAAATGCTGTCGCCATTCATCGGGATGCACTGGCTTTCGAGCGAATTGCCGACGTGATCGTAATGCGCGCCCATCGCCACGTATTCGCTTTTCAGCGTTGGATCTGTGCCGGGCAAAATGCCGATGACGTTTTGTGTTGGCACCTGCTCCAATTCGCCGCCGAGCGTGATCGTGACAGATTTATCGAGCGTAAACCCTTCAACGGTTTCGCCTGCTGTCACGGCATCATAGAGCGCCGCGCCAGTCATCTTTTCGCCAGCAAGCAACGAATTCAGTAGCGACTGCGAAGCAGTGATTTCTGGCAGCCGGGATTTGACCTCAGTGGCTTGCGGTTCTAGCGCTTTTCGTTGCAGCGCTATTACCTGACTGGTTTTCCAATTCGCCAGCGAGTAGGAATTAGGCAAGCGGATGATCGCTTTTGCGCCGTGCTGTTCGGCATAGTCGGTGGCGTCTATAAAATTATCGCTGCGCTGCCCGCTGAGGTCTTGCGCCGTGACGCCTTTCGGCAAGCCGCCACCGACGATCAGGATTTTATCTTTGACATCCAGCAATCCCGCCGCCGTTTGATAGGCATTGACGTTTTTGGATTTGACGATGTAGCCGTGACTGACAAACACGCAATTGCCCGTCACCGTGCGCAGCGGCGCATTTGCCGTGACCAGGAAATCATCGCCATACTTGAACTGTTGCCCGTTGATTTGCACAAAAGTCTTGTCGGCCTGCAATTGGCTGCGCTGCAAAATGATCTTTTGAAAATAGGTGCCATTCTCGCCGCCCGGCTGCACGCCCCAGCGTTCGAGCATCGCTGCAATGAATTTCGCCGTGATGTTCAGCCCGCGCGAAGGGGTACTGCGGCCTTCCAATTCGTCCGATGCGATGAAGGTCAAATAGGCTTTCAATTGCGCGGCGGTGAGGTCTTCGACGTTGCCAACGCTGGACGGCGCGGTGACCGCCTGAGCCTTCTTTGGCTGTGCCAATCCAAGCGGTAACGTGAGGGCGACGAACAGCACGAGCGAAATCAGTTTTTGCATGCAAACAATTCCTTTGCGAAAAATCGTACCGGGCAAGAGTAGCAGGAAGGGCAGAGGCAAGAAAGAGGCTATTTTGTTTTGAGGAGGTTGTCGAGCAAGTCCACACATTCGGCGCTGCGTTCGCCGATTTCCTGATCGAGTTTATCGCGGCGATCCTTCATTTGATACAACTCATCGGCAATGTGTAGGGCGGCTAATATTGCAAGGCGTAACGAGTCTACGGTTAAGGCGTTGGTGGCAATTTCGTTCATGCGGCTGTTAACGAAGGCCGCGAGTTCTTTAATGCGATCCGTGTCCCCATCACGGCTGCGGATGTTGTACGTCTGGTTATAAATTTCCACCTTCACGGTCTGGGCCGGAGTTGTTTCCATGGAATCAATCAAAATATGAATGCTTTATCGTTTCGCCGCCATTTCGGCTTCCATTTCCAGCACCGCAATAGCATCAAGCATTGCTTCTACCTTCAAGCGCATCGCATCACGGTCGGCGAGTAACCGTTCGACCTGTGTTTCCAGTCGTTCTTTTTCGGCATAGCTGGCGCGCAAATCGCGGCGTATTTCATTCACCTGCTCCGTCAACACGTCGTTTTCCTGTTTGAGCGTTTTGCATAGCTCGACGGTGCGGTAAATCTTATCTTCAAGATGCGAGAACTTCTCCAATCCGGGTACGGACATGTGGGGATTACTCCTGTGTAGTAGTCAGTGGTTGGTGGCCGGTGGACGGTGACAAGTGGCCAGTAGTTATTTGCGTTTAGCATCCTGCTGATAACTACCGGCCACCGGCCACTGACCACCGATCACCAGCCTTCATCGCAATTCTGCGCCAAATCTCTCCTGCAATGTCTTGACGACGAGTTCGTGCATCTCGTTGATTTCCGCTTCCGTCAGCGTATGATCCGCCGCGCGCAAACGCAACGCGAGCGCCAGCGAATGTTTGCCCGACGGCAATTCTTTGCCTGCGTACAAATCGAACAGGCGTACATTTTCAAGGTGCGGAATTCGTAAGGCTTTGATGGCGCTGTCAATTTCGGCCCAATGAACGGCTTGATCCACCAAAATTGCTATATCACGCAACACCGTAGGGAACTTCGGTAAGGGCTGATAGCGAGCTTCTTTTGCCTGGGCCGTCAGGAGCATACCTAAGTTCAGTTCGGCGATAAAAATCGGTTGCTTGAATTTATAACGCGTCGTCAGGTGAGGGTGAAGTTGACCTGCTTGCCCCACCGGATCATTGCCCAGCGATATTACCGCAGCCCGCCCCGGATGCAAATAGGGAAGCGTGCTTGTGGGTGTGAAAAGTATTTGAAAAAGATTTAACGACTCAAGAATCGCTTCCAGTGCGCCTTTGAAGTCATAAAAATCATACCGTACGGTTGCCGCCTGCCAATCAGTTTCATTGCGCGCGCCAGTCGCAATGAGCGCCAGTTGCTCCGTTTCCCAGGGGCGTTCCAGCCCATCACTTGCCGTGAAGCATTTGCCGATTTCAAACAATCGCACATTGCGCGTGCCGTGGTTAAGATTGCGCGCAAGCGAATCCAGCAAGCCGCCCAGCAAGGTCGTGCGCATCTCGCTTTGTGTCGTGTCAATCGGATTGCTGAGTTGCAGGCGGGCGATGGATGACGCATTGGTTAGTAGCGCATCCGTCTCGGCATTGACAAAGCTAAAATTTACCGCTTCGTGATAGCCCAGTTGCGTCAAGGTGCTGCGCACGGCGAGGCGTCCAGTTTCGCCGGGCAAATAAGCCCCTGCGCCTGCGCTGCCCGGCAGCGTCGTTTGCAATTTGTCGTAGCCGACAATGCGAATGATTTCTTCGATCAAGTCTTCTTCGATGGACAAGTCGTGCCGCCACGATGGCGCTAGTGCGGTCAAACTGTTCGTACCCAGTTCGACCGTCAAGCCAAGCGTAGTCAGGATGCGCGCGGCTTCGCCCAGTTCTACTGTCAATCCGGTTTTGTCCTCGTAGCGGGAGAGTCGCAACGGAATCGGCTGGCGCTCTGGCAACGCCGCTTTGACATCCACAATGCCCGCCAGCACTTCGCCGCCGCACAGTTCTGCAATCAACGCTGTTGCGCGATTGGACGCCAGCGCTGACATCTCGTAATCTGCGCCGCGCTCAAAGCGATACGACGCTTCGGTGCTGACGCCGAGCGATTTGGACGTTTGCCGAATCGAAGTCGGATCGAAATACGCTGCTTCGAGCAGAACGTTTACCGTCGCGTCCGAGATGCCCGAATCCAAGCCGCCCTTGATGCCGCCCATTGCGACGGGCTTTTCGGCATCGGCGATGACGAGCATTGCGGCGGACAATTCTTTTTCTTCGCCGTCGAGCAATGTGATTTTTTCCTTCTCCGTTGCGCGCCGCACGACGATGCGTTGTCCGTCCAGTTGATCGAGATCAAAGGCGTGCAGCGGTTGCCCCAATTCGAGCATCACGTAATTTGTGATGTCGGCAACATTATTGACGCTGCGCTGACCGAGTGCCTCCAGTCGCTGCACGAGCCATTGCGGCGAAGGCCCAACCTTAACGCCGCGAATAATGCGCGCGGTGTAGCGTGGGCAGAGATTGAAATCTTCTATGACCACCGAAGCCACTTCTGTTGTCGCTGTTGCGCCTTCGTGGATTTGGATAGTCGGCATTTGCAACGGTTGATTCAGTGCTGTCGCCACTTCGCGCGCAATGCCGAGATGCGAGAGGCAATCGGGCCGATTCGAGGTCAGATCAATTTCGAGGACGAAATCATCGCCGTGTTCTTCGACCCCATCCACCGCATGTCCGATCATCGTCAACCGCGTCGCTAATTCGCGGGGTGTCAGGTCAATGTTGACGAATTCTTTGAGCCAGTTGTAAGAAACTTTCATAAAAACATTAGCCTAAAATCTGTCGCAAATGCTGCTGCATATGCTTTACATAATCTTCAATCAGGAAGCCGAGCGTCACAGGTTCAAGATCGCCCACGCGCACGATGTTCGTTAATTTTTCTGCCGGAATTTGTTTTACGACGTGCAGCAAATGTTGATTATAACTTTGCCAAAACGCCAGCAACTCGCGCCACGCAACGGCCTGATAATTTTGCGCGGCGACCCACTCCTCCTGCGCATAACGCGGTGATTGCAGTTCGTCTGTTTGTTGCGCACGCACAAAGCGCTGATGATTGTTCGAGGCGGAATCCAGCAAATGGCCGAGGATTTCTTTCTTCGACCATTTGCCGGGAGCCGGAAACGCGGCGCTCTCGGCCTCGCTGATTTGCGCGAGCCGTTCGCAGGCAGTGGCAATTGTTTGGGCAAAGTCGTCAATGATTTCCTGCATATCCTTAGCGTGGTTCTATCGTCAATTGTACGACGAGGGTTTGATGATTAGGTTCCATCCGCAGCTCGTAGGCTTTCGGGTCGTTAATGAAGCGCTGCAAAACCGAATTCACCAGCGTCGCTTCGTAAGGTTTGCCAGCGATGGCTTGCCACTGTTGCTGGAGCTTCTGGTTGAGCGTGTCGGGGAGTTTTTGCGTAATCAACGCGCCGATTTTGTACTGCGGGCCTTCTTTCATCGCGATGTTGTAGGTCACAGTGCGCGCGGCCTCGTCAAAGCTAGGTTGCGGTTTCAGGTCCAGACCGAAATAGCCCTTGCTCAAATACAGGTCGGAAATGTCGCGCAGCCCTTTGCGAATTTTCAACCCATCCGCCACGTCGCCGGGTTTCAGGCCAAAGCGCGGTGTCAGTAAATCAACGGTCAGCACTTCCAGCCCGCTCCAGTTCGGTGCGTTCCAGCGATACGAAAGCCCTTCTTCGAGTGGAAACAAGACCGTGACCTGTTGCGCGCATTTGCCGCTGGTAGCCTGATTGAATGTCGCTTGTGCGCCTTTAATTCGTATCTTCAAATAGCCTTTTTGATGATAAAGCGGCACCACTCTGTCGCGGGCAATGATGACGCTGGCTTCGCGCGAATATTCGGTGCCGAAGATTTCTTTCATTTCCTCCCGCAGCGGTTTGAGATCGAAGGCGGCGACACCGGCAAAATTCACTTCGCATACGGGCAGCTTGGTTTCGGCGACCCGAAAGAGATGCGTGTTGCCGCCGTTGGTCATCTCGGCTTCGACTCGTCCCGTCAGCTTGTTTTCGCGCAGCAGCTTTTCCAGCGCGCGGCGAATCGTTTCGACCATCTCGCCACCTTCGGTTGCCTTGCCCGTAAAATTCGGCAGGTCGCGGCGAATGGCGGCATACAATTCTTCATCGGTGAACCACGCGAAATTATCGAAGAAGCATGGCAGCGACGTGCGATTTTCTTCGATCACAAACGTCGCTTCGATCTCATCACCGCGATACCTGTATTTGAAATTTACCTGCCGAAAAAGGCCGCTGGTGAGCAACCGTTGGGAAGCTTGCTGCAATAACGGTAACTGCACGCTTTGTCCCTTTTGTAAGCCGGTTGTTTCGATAGCTTTCTCCAACGTGATTTCTTTCAAGCCTTCAAACTGAATTTGCGTGAGCTTAAAGGTTCTGGTGTTAATGTCCTGCGCCTGTCCGCTAAAACATGCGAGCAATAATGCGACGAGCAAGCACAACGGCTTTCCCCCTGGCTGAGAGTGTTGCATAAGATTCTCCTGGTTGTGATTGACAGCTACCCCGCTGGCAATAAATTGGCTAATGAACTTTTACGTCGTTGGCAACGCGACGCGATCCGGCCACGCTATTATACAAACTGTTCCAGAAAACGCGCGTCATTTTCGTACAACAGCCGAATGTCATCCAGGCCGTACATCAGCGCGCACAACCGATCCAAGCCCAGGCCAAACGCGAAGCCGGAAAATTCCTGCGGATCAATATTCACCGCCTTCAGCACGTTCGGATGCACGAGGCCGGAGCCGCCCATTTCGATCCAGCCCGAACCTTTGCAGATGCGACAGCCCGTGCCGCCACATTTGAAGCAACTGTAATCCACTTCGGCACTTGGTTCGGTGAAAGGGAAGTACGACGGGCGAAAGCGGATTTTGGTGTTGGGGCCGAAGAGGCGGCGCACGAATTCTTCGACCGTACCTTTCAAATCGCCGAGTGTGATGTGCCGATCCACGAGCAATCCCTCGACCTGATAAAACATCGGATTGTGCGTCGCATCCGGCGTATCGCGGCGAAAGACGCGTCCGGGAGCCGCTACTCGTAAGGGCGGACGCCGCTTTTGCATCGCGTGAATCTGCATCGTTGAGGTTTGCGAACGTAGCGCCAGGTCTGCGCCTGCAAGATAAAACGTGTCCTGCGGGCTGCGCGCCGGATGATTCGCCGGAATGTTCAGCGCGTCGAAGTTGTAAAAGTTGGTTTCGATTTCCGGCCCGTCTTCGATTTCGTAACCCATCGAAACGAAAATGTCTTCGATGCGATGGCGCAGAAGCGTAATCGGATGCAGATGGCCAGCCGGAATGTGCCGCCCTGGCAACGTCACATCAATGCTTTCCGCTGCAAGCTGCGCGGCTTCGCGTTCGGCGGCAAAGCGCGCCTGCAAAGCTTCAATCGCCGTTTCGACGTGTGCTTTCAGTTCGTTGATTTGTTGTCCGGCGACTTTGCGCTCTTCGGGCGCGAGCGCGCCGAGCGTTTTCATCTCGGCTGTCATTAAGCCGTTCTTGCGACCTAACCAACGATCCCGCAGCGCCGTTGCCGCCGCATCCGTCGCTGCTGCTGTTAATTCCGCATCGAAGTCGGCGCGCAATTGAGAAAGACGATCTGACATAGGGTGATTTGAAATTTGAGATTTGAGAAGGAATGCCAACTGAGGTTTGAGAAAAGACGGGAGGAGTGCAATTCTCAAATCTCAAATCCTACTCGAAAGAACGACCCAAGATCATTCGCCCGCCGGCTCGTGATCTTGGGTCTGTGTTTGGGAAATAACCAGAAAGAAATTGTGTCGTGCCTGCTACGCTTTGGCCTGTTCAATCCAGTTTTTGATTTGCAGGACGGAGGGCACTTCTTTCACCAGATTCTTTTCCGCATTGATGGCGATCAGGGTGCCGTTCAGAATGTCGGCATGCGCGGCGGCCAAATCCTGCACGGAATTAATGCCACCCGCGACCAGAATTTCGGCGTCCTGATCGGAAAGACCTTCGAGTTGTGCGAGCTGCACCTGGCTGACCCACTTCTTGAGCAACCCTTCGCCAATACCGGAACTGGTAGCTAACGCGGACAGGTCGGCACCAAGCAATTCGGCGCGTGAGGTGACGCCGCCGTTGGCCAGTTTCTTCTCATACGCCGGGCCAATGCCTTCGACATCAATCAAGTCGGAAGGAGCGGCGGCAGGCGCTTCTACGGGAGCCGGAGCGGCGGGCGCAGGTTGCGTGGCAGGCTTGGCAACCGGTGCTGGCGCGGGCGCGCCCGTGCCGTTGCTGGCCTGGCTCAAGCCTTTTTTCGCCAGCCCCACTAATTCAGCAAACGCATGGGCATCATTAACGGCCAGATCGGCAAGCAGCTTGCGATCCAGGTTGATGTCGGCAGCTTTCAGGCCGTGCATAAATTGGCTGTAATTGAGTCCGTTCAATCGAGCTGCCGCACCGATGCGCACGATCCAGAGCGAGCGATAATCGCGCTTTTTCAGCTTACGACCGACATAGGCGAATTTCAGCGCGCGTTCGACGGATTCTTTCATCGAACGATACAATTTGCTCTTGGTGCCGCGATAACCGCTGGCCAATTTTTGTAAATCTTTGCGCTTCTGCAAGCGCTTATTTCCACGTTTTGCGCGAGGCATAGTTTCCTCCTAAAAAATCAGCAAAGCCAATTGCAGGTGTTTGCTGGTGCTATAAATTGAGAAAGACGCAGGCCGTCCAGTGGGCTGCACCAAGTTAGTCTCTGCCATAAGGCAGCATCGCTTCGACACGTTTCTGATCGGCTTCCGCCACCATTACGTCAATGTCGAGATAGCGTTTCCGCTTGGCTGTTTTCTTGGTCAGAATGTGACGTGCATGCGAGTGCCCGCGCTTGATTTTCCCGGTCGCGGTGGTACGAAATCGCTTCGCCGCACCACGATGTGTTTTTAATTTAGGCATAAAAGCTCCTTGGTGGTCAGTGGTCGGTGGTCGGTGATCGGTGATTGGCTCGCGACCGGCCACCGACCACTGACCACCGACCACTACGAAATTATTTCTTCGGTGTAAAAATCGCAATCATCTGCATCCCTTCCAAACGCGGGCGAAATTCCAGTTGCCCGTGTTCGGCTAAATCGGTGGTGAGGCGATCCAGCAAGGCCGCGCCGAGTTCTTTGTGCGTGATTTCGCGGCCTTTGAAGCGAACCGTAGCCTTGACCTTATTGCCATCCTGCAAGATTTCCTGCGCGTGCTTCATCTTGAAATTGTAGTCGTGCTGGTCGGTCGCGGGACGGAACTTGATTTCTTTGACCTCGATGGTTACTTGCTTTTTCTTGGCTTCGTGCGCGCGTTTCTTTTGCTCGTACAGGTACTTGCCAAAATCAATAATCTTGCAAACGGGCGGTTGCGCGGTCGGCGCGACTTCGACTAAATCCAGTCCGCGCTCGCGCGCAATGCGTAAGGCGTCTTGCGGCGACATCACGCCGACTTGTCCTTCTTCGTCAATGACACGAATTTCTTTCGCCCGAATGCGTTCGTTGGTGCGTACCTGCGGGCCTCTCTGATTCCCACGTTGCGGTCCACGAGGGCCACGATAACCGCCTTGAAAGGGAGTTGTAGCGATAAATTCACCTCCTACGAGTTAAGGATTTAGGATTTGGGATTTGGGATTTAAGGGAGAGAGGAACCTGCCTCCCTAAATCCTAAATCCTAAATACTGAATCCTAAGTAGTCAGCGTGCGAGTTTTATTCAACTCGCTGAGACGCGCCGCAAATTCCGCGACGGGAACTGCGCCTAAGTCTCCTTTGACACGGTCACGCACGGCGACCATGCCGGATTCAGCTTCACGCTCGCCGATGATGAGCATGAAGGGAATTTTCTTGAGCTGTGCATCGCGAATCTTCGCGCCGATTTTTTCGCTGCGTTGATCCGAGGCAACGCGATGACCGGCGGCTTTCAATTCCGCTTCGACCTTCTGCGCCTGTTCGTTGAAGCGATCCGAAATCGGCAACACAACGGCCTGTACCGGCGCGAGCCAGACGGGAAACGCGCCCGCGTAATGCTCAATCAAAATGCCGAAGAACCGCTCGAACGAACCGAGAATCGCGCGATGTACCATAATCGGCTGATGCGGTTTGTTGTCCGGCCCAATGAATTCAATGCCGAAGCGGTTTGGCAAATTGAAATCCACCTGAATTGTCGAAAGCTGCCACGTCCGCTTGATCGCGTCTACCACCTTGAAGTCAATCTTCGGCCCGTAAAACGCCGCTTCGTCTTCCATCCGCACGTAGGGCAACCCGTATTGATCCAGCGCATCTGTCAGCGATTTTTCCGCCAGATTCCAAACTTCATCCGAACCCAAATATTTCGCATGATCCGTCGCGTGGCGCACCGACAATTCGGCTTTGTATTCAAACCCGAATGCCTTGACAACAAAATCTACCAGATCAAGACAACCAAGCACTTCACCGACCAACTGCTCCGGCGTGCAAAACAAATGCGCGTCGTCCTGTGTGAAGCCGCGCGCGCGCATCAGTCCGTGCGTGACGCCCGAACGTTCGTAGCGATAAACCATCCCGTATTCGGCGTATCGCTGCGGCAAGTCACGATACGAACGCTGCCGCGACTTGTAAATCTGGATGTGGAACGGGCAATTCATCGGCTTCATCCGATACTCAATTTGCTCGTTCTCTTTGTCCGTCATCGGCGGATACAAGCCTTCCTGATAATTTTCCAGGTGGCCAGAAATGCGGAAGAGTTCGGATTGCGTGACGTGTGGCGTGTTCACGAAACTGTAACCGCGCTTGTATAACTCTTCATTCAAAAACTGCTCGATGACCTTGCGAATCAGCGCGCCGTTCGGATGCCACAGCACAAGGCCGGGGCCAATCGCATCGCTGAAACTGAACAGATCAAGCTCCGGCCCGATGCGACGATGGTCACGTTTTTCCGCCTCTTCCTTTTGCTTGATCCAGGCGTCGAGGTCTTCTTGGGAAAAGAACGACGTACCGTAAATGCGCTGCATTTGCGGGCGCGATTCATCGCCCTTCCAATGCGCACCGGCAATCGAAAGCAGCTTGATCGCTTTGATCTTGCTCGTCGAAGGAATGTGCGGCCCTAAACAAAAATCCACGAACGGCGTGCCTTCAATCGTGTAGCAACTGACCACGTCGCCTGCTTTTTCCTCAATCAACTCGCATTTCAGCGGTTCGCCAAGCTCAGAAAATTTCTGCGCCGCCTCCGCCTTCGACATCAGCAGGCGTTTGTATTCCAGATTGCGCTTAATCAGATCGCGCATTTTCTTTTCGATCTTCGGCAAATCGTCGGGCGTGAATCGTTCGCCTTCCGGTCGCTGAAAATCGTAATAAAAACCGCCCTTCGGATCGTCGAGCAAGGCCGGGCCGATGCCGAGTTTCGTGCCGGGATACAAATCCAACACCGCCGCTGCGAGCAAATGCGCGGTCGAGTGGCGATAGACTTCGAGCGCCTCGTTGCCGGATTCAGGCGTCAATGGTTCGACCGTTTCGCCCGCTTGCGGCACGTAACTTAAATCCACGGGGTCTTCCTGCTTCACGCCATTGCGCAAGAGCCGCGCGGCGATAGCTTTTTTCGCCACGTCGCGATCTTGCTGCTTGAAGAGGTCGAACGCCGTCAATGCTTCTTTTTGAACTGCTTGATTTTCTAATTCGCTCATTGCCTTAATAAAAGTAACGGCAACACAGCCGGGACTGCTGTAGCCTGAAATCTGAGCTTGAGACTCCATCTCAAATCTCAAATTTCCAATCTCAAATTCGTTGACCGGACAGTCCCAAAAGCTAACAAAAAAAGTATTAGTGCTTCAGGTAAGGTCCTACGTCAGCGGTCGTCTAATGCAGAAATATGCTGCGATGAATGATTCTTGGAATCACCGCAGCTTGCTAGTGCGCGTTGTCCGAAAGGTCGGAAATCGTTTCTGCATAATACCTGACAACTCTTCTGGAGCTGACGTTGAACTAATGAACATTGACCTCATCACCATTTCTGAAAAAATGGTAGGCTCGAGCGGATTTGAACCGCTGACCCCTACCGTGTCAAGGTAGTGCTCTACCCCTGAGCTACGAGCCTAAGGTCACTTCCAAGAGGCAGGGAAAGTAGCAAATTGCTAGCAGCCCTGTCAAGCGAGTCGGTTGCTTATCTACTTGTTTAGGTTGTTTCTCTAGCTCAAAATCGGCAAACCTTGGATTTGCAACAGTCGTATGAACACTAACAATTTTTTGCTGCAAAGGGGCCTGTATGTCTGCTGAATTTGGGAATGGGATGAACATGATTGCCGAGCACGATGTAACGCTGATGATGGCGGGAAACGTCGAGACCGTTCGCCAGCGGCTCATCATAGCATTGGAGCAAATTGGCTATCGCGTGGTTAGCGAGAACCCGCTTCAGGCGCGCCACGGCGCTTCGGGGTGGGCCAGCGCGTATTTGTCGGCGATTGCGTTGGAATACCCCATTGAGCTTGCAGTTAGTTTTCGTTCGCACGGCTCCGGCGCAACGCAGGTGACATTTGATTACTGCATCGAACATAGTGGCATTTTTACCACTGGCGATTGCCAGACGCTGACGCGCGAAGCAGAGGCGATTGTAGCCTTAGCCTCGCAGCACGCGCAGCCCTTCGCTTGTGCTGGTTGCGGCACGATGGTGAGCGGCGAGGCGCGGTTTTGTCGCAAATGCGGCGCGCCGATCAAATCGCATGCGCCTGCCGAACTCGAAGTGTTGCGCCTGACGGCTGGCGCGCGTGCCGGGTATCAATGGATTGTGATGAGTGTGCTGCTATTTTTGGCGGGAGCATTTTTTCCGGGGCTGGCGCTGCTCTTGGATTTCCCGCTCTTCAAATTTTTGGTGATTTCAGGTTTGCTCAACACCATTGGGTTGTGGGCTTTGGTGGCGGGGCTGCGACGGTTGCATCTGACGCTGAATCCGAAAACTGAAACCGCACGTTTGCCACCGCCGCCGCGCCCCATCGCCGCGCCGATCACGAACGAATTGCCAATACGAAACTCTATTACTGAGGCGGCCACGGATTTGCTGCCAGCGCCGGAGGAACTGCCGCGCGATACTTTGCATCGGGAAAAAGAAAAGCATTTGGTTTAAGGCGGTGGCAGCGGCGACGGGCGTGTGAATAAAAAAATCATCCAGCCGAGCCAGAACGCCAGCGCCAGGACTTTGCCAATCAGGTACGGTGAAAATGCGCCGCTCACCAGCAACGTCAGTGTCAGCGCGCCAGCAATGCGCCATTTCTGTTTGCGCGTCAGGCCGCGTTTTTCTCGAAAGGCTAGAATATACGGGCTGAGCTTGGGATGCGTTAGCAACCACTGATGCCAACGTTCGCTGCCGCGCGCAAAGCAGTACGCAGCCAGCAACAAAAAAGGCGTTGTCGGCAGTAGCGGCAAGGGAATGCCCGCAATGCCTAACGCGACAGCCCCGAATCCGGCGGCAATGTAAAGCTTCGATTTCATCCGCATACACTTCACTCTAGGCCAGAAAAAAACGATTGCCAACTGCCTGCCAATTTTTGTCACGCCCCACCAGGGCAGAGAAGCCAGCGCACGGACTTGCCCAAAATTTCTGCTTCAGGTATCTTACAAACGCTTTGCGCCAGAGCTTTCGCGCATCCAGTGGTCACAGGTACTCCTCCGAGGTGGGAAATTAGCGAGCAAAAACGAAAACCATCTCGTGATTCAATGTTTCTATTCGAGTAGTCATCGCATGCAAGGTCGTTGTAATAGCCTGGTAGTCATCGGTTCCTGACTCCAAGCCGTCTATTTGCCCGCTGCCCCCGATTTTACGCCCCAACAGCGCGGTAAATAATGCCAATGGAGGCAAACTGCTTGTTGCTCTTAGTTGAAAATCTCATCCGCGAATATGGCCTGTGGGCTGTGTTCTTCGGCGCTATGATCGAAGGCGAATTGACGTTGTTGTTCGCTGGTGTCCTGGCGCATTACGGGTTGTGTAGCTTTGGCGAAGTCTTCGTGTGTGGGACAGCGGGTGGCTTCGCCGGCGATTCCATCGGGTATTGGCTCGGCCATACGAGCAAGCGCACGATTAGCGATTGCGCCTGGCTGCAACGCGCCCAGCCGCGCCTGGAACGATTGAGCCAGCGTTTTGGCATCTATTCGATTTTCCTGGTCAAATACATTTACGGGATGCGCACCGCCAGTGCGGTGTTCTGGGGCTTTGCCCAAATGCGTTATCGCCGCTTTGGCCCGTTAACAGCGGCGAGTTGTATGGTTTGGGTTGGCGTGTTAGCCGGGATTGGCTATTTTTTCAGCGGCGCGATTGAACTCATCATCGGGCGGGTACAACGCATCGGCCTGATGCTGCTGATGGCGGTTGTTGTCACGCTGATCATTGCCGGGACGGTATATTTGATTGAGCGGTATTGGCTCGCTCATAAATTCCCGGAACTGGGCATTCTTGGTTTGCGGGAGCCGCGCGAGGCCGACTCCCCAAAAACGGAAATAAAAACTGAAATCATCCCCCTGCGCCGCGAGCTGTCGCCAAATCTCCGCAATAAATCGCAGGCGGCGTAGTGGGGGAGGATTTAGGACATAGGATTTAGGTGAAACACCAACCACCTCCCTCCCTCCTAAATCCCAAATCCTAAATCCTAAAACTGTGAGGAAGTTTGTTTGATTATCGAAGCACAAGCGCCCACGCGCATTGATTTAGCAGGCGGCACCGTAGACATCTGGCCACTTTATTTATTTCACGAACACGCGCAGACGATCAATTTTGCCATTGATCAATACGCCCGTTGCCGCATTGAAACGCGCGACGATGGGCAGTATTTGTTTGAATCAAAAGATCGCGGCACACGAGTCGAAATCAATTCTTATCAGGCGTTGCGCGATGATGAAGAATTGCCGCTGATTGCCAAACTCGTCTATTTCTTCAAGCCGGAAACCGGGCTGACGATTACGACCGATTGCATGGCTCCGGCGGGTGCCGGACTCGCGGGGTCTTCGGCGCTGAATATCGCGCTTTGCGCGGCGCTGAATCATTTGACGGGCAATCGCTACAAACAGGAACGCCTGCCGTTTCTGGCTGCCAACGTCGAAACGCAGGTGCTGAAAGTCCCGGCAGGCTTTCAGGATTATTTTCCTGCCGTTTATGGCAGCGTGTCGAACGTCAAGCTGCGCGTGGAAGGCGTGCTTCGCTCGGAAGTGCCGACGGATTTGGATGAATTGGAAAGCCGCATCGCGCTTTGTTACAGCCACGCCCCGCGCAATTCGGGTGCGAACAATTGGGAAATGTTCAAGACGCACATTGACGGCGACCCCGCGATCTTTGCGAAATTTGAGCGCATCTGCGACACGGCAGTCAAAATCGAACAGGCACTGGAAGCCAAATCTTTCGATAAAATCGGCGCGATCTTTGCCGAAGAATGGGCGAGCCGCCGCGATTTAGTCCCCGGCATTTCGACCGAATTCATTGACGAACTCATCGTCAAAGCCAAGCAGCACGGTGCAGAAGCCGCGAAAGTCTGCGGTGCAGGTGGCGGCGGTTGCGTCGCGTTTTACTGCGAAGCCGGACGCAAGGCCGAAGTCGAACAGGTATTACAGGAAGTCGGCGGGCAAGTCATCCCCTACAAAATTGCCCGCGCGGGCGTCCAAGTCAGAGAACTTTAGTTTGGGAAAACCGCATGAAGTTACGAAACCTTACTACCAGTTTCGGTTTGTTTGTTTGCTGTCTGTTGTTGTGGAGTTGTGAACAGCCCAAAGCAACGGTTAGCGATTTATCCAAGCCGTTGTCCAATTCCCCCACGCCTTCTGTCACGCCGCCCCCGACGGCTGACCCGCGCCGCACTGATTTAGATCGCGTTGTCGTGGGCAAGTCGGCGCTGGATTTTTCGCTGGAAGACATCAACGGCAAAGTCGTGCATCTGTCGGATTTTCGCGGCAAAAAATTCGTCGTCCTCGTCTTTTATCGCGGCTTTTTCTGAGGACACTGTCAACATCAACTGGGACAGTTGAAATTCCTGCTAAATGACGAAGAAAAGAAAAACGTTGCGATCCTCGCAATTAGCAAAGACTCGCACAACGATTCGCGCAAGATGATCGAAGAAACCAATAAACCCGAATATCCGGGCGTCTTCGATCTGACGCTGCTGAGCGATACGCCACACAAAGTGATTGACCAGTACGGGCTGTACAATCCAGCCGAAGAACAGTTTGATGTCGATACCAATAGTTTCAAGGAATCCGGCATCCCGTATCCGATGACCTACATCATCAACAAAGACGGCATCGTCGTCTCGCGCCTGTTCGACCAAGTGACGTATCAACGCCCCACGAATGAGCAAGTACGTTCAGAACTCTTGCGCGTTGGTGCCGTCAAGTAACTGCGGACTGAGGCAGGATTGACAGGATGAGAAGAAACCCCGCCGTTTGGTCGGCGTTGCTCCTGTTCATCTCGTTAATCCTGCTCAGGCCGGATTGATTTCGCCTCCTCCTTACCTCACTCGCCGCTTTAGGCATATCCGCCACCATTTGGGCTGATGACCTGGCCAATGACATAGCTGGCCTCATCGCTCGCTAAAAATAAGGCCAGCGCCGCAATTTCCTCCGGTTGGCCAATGCGACCGAGCGGTACGGTGTTCGCCATGCCATCGCGCAATTTGTCAGGCAAATGATCCAGAATCGGCGTTTCCACCCAGCCCGGCGCGATAAGCGTTGATGCGAATGCCAAAGCGCGCGACCTCTTTGCCTGCGGCTTTCGTGAAGCCGATGATGCCTGTGCCAGCGCCCCGAATACGACGCGCCCATCGGCATCGCAAGCTAAGCACCTGCCACGGAAGACAGATTGATAATCGCCCCGGATTGTCGGGGCAGCATTCGTTGCAGCGCCGCGCGCGTGCAATAAAACGTGCCGTTCGATAGTGTTATCATCGCTTGCCACGCTTCGTCCGTTAGTTGATGCAGCGGCGTGAGCGTGCAACCCTGCCCGGCATTATTGACGAGGATGTCTACACCCCAGCCTTGCGCATCTATCGTTTGGAAGAGTTGCGCGACCGCTGCGGCATCGCTGACATCTGTCGTGACAGCGATGGCTTCGCCACTGCGTTTGAATGAGGCAGGCCGTTTCAGCGCCGCTCGCTTCGTTCAATTCGGCTACCACGATACGCGCGCCTTCTGCCGCAAAGCGCAGCGCGATGGCGCGCCCAAGGCCGGAGCCTGCCCCGGTGATGACAGCGGTTTTATTCGTCAATTTCATTTGTTCTCGAACCTCCATTGAATTTGGCGCAACACACCGCAGAGCAGATTTGCGTCGGCGCGTATTAAGCCGAGTCACAGCAACTGTTGCCGCATTTTTGGTAATTGTCGCTGCTTCGGTCGTAGGCAGAGACAAAGGCAGGACTCGCGCAAGACGGCGGCCAATAATTGCAAACTTGTTTCGATCTCGCCTGCTGTTGCGTGGTTGCGCCTTGTGTTTACCTTATCTGCTGCTGATTGCCAGCGCGAAAATTCATAACAGCGGAAATCGCTACTGCCTGCCCCAGATTCATTGAAGGGCATTCCAGCGCAGTTGGCAGGCTCAGCGTGCGGTGGCAATGGGCCAGATCGTCATTCGTCAAGCCGTGTTTTTCGGAACCAAACACCAGCGCCAGACGATGTGCCGTTGCCGCCAATTCTGTGTGCAAATCCTGTGGTGTGTAGGGGCGATGCTTATCGCGCACGCGCGAGCGGTCGGCGGTGCCAACGACGAACGTACAATCCGCGACAGCTTCCTCAATCGTTGCAAAGACGTCCGCCTGCTTTAGCACATCTTCGGCATTGACCGCCGACACCACTTCATTCCAGGTGGGAGTAAACGGCGCAACAACGGCCAGCGAAGACAACCCGAAGTTTTTCATCGCACGCGCTGCCGCTCCGATGTTGTTGGGATCACGCGGGCGTATGAGGACAATTTTGAGAGACGAAACAGGCATACATTAGCAGCACCCGTTGTAGGCGAAGCGCGCGCCGATTGCAAATGAAGCAATCAACGAGAACTCCGGCCCGCGGCAGGCTGCTCCTGTTTGCGCCCTCAACTGAATGTGCCAATACACCTGAAAGGGATCGCTGACTAAAATTTCCCATTGGTGTTTTGCCACTGCGCGCGTCGCAGGATGGGTTCAATCACATCCCAATGTTCGACAATCCTGCCATTTTCCAGGCGGAACAAATCATAGAATGAGGTGATCTCACCGCCATTTTCGCCGAACATTCCTTCACTCATTGACAGTACAAAATTCCCTTCGCCTAGGACTTTGTGTATTTTCGTGAAGTACATCTCAATCTTGTTTTGGGCAAAGTATTCCAACGTACTCAGAAAGCTATCCAGCCCATCTTTTCCTCTGGGGTTATGTTGCAGGTAAACATTGTCCGCAATGTATTCTGTGTAAGTATTTTTATTGTTTATCCAGTTATCCGTAATGAAGTCGATTACGATCTGTTTGTTAACTTGTGTTTGATCTAAATCCGCCACGATTGTTTCCCCATCGGTTTGACTTCTGCCGCTTTGATTGGGCGGTTGCAGGTTAATCAGGTTATCCCAATGCTCAACAATCAAGCCCTCTTCAAAGCGGAAAACATCAAACCCGACTTTCGGGCCGAAGAAATCATATTCAGTATGTGCAAAAGTATAGTCGCCATCTTCAAACGCCCGCACGACGCGCACCTTGAAGCCCTGCGGCGGTTTGTTTTGTACGACACCGCTGATGCCTGCGATCCCGTCCGGGATGGATAAGTTATGTTGGATATACTTTTGCGGGTTCAAGTACGAAAAGGGTTCGGGATTTCCGGTTTCGATACTTTGTAATAAGGCGACGGTTTTTTCTTTCTTGTTCATTGTCAAAACTACTCCTTTACTAAGCGATTACTTCTCGGTAAGCGGGTTAATAGAGCTTCTTACTTATTCGACAGTGCCGGATAGGTTTTTAGCAGTGTCGGATGTTCTGCCTGACTGACTAAGAAATCTGCTACGTCGTAGCGTGCGATACTACCGATCTTCATTCCCTGATAGTATTTTGTTTCTACTCTATATCGCCCTGACAAAGGTTTATTGGTAAGTACACCGGGACGCGCAATGATCCAATTTAAATTACTCTCGGCGATCATTTCTTCCATCTCGGTTTTGTTTTTATAGACGCTTTCCAGCAGTAACTTAAAGAACATGCGCATGAAAAATCCCTGGTACTGTGCGCTCTCGCCCGCGCCGAAACCAGTCAGGATGACGAAGGGAATCGTTAACTGTAAATCCTGTTGCGCGCGGATCAGCTTGTGCGCGGCCTCCGTATACAGTGTCGTTGCTTTCGTGCTTTTTCCTGTTCCTAACGCGACGATCACTGCATCCGCCTGAGCGATGGCATTTTTTAGCTCTGGCAGATTGGTGGCACTGCCTTGCAAACGGTCTAACTGTGGGTGATTGGGTAACGATGCTATCGAACGGGACAAGGTGGTGACGTGATGACCTCGTTGCAGGGCCAGCTCGACGCAACACAATCCCACGCCCGCGGAGGCTCCAATGATTGCGATGTTCATGTTTAATCCTTTGTTCTTTGCTTTCCCGCGTGCGAGTTTAGGGCGGGAAAGGGGTTAAGAATTGAACGAAACGGCTATTTTTGAGCAGGGTTTTGGGGGCCATGCCGAAGGTGCGTTTGAAGACGCGACAAAAATGCGCCTGATCGGCAAAGCCAAATTGCAGCGCGGCCTCGGTCAACGACAATTTCCCGTCCTGCACGGTGACGATGACCTGTTTGATGCGCTTCCAGAGCAGGTATTGCGAAAAGGGCGAGCCCGTAGTCTGGGCAAACAAATGCCGCGCGCGTTCGGGTGACAACCCCATCACCTCGGCTAGGTCTTCGAGGCGTAGGCTCTCGCTCAGATGCGCGTCAATGAAGCGTGTGGCGCGGCTGATGCGGTCATCGGGCAGAAAGCTTGTTGCGGAGAGTTGCGCGGGCAGGATGCTTGCGAAAATTTCCCCCGCGATTTGTTGGAGCTCCAGGCGCGACAATCTTTCGTTGCCATCGGCACATAGTTCCTGCGACTGGACTTCGGTAAAAAACGCTGCGGTGTCCAGAAACGGTCGGCCTGCCAGCAACGCCCGCAATTGCCAACCGTGATAGCTTTCGGCATCAATAAAAAATACCAACACCGTGGCCGCACCTGCCTGGCAGGAATGGGCAATGTTCTGATTGACAATGAACCCGGTATGTTGCGTCAGCGCGGTGCCTGCTATCGTGCAGGAAAACGTGCCGCGCAGGCTGATGACAATTTGAAAGCAATGATGCCGATGCACCTCCACGCGCGGCGGATTATGCACGACAAAGGAAATAATGTTTTGCTGAAGCTCGCTGGTCATGCGGTGGCGGTAGTGTAGCATCCATCGTTCATTCCCCCAATTATGTGCCAGCCATAAAACGTTTTCGGGGCAGCCCCTTCGTTAAGCTGATTCATGTCATCTTACAGGCATACAAGACAGTGCCTTTCGCCGCGTGCCTTACTACTGGCTTGCTAAAGATCAATTTGTGTAGAGAGGGAGCTTTTATGAAGAAAGGCCGTTGCCCAATTTTCTTAACTATCGGGGTTTTGTTTGGTGTTTTGCTCTTGCCTAATGTGGCGCGTGCGCAAATGCGGCAGGAGCCGGGACGATCCATCGGGACGGTGCGGACGCAGGGTGAGCTGGTCGTGATGACATTGAATGAGGGCGCGTTGGGGAAGGCGAATCTCTTTGACCTTGTCCGTCACACCTTGCGCTTCACGCCCGATGGTGCGGGCTATCGACAGAGAATGTCGCGTTTAAAGTGGGATGCCGGGTGGAATGCGCTTACTAATCCGCCAGTAACGTTGCGCAACTTTTGTTCCGTTTTCGGGAAGAAGGCGTGGGATGCACTATCGGTGGGCGTGACCGGCTCCCTCAGCTTTGGCACAGCGCAGTCAGGCGGCGGGCGTGGCGGCGGCGTGACGATTGATCGGTTTGCGCAGGTGCAGGAAGCGGCGCGTACGCTGGTCAATACGGTTCCGGCGATTTGTCGGCTGTTCTTCAAGCCACGCATGTCCGGCACGCGTATGTCGAAATTGGCTGACCGTCGTGGTGATTACGTGGAGCCTGACGGAACCGGTCGGCGGGATTCAGGATTTTACGTGGTGCAAACGGTCAATCGGTTTCAGGCTGTGCTGTACAAGGACGGCGCGATTGAAATGTCTTACGACGACGTGGCGGCGAAAGACGCCATTGTCGGCTTGTATCCACTGGTCACGACGGGCGCGGAAAAAGAAATCGCTACGCTCGGCGGCGCAGAAGATGTCGCTGTTGCCGCGCACCTTGATCTGAAGCAGGTGAAAGTTTCGGTCGTGGATGGAGTGTTTCTGAAAGTCACGTTTGAAACGCGCGGCCCGGTCTTGCCGGAAGGCGATGCGGGATTGACAGGGCTGACGTATCGCGTCTCTTTCGACGGTCACAAGCCGTTGCCCACGCGCGCCGAGCAAGCGCGGCCTGAAGCGGTGTGGACAATTCGTGGCGGCTTTGGCGGACGCGGCGGCGGGCGTGGCGGTGGCGGCGCGCCCCGGTATACGGCAATCGGGGCGGGCGTTTCGCCGCAGGTCAAAGTGAGCGGCAATACAATTTCGGTGCAGGGAACGCTGCCCGCCGGGTTCAAGGCCGGAGACCAGATTGCGATTTATGCGGAAACCCTGGCGGCTGGCAATCCCGCCGCCACTGCCGACAAAATCGCGCCGCGCGCCGTGACGCTCACTGGACTGCGCAATCCTGCCGTAGACCTTTCGACAGTGAAGCGGCAGGACGGGCCGTTTGCGTTGCTGTATGAATCCTTCCACTACCTTTCCTTGCCGAACCCACGCGATTTGACCTGTACGGTGCTTCAGGCGCTCGGCGATAAATTTGATTTCCTGGCCTATTATTCGGATTTTCGCGTAGACAATCAGGAAGCAGGAACGCCCAGCACGGGGCCGCTCGGTGGCGGGCCTGAGGGCGGCGCGGTCACGGGCATCGGTGCAACGCAGCGGGGGCTGGATGCCTATTGCACGTCGGGCCGGTTTCAATGGCAGTTTGTGCAGCCCGTTTACATCGGCTCGAATCAAGGGCAAGAGCGACCACCTGCCGGAATGACAGACACGAACGATCACAACATCGGCTTTTATGCGCGGCAGTTAAGCCGCAAGTCCGCCGATAACAAAATTCCGCCGTATAGTTACGGCATTTCGCAAATCGCGCACGAAATGGGACATCGCTGGTCGGCGTTTGTATCAGCGAAGGTGAATGGCGAGGTGATCCCACTTGGCCCGACGCATTGGGCCAGAGGATTGCACGCGCCCGTCGCCTTCCCTTACCAGCGTCCCACCGAAGCGTCCGCGATGGGCGGCGGCGTGTGGCAGGATAATTTTGATGGCACGTATACGCAGCTTGACGATGATTATTACGTCCCGGCGACGGGCTGGTCATATCTGGAACTGTATCTGATGGGACTGGCCGCGCCGTCGGAAGTGCCCGACTTTTTTATCCTGCGCAACCTCGCGCCTGTTGGTCGAGATGCGAATGGGCATCCGACTTTCAAAGCAGATCGCACAAAAATCACCGTGCAAGATGTGATCGCCGCCGAAGGCCCGCGCCTGCCCGATGTGGATCACGCGCAGAAACAGTTCAATACCGGAATGGTCGTGATTGTGGAACACGGTGCGACGCCCAGCAAAGAATTGATCGAACGCACGAATGGCATTCGTGAGCAATGGATCAAATATTGGGCGACGACGACGGGCGGGCGTTCTGCGATGACCGCGACGGTTAAGTAAACAGCTCACCGCAAAGGCGCGAAGAGGCAAAGACGCAAGGAGGTTAAGGCGAAGGAGAGGATTTTCTTTCCTGCACTACCTTTGCGCCTTTGCCTCTTTGCGCCTTTGCGGTAAAACTTCCCCACTTATGAAACAACTTTGCACCTGCGTACTTTTGCTGCTTTTCTGCGCCGGTTTTGCCTGGACGCAACATCCTGACGACAGCGTCAAGGAGGGCGCGCGACTGTTTGCGCAAAACTGTTCGGCCTGTCACGGCGACACGGCGAAAGGCGGACGCGCACCTGATTTGACAACGGGGCAATGGAAGCACGGTAGCACGGACGAAGAGATTATGCGCAACATCATCAAAGGCATTCCCGGCACGCAAATGCCCGCCATTGCGTTGTCTGAAGCCGATGCGCGTAAGGTCGTCGCGTTCCTGCGCTCGCTCGCGGGCAAAGCGGCAACGCCGGAAATCACGGGCAATCTCGCCGCCGGACGGCAACTCTTTTTCGGCGCGGCGCAATGCAGTACGTGTCATATGTTCGCGGGGCGCGGCGATATTCTGGGCGCAGACTTGACGGATGTGCGCACGCGCCAGCGCAGCGCCGAAATCGTCAAGCGAATGCAGGCACCGCTGAAGTTGATCGAAGCGCGGCTCGCTTCCGGCGCAACCGTGCGCGGGGTGAAGAAAAACGAAGACACCTTTACGCTGCATTTGCTGGATGAGCAACGGCGCTGGCATTTCCTCGACAAGCGCGAAATAAAAATCACTCCGACAGAACGCCCCCACACCAGTCTGACGCCGCAACAACGCGATGATCTGCTGGCCTTTCTGCTGAAAGCGCCCCAGGTCTATGAACCTGCTGCCGAATGGAAACCGGCGGCGGATTTCAACGTGACGTTTGCGCGCTTGCAGAACGCGCAGGCGGAGCCGCAGAACTGGCTTAGTTATTGGGGTGATTTGCGCGGCACGCACGCTTCGGGGCTGAAGCAAATCACCCCTGCCAACGCCGCCTCACTCAAAAGCGCGTGGACAGCGCAACTGGGCGGCACGACGGTCGAAACGACGCCGATTGTGGTGGACGGAATGATGTTTGTGACTGGGCCGCTGAACACCGTGACGGCGTTGGATGCACGAACGGGACAAGTCGCCTGGAAATACACGCGCCGCTTGCCGCAGGTCGCCAGCCATTGCACGGTGATGACGAATCGTGGGCTGGCGGTGCTGGGAGATCGCTTGTTTCTTGCTACGCTCGATATGCACCTCATCGCGCTCGACGCCAAAAGCGGCAACATTATCTGGGATGTCGAGCAGGACGATTACCGCAAAGGCATTTCCAACACGCACGCGCCGCTGGCCATTGACGGCAAGATTATCGTCGGCGTGACGGCGGGCGAATGCGCGTTGACTGGCTTTGTGGATGCGTTCGATGCTGCGACGGGCAAGAAGCTGTGGCGCACGTATACGACCCCGCAAAAAGGCGATCCAAATCGCAGGACGTGGGAACCGGAAACGGCGGCGGATACGGGCGGCGCGCCGACGTGGATGACGGGCACATACGATGCCGACACGAAAACGATTTTCTGGACGACGGGCAATCCGGGGCCGGACTACGACGGTTCGGTGCGCGGCGGCGATAATTTATATTCGTGTTCGGTGGTCGCGCTGGATGAGGCAACGGGCAAAATAAAATGGTGGTTCCAATTCACGCCGCACGACGTACACGATTGGGACGCCAACGAAACGCCCGTGCTGATTGACGGCGTTATCAAAGGCCAAAAACGCAAACTGCTCGTCACGGCGCAGCGCAATGCATTTTATTACGTGCTGGATCGTGTGACGGGCGAATTTCTGACCGGCCAAGCCTTTGCCAAGCAAACGTGGGCGCAGGGACTGGATGCCAAAGGTCGCCCGATTGTTTTGCCCAACACGACGCCGACGCCGACGGGCAATCACGTTTGCCCTGATGCAGCGGGCGCGGCGAATTGGGGTTCGCCTTCGTATGACCCGGCAACGGGCTACTTGCTGGTTTCGGTGCGCGAAGCCTGCGCGACGTACACGAGCGTGACGAAAAATCCGACGCCGGGACAAGGCTACACGGGCGGCGGCGTGGAAGTGGATGCGAACGGTGCGCCGGGTGCGGTGCGCGCGTTGGAGGCAGTAACGGGCGCGGTGAAATGGAATTTCCCGTTGCAGGCAGGCGCTTCGTCAACGGGCGTCGTGGCAACGGCGGGCGGCGTGGTGTTTGCCTCTTCCAACGATGGCAACCTGATTGCGCTGGACGCGCGAACGGGCAAGTATCTGTGGCATTACTACACGGGCGCGCGCATTATCGCTTCGCCGATAACGTATGCCGTGAACGGCAAGCAATACGTCGCCATCGCGTCGCAATCGGCACTCTTTGTTTTCAGTCTCTGAAAGAAAATTGCCGACAAGAAAGAGAAAACCACGGAGGGCACGGAGCGCACGGAGTTTTTTTAGTTCTCCGTGCGCTCCGTGTTCTCCGTGGTTTTCCTCTGCACTGTGATCAGCGTGCCTGCGCGTTCGCCTCGATGGTTGTCGTGGTGTTGCGCGCGCAATCATACGTGGAAATCAGTAACGAAAAACTTCGCACCACGCCGGTCAATCCCGTCACCGAATCAATCGCCTGCAACGTCCACGTCCCATTCGGCGCTTCGCCATTGAAGGCGGCGAGCGGCGATGCAGGCCGGAAGGTTCCGCTGTATGGGCCAGTCGTCCCGATGTTTTGAATCGAAGCGGAAGCATTGTCATCAAGCAACGTATTACAGAAGTTTTGCCCGAAGTTGTTCGCTCCACCCGGTTGACTCATCAGCGTTACGACCGTTCCCGACGGCGAAATCAGCCGCAAGGTCACATCGCCTACCCACGTATGCTGCAAGCCCGTACCCGACGCCACCGCGCAGTTGTCGCCGTTGATGCGGAAGCTGACTTTGCTGACCGCATTGGCAAGGCCGCTGATCGGCACGCGAATCGCTACGCCCGTTGTGTTCGCATCGGGAATTGTAACGACGGGGCCGGTATAGGGGAAGGTTCTTGACGAGCCGGCTTGTCCGGTAGCGACAGCGAAACTGATGGTGCGCGCCGGGAACTTGTCTGCTGTCATCGTCGCCGTCAAATTCAACCGCGCCCCGCACGTTACCGTGTCGGCCAAACGAATCCGCAAGGGCGAGAGATTGACACCCGCCTTGCCGTCCGCGATTTGGAAGTAATCGGATTCGCCATTCAGAATTGTCACGCCCGGTGTCGTCGCGGCGATCTTTACCTTAACGTTCGTGGCCGGGATGTTGCCGCTATTGAAAAGTGCCAGATTCAGCCGCCCTGGTTCTCCCGGCTCCACAAACGCATCGCCGTCACCATCTTCGGCCACCAAATCCACCGCCTTCAAATCCAGCAGCGGCGAAGGCGAGAAGGCCAGGTAACTGCCAAGCGGCGTCACCAGGCCGATGCCTGCCGAACGATCCCAGCCGAGCGGGCCGATGTCTATCGCTGTGGAAGTCAACAGCGCGCGGATCTGTTGCGCGGTCAGATTGGGCGCAAATGATTTAATCAGCGCCGCGACCGCTGCTGCATGCGGAGCCGCTGCCGAGGTGCCGAAAAACGAAGAGAAGCCCGGCACGGACGTTGACACGCCATCCGCCGCCGCAATGTCCGGCTTCTGCCGGAGCGTGCCGCCGTTCGTCGCAAACAGGAAATTTCCTGGCACAATTGGCGTGCCCGTCGGTGTGAAGAACACACGACGCGGCCCATCAGACGAGAAGGTTTCGACCGGATTGAAATAGCCACCCGCAAAGACGCCATTTTGCGCTACCGAAGCCGGGACAGCCGCGACGGCGAATGCATCGGCGGCGCTGGCGTGCCCGTGCGTTTGTCCGTCGGTAGCGATGGCTAATTGCCCGCGCACCGTGTTCAGGTGCAACGCGCGCGGTTGCGCATTGCCGAAACGCGCAATCACGACGCGATCCCCGGTGCTTAAGCCAGCGGTGCTGACGATTTCATACGGCGCTTGCGACCCGGTTTGTGAACCAGTCGAAGCGGCCTTGACCGTGCTCAACGTTGAATCAAGCACGAAGAGGTCATAGTCATTCGTGGAGCCGTTCACCGGATCTGCCCATTGCAGTTTGACGGCGGAACCGAGCGCCCGCAGCCGATTGGAAATCAGCCGCCCGCCAAAGCTATGCACGCGGTACAGGCTGGACGTGGGCAGCGAAGACAACGTGCCGCCGTCGAACCAATCGCCTTCCCACGCGCCGCCCGTGCCATCGTTGACGTTGCCGGCATTGCCCGCCGAAGCAAAATACAGCCCGCCATCGGCAGTCACAGCATTCACCGCCTGCGCGATGATGCCGTCCTGAAAGGGCGATTCGTTGAAATAGAAAACATCATCCACAATGATGTCGCACTTGTAATCAAAGCGCAGGCTGCGAATATTTGCAGCAAAGACGGCATCGCCGCTGCTGGCCGTAGCGAAAAAGAGTTTCGCCCCAGGTGCCAGATCGTAAATGATTTCCATCATCGCCGTGCCTTCACCTGTGCTGCTGGCTGACCCGCCTTGTCCCGGCAGAATCGTCACATCCGGCGGCAGGTTTTTGGACGCCTGTGATTCGGCCAGATAGCGGGCGCTGTCCGACAATACACCGATGCGTATGCCCGTTCCATCAAAGCCGAACACGTCGCGCAGCGTCTTGGCATTGTGTGCTGCATCGCCCTGCGAAATAGGCGGCCCGGTCACCACGGCGGCACTTTCATCTTTTGCGGCGCGCGTGCTTTTGGGTAGATTTAATTTGGCCAGCGCGGCGGCGAAGCGCGTTTGCAGCGCCTGTTTGTCGGTGGCGCGGCCCGGCAGCGGATTTCGCAGCCCCGGGCCGAGGGCGAAAGGGGCGGGGGCTTTTGACGCTGAAGTCGGCGGGGCTTTATCGAGCAGCGGTTCTAAGGCTGCTTCAATGAAGCGCACCTCGGCCAGGCTGGCGAGGTCTTCCAACCCGCTCAGCGGCACCCGCGCGCGGATGGTTTCATCGGTTGGCGCGCTCACGACGACTTCGCCGCGCAAGGCTTCAATCTTTTGCAGAACTTCGGGCGTCACCAGTCCGCGCACGTCCACGAGCACGCGGCGCTGATCGTCCAGGGGAATATCTGTGACCAGACTTTGTACCTCTTCGGTCACGCGATTCGTGCGTTGTTGTTTGTAGAGATACAACAACTGCGTATCAATTTTTTGCTGTTCCGGTGTGCGGTTCGCTTTTTCCTGTAACAACGCTTCAATTTGCCGTTGGGCGTTTTCACTGATTTGGGGCGGTTCATCTTGTACCAGTGTCGGCGCAGGCGCAGAGCGCAGCGCAAACGTGGGCATCAGGGTTAGGGCTAGGCTGAGTAAATAGCGCGATAGTTTCGTCATAGAAAGTCTCCTCCTGCTGGCTGCCGGCCAGCAATTGTGAAATGACTGCTTTGGTAGAGATCGCTGCCGGAAATCTCAAACGACTGGCCCACAGGCGCGGCTGCCTGTGGTGAACGCTGTGAGCTGTGGCTGAGGCGCAACAGGGCAGATGGTTTGCCCGCTGGTTCTGACCGACACCCACAAAGACCAAAAGAACTTTTGGTGAGGAGTCGGTGAGGACAGGAACAACGGGCTTAGCTGGTAGCTGTGAGCCGCGTTGCGCGCCCGACAGACAGCCAGAACCACAATAGTTGGAGCCGTAAACGCTCGCTATTCCTGAAATAACAATGAAGTTGAACGCGCGTATAGTAGTGGCGCGTTACAGACAATACAAGCGGCGGGCTGCGTTAGCATCAGTTTATGTTGCGGTGAGTGCCGCGCGGGCTTGTTGCACGAGCGCAGCGGCGTTTTCCGGCGTTTCTGCCAGTGCTGTGAGGTGTCCCATCTTGCGGCCTTTGCGCGGTTCGAGCTTGCCGTAAAGATGGACTTTGACGTTGGGAAAGGCGCAGGCGGCGGCCCAATTCGGTTCGCCCGCTTGCCACAAATCGCCCAGCAGATTCGCCATTGCCGCCGGGCGCAGCAATTCGGTTGCACCAAGCGGCAAGCCGCAGACGGCGCGCAATTGCTGCTCAAACTGGCTGGTCAGCGAAGCGTCAAATGTGAAATGTCCCGAATTATGCGGACGCGGCGCGGTTTCGTTGATAAGCAGTTGGCCGTCGGTCGTGAGAAAGAATTCGACACACATCACGCCGACAACATCAAGCGCTTCCAGCACGCCGCGCGTGATCTCCACAGCTTGTTGATTGACGGCGGGCGGAATTGGCGCGGGCGCAACGGTGATGTCTAAGATGTGATTTCGATGCTCGTTCGCCACCGCGCCATAATGCACAAACGCCCCGTCAATACTGCGTGCGGCGACGACGGAGATTTCGCGCTCGAAGTTAATGAAGGCTTCCAGAATCGCTTCCTGCTGACCGAGTGCCGCGAGCGCGTCTTGTGCCTGCTCCGGTGCCGTAATCTTGCTCTGGCCTTTGCCGTCGTAGCCGAAGCCAGCGGTTTTCAGCACTGCCGGGCAACCGATTTCATCAAGTGCTGCCAGCAAGTCATCCAACGATGCCACACGCCTGAACGGTGCGACGGGAAAGCCGTTGCTCGCCAAAAACGTTTTCTCGCGCAAACGGTGCTGCGACGTGTGCAGGACGTGACCGCCGGGGCGCACGGGCGCGAATTCGGTTGCCGCTTCGACGGCTGCGGACGACACGTTTTCAAATTCAAAGGTCACGACGCTGACGTTACGCGCGAAATTTCTCACGGCGTCGAGATCATCGTACGAAGCGATGATTTCCTCGTCGGCAATCTGCCCCGTCGGCGTGTCCTGATCGGGTGAAAACGTATGCACGCGGTAGCCCATTCGCCGCGCGGCAATCGCAAACATGCGACCAAGCTGGCCGCTGCCTAAAACGCCAATCGTTGCTCCGGGAAGTATCGGCTGTGAAGTCACAACAAGGTATCCTGCAAAACTTTTTCGGTTTGGGTTTGGCGAAATTGCTTCAGCTTTTCGCGTAATTCCGGGCGCGTGTTGGCCAGAATTGCCACCGCCAACAGCGCCGCATTCGTCGCGCCCGCATTGCCAATCGCCAGCGTGCCGACCGGGATTCCGGCAGGCATTTGTACGATGGAAAGCAGCGAATCCATTCCGCTCAACGCTTTGCTTTGTACGGGAACGCCAAGGACGGGAACGGAAGTTTGTGCGGCGACCATTCCAGGCAAATGCGCGGCACCGCCTGCGCCAGCGATGATGACTTCGAGGCCGCGCGTTTCGGCTTGGGCGGCGAATTCGGCTAGTAATAACGGCGTGCGATGCGCTGACACGATTTTGCATTCGTGCGGCACCTCGAATTTCGTTAAGGTTTCGCTCGCCAGCTTCATCGTGTCCCAATCCGATTCCCGCTGCCCATAATGATGGCGACGAGCGGTTTGTCAGTTTCGGTAGTTTATGACTTGCAAAACAAATAGGACGCAGATGAACAGGGATTAAGCAGATTTTTGCAGATCTGCGATAATTCGCCCAATCCGCGTTCATCTGCGTCCTATTTTTTCTTCTTAGACAGAGAATCCTGCTTTGCCATCGAAGTTATACAGATTCTCGGTCTTAATGTAATCCAGCCCCGCACCTGACACGCGATTCAACAGGCTGGCGATTTGTTCGTGCTTGATCGTACCGTCGCCCGTGAAGCGGCAGCGCCAATGATCGGAGCAGAAGGTTTCGGGCGAGCCATCCGGCCAGACTTTTGTGCCGCGATTGTTGAGCGAGGCGAGTTGCAAGCCTTCGCCGTTCAGTGCCGACAACGCCGCGCCCAAATCGTTCGCGGAACCGGCTGCCCAATCCAGATAGACATCTACGCCGACCAAATCTTTTTGCTGCGGCGCGGGCGTGCTGAATTTGCCGAGTTGCGATAAATCAGCGGCTTTGTATTCTGCCGGCTTCAACGTTTCGGGCTTTTGTCCGAGGCGGGCGACGACAGCTTGGGCGAATTCTTTAGTGCCGACTTTTTCTTTGCTCACGCCTTCTTTGTAAACGTCGTAGGTGTGAATGCCGTCTTCAATCGTCTTCATCCAGGCGTTGTGCGCGAGCGCGGCCACGTCGGGTTGACCGATATGCACGAGCATCAAAATTGCGCCGAGGAACAAGCCGGAAGGATTCGCTAAGTTTTGTCCGGCGCGGCGCGGGGCAGAGCCGTGAATCGCTTCAAACATCGCTACGTTTTCGCCGATGTTGGCGGAACCGGCGAGGCCGACGGAACCGGCGATTTGCGCGGCTACATCAGAGAGAATGTCGCCGTAGAGGTTCGGCATCACAACGACATCAAAAGCTCCGGGCGTGTCAGCGAGTTTGGCGGCACCGATGTCTACGATCCAGTGTTCGGCCTGGATGTCGGGATATTCGGGCGCGATTTCGTCGAAGACGCGATGAAACAAGCCGTCAGTCTGCTTCATAATGTTGTCTTTGATGAAGCAGGTGACTTTTTTGCGGTTGTACTTGCGCGCGTATTCAAACGCATAACGCACGATCTTTTCCGAACCGGGGCGCGAAATCAGTTTCAGGCATTGCTCGACCTGTTGCGTCTGCCGATATTCGATGCCCGCATAGGTGTCTTCTTCATTTTCGCGGACGATGACGACATCCATACCGGGATGTTTCGTGTCAATGAACGGGTGATACGCCACGCACGGGCGAATGTTGGCGAACTGACCGAACGTTTTGCGAATCGTCACGTTCAGCGATTTGTAGCCGCCGCCCTGTGGCGTAGTGATCGGCGCTTTCAAAAAGACTTTTGTGCGGCGCAGCGATTCATATGCTTCGGGCGCGATACCAGCAGCGTTGCCGGAGAGGTACACCTGCTCGCCGATTTCGATGGTTTCGATGTCAATGCGTGCGCCTGCGGCCTGAATGATTTCCAGCGTCGCGGCCATAATTTCCGGGCCGATGCCGTCGCCGTGCGCGACCGTGATAGGTACGTTTGCCATGATGATTTCTGTGATCCCTTTCTCTCAAAAAGTTCAATTGCGGTGGATTGGAAAGGCGAGATTTGACCACAAAGTCGCGAATTGCACAATGCAGAGCTGATACGGTACGAGGAGCGGTAGCGACTTGGTACAATCCTGTTAATTGCCAAGTTGCTACCGCTCCTCGCACCGTACCAACTTTCAATCTTTACTCGCAGTTCAGCACGATCTTGCCGAACTGTCCGGCTTCTTCCATGCGTTCGTGTGAGGCTTTGGCGTCGGCGAGCGGGAAGACTTTGTCTACGACAGGTTTGATGTTGTCGTAGAGCTTCAGCATTGCGGCGAATTCTTCCTGTGTGCCCATTGTGGAGCCGCAAATGTCCAACTGCTTCCAGAAAATGCGGCGCAGGTCTACAGTTTTGGGCAGGCCGGTGGTTGCGCCGTACAACGCAATGCGTCCGGCGGGTTTGATGATGTCTATGCATTTAGCAAGCGTGTCGCCACCGACGCTGTCAATCACGACATCCGGGCCGCCGTCGGTCATCCCGACGATCATTGGCGCCCAGTCTTGCAGCTTGTAATTCGCGCCACCATCGGCCCCGATTTCGCGGGCGCGTTCGATCTTTTCTTCGCTGCCGGAAGTCACGAAAACATTCGCGCCAAACTGTTTCGCAATCTGCAACGCAAATGCCGACACGCCGCCGCCGATGCCCGTCACCAGCACATTATCGCCCGCCTGCACACGGGCGCGCGTGACGACGGCGCGATAGGCGGTTAAGCCCGCCAGCGGCAATGCAGCCGCTTCTTCCCACGTCAGGCCAGCGGGTTTCGCGTGGCAGTATTCATACGGCACTTTGACGAATTGCGCGTAGGTGCCATCGTCGGGCAGGCCGAGAATCTTGAAATGTTTGTGCTGCACGCGCGGATCATCGCCCCAATTCATGCCGGGGTTGATGACAACCTGTTGGCCGAGCAATTCCGGCGGCGCGCCATCACCGAGCGCCACGACTTCGCCCGCACCGTCGGAGCCGAGGACGATGGGAAATTTCAGTCCGGCGTACATCCCTTTGCGAATCCATACGTCACGGTGATTGAGCGCGGCGGCTTTCAGCCGGACGACGACTTCAGCTTGGGCTGTCGGATGCAGCTGCCTTCAAAACTTGAGATTTTTCCGGCTCTCCTTTTTCGTGTAAGACGATTGCTTTCATGTTTTCTCCTTTTTTTAGCCACGAATTTTCACGAATTTACACGAATTGTTCTGGCAACAGCTTTACCAGAAAAGCTCTGTGCCTTTATGGCTTGTGAACCAGCTCTTTTCCATTCGTGAAAAATTCGTGAAAATTCGTGGCTAAATAAACTTAGTTGTTAATGCTGCGCGCAGGCTTCCGGCATTTCCCGCCGCCTGTCCGTCTTTCGTGGCGACAAGTCATCGGCCTTCGGCGGCGAGTTCGTTGTGTTCGTCAAAGAACTGGTAATCGTAGCGAATCGAACTCCGCCCTAGTTTGCCGCCGACACGCGAATCAGCGTAATTCCGCATCCAGCGCGAGCGTTTTTTTGAAGGTACATTCGGCGTGGACGCGCGGGAAGCCGTATTCTGTGGGCTGATAAATTTGAATGCCGCGCGAGCGCAGCAACGCCGCTTCGCCGTCTTCAAAGTAATCGAAATAGCGCGGGAAGTTGATGCGAAACGCCGGATCAGCATCGGCCCAGCGCACGCGCCGTTTAAGTTCAATGGTGGGCATTTATTTGTCCTTCTTCTTGAGCATGCCGGGCGAGTTCCACTTGAAGACGTGATAGACGGCGGGGGTGTCGCCGACGTTGCGAATGCTGTGCAGTTGATTTGCTGCCTGGAAGATGATCGAACCGGGGCCGACGCGCTTCAGCTGACCGTTCACGAGCGATTCGACGATGCCTTCTTTGATGATGACGATTTCTTCGTCTGCGTGCTTGTGGGGTTCGTGCGGCGACTGTCCCGGATTGAGCGTCGTGATGTGGCATTCCAATTCGTCCAGCGTAGCCGTCGGCGCGCGAAACACCGTGCGCGTGTAGCCGACTTTTGACGGCTTCGCTTCAAACGTATTCCAATCAAAAATCGAAGAACCCATTACCGGCGTTTCCTGCCGGGCATAGGTGACGACGGCGAGCGTGGCCGTGATAGACAGCAGAGCAACGATAAAATCTCTTCGTTTGAGCATAAACAAATCTCGCTAAAAAGCGCAGTCGAAAACCAACTGCGCCACTGTTCTTACGTGGTTTGGAAAGAGAGCTTTTCCAAAAGGATGATTCGCGTGCGAGACTCTAATCTATCGTTGCGGTTCGTGCAACTCGTGCTATTTGGCTTTTTTGATTTCTTTCAGCAACCGTTCGGCGTGGTTACGGGCAATGAGCGGGACGCTTTCATCGGACTTGAGGTCTTGCAGCAACGTGACGAAGCGTTCGGGGTCGGCGATGCTTTTGGAGCGCAATTCGCTGTCGAGAAAACGTAACTGCGCGGGCATGGAAATGGGATCGTTCTGGCGCACGGCTTCGAGTTCAAAAATGCGCGTTTCCTGCGTGGCGAGGTTGCGGAAGAGATTGGCAAGTTTGCTCATCGCCAGATTCTCTGTGTAGTTGAACGTCACCTTGCGCTGTTTGCCGTCGCGCGCAATGTCAATCGTAATCGTGCCGAGGTGCGAGAAGTCTTTTTTGTGTTGGTAATTTTCTTCGCTCTCTAAAAAGTTCGCTTCGGCCAGTAAGGCATTGATCTGGACGATGAGGTTGGACGAAACCTGTAAGGGATTGATGATCGGCTCGCGCAGTTGCCCGTCTTCTTTTTTGCGAAACCGAAACTCGCCTTTGCCATCCACACCGAATTCGATTTCGATCCAGGGCGTGGTGAATTTTTCATTCTCGAACAGGTAATGAAATCTTGTTCCGGTGATTGTTTCAGCGGGAGAAGCGGGCGAAACGACAAGCTGGGTTTGAGCTTGCAACGGCAACAGGAATAACAGGAGAAACAGGGTGAAAACCAAAAAACGCATAGGTTAATGTAACCGTGAAAAAACGTTGAAGGAGCGATGCGCCATCGCCCCTTCTTTTAGCCATATAGTGTTTGCAGTAATAATCGTCGCTTAATTGCTGGCAATAGATCTCTGATTCTTCGGATCGTACTTTTGCTCAATGAATTTCTGCGCGACCGCTTGGGCGTTATCGTAGTTGTTGCCGTTGCTGATCGCCTTGTTATATTCGGCAATCGCGCGTTCGCGCTGATCAATCGCGTCCCACGCATTGCCGCGATAAATGTAACACCAGACTTCAATCCAATCTGGGCGTAGATTACCGTTCAAGGCTTGATCGAACGAATCCAGCGCCTTCTGGTAATTCCGTTGCAGCATACACAGGACGCCGAGGTTATACCACGCCCACGAATTGCCGCGATTCAGTTTGATGGCGGCGTTAAATTGCTGTTCGGCTTCCAGATATTCCTGTTGCTTGACGTGTTCGATGCCACGTCGGACGACGACGGATTGGCGCAACTCTTCGGAACTGCGCATCACTTTGGAATCCGGGTCAATGATGATGTCGAGCGGTTTGCTTTTGGTGATGATGTCGAAATCGGCGGAGGTGCCTTTCATCACGAGCGTTTGTTTTTCGGCACCGGCTTCGGTTTTCAGCACGACTTCAATCGGCATTTCAAAAGCTTCAATTTCCTGCTTTACAGTGCCGGGAACGCGGAAGCCGTCTTTCATTCTGAGCATTCGCCAATCGGCGTGGAATTCCGGTACGCCCGTCGAATCCACCCATTGCCCGAAGAACGAGCGCAGGTTGCGACCTGCTGCGTTCGAGGCAATCGTTTCAAATTGATCCAGGCTGACGTTCTTCCCCGACTGTTGCGTGTAATACGTTTTCAGGAATGCATCGAATTTCTGCTCGCCCATCAACTGCCGCAGCATATTGAACACGACCGCGCCTTTGAAATAGACGACGGAACGATACGCCGAGCTTTGGTCATCCAGTTGTTTCGGCGCGTTGCGAATCGAAGCCGATTGCTCAAAGGCCAGCGCCTTTTCCAGTTCGGCCTGCATCGCCTGCATAAACTGCGTTTCGTTCTCTTCGTCGCGGATAAAGAGCAGGCCGCTGTACTGCGCTAAGCCTTGCGTCAACCACGAATCGTCGAATGATTTGACACCGACGGTTTGCCCCCACCACTGATACGCCGTTTCGCGCGCCAACAACTCTTCGTTGCCTGTTGCTAAGGCTTTTGGACTGAGAAAGAGAATGCCCGCGCCGGAATACGCTTCGAGCGTGTCTTCGTCCGTTTCGGCGATAATCAGGCGATTGCCGTAGGCGTAGTTGCCGAACTTCGATGAGTAATATTCCAAATGCTTGCCCACGACCTGCGCGACGCGATCCGTGAATTTTTCATCACCGACTTTGGCGTACACATCCACCGTCAGGCCGCCCATATTGTATGGCTTGGCGATGTACTGTGCGGCGGCGAAATTGCCCGGCAGGATTGGCTTGGTGCTGACGAAGCTGTACGACATTTTGTTTGTCGGTGCTGACGTGCCTGCGCTGGGTGGTACGGGTGTGCCGATGACGGGTTGTTCGCTGTAACCGATGGCCGTGATTTCCTTCGGCACTGTTAGTGTCACCTGATACGTCGCGCGGTCGGCGGCGTATTCGTGAAACGGGAACCAGCGTGCGGCATAAAACAAATACGATCCTTGATTGCCGACGTAAGCCAGCCGAGCATTTTGCATCGGGCCGCCCTGCGGCGATTCCAGCGCGCCTTCGTATTCAAATTCAATCGTCACGGGTTGTTTGGCCGGGACGACGGAACCGAGGTCAACGCGGACGTTCATGTTTTCACGGTTGTCCTGCACGAATTGCAAGGCGTTGGGCGCTGCCGCTGCATCGGTTTGCGCGCTGGCGGGCGGCGTGTTGCGTTGCGTTGTTGTCGTTGCCGTGCGCGACGGTGCGGGTGTGCCGGGCTTCGGCGCTTCTTTCGTGCCTTGTCGTTTCATGGCGGGCGGCGTGTTGGCAGGCGTGGTAGGCTTGGGCGGTGTTGTCGTCGTGGAAGTCGCAGGCGCTACGCCGGATTTCAGCGTAACTTTGCTAATCGTAAGCGAGCCGTTCATTTCAAATACGGCTGACCGCGTTTCGGCCTGGGGAATGAAGGTGACTTCAGCGCGGGCTTTAAGCTTTTGTTCTGCCGGAAGCAATTCGGCGTCAATTTTGTAAGACTGCACATCAATTTCGACCTGTCCCTTGGGTGCCTGTTGAGACAGTGCCACGCTCATCGTCAGAATTGCCACGCCCACAGTGGAAAGAAGCTTCTTCATAAAATCCCTCTCAAATTAGTCTTCCTAAAAATAGCTGCTGACCGCCAGCCGCCGCAGTATATCATCAATTGGTGCCAAGCAGCGTGGTCGCGTGTTATTTTGACTCGTATGCAGTTTCGCCAGTTACTGAAATTTTATCGTTATGTGTGGCGCTGGGAAAATTACGTGCTATTTGCGCGTGTCCTGCAAACGGCCTGGCTCGTGCGCCAGCGCCTGCCGGAAGCGTCCGTGACGCCGAAAATTCAGCCTGCGTTATTTCCTGTCATAGAGTCGTTTTATCTTCAGCCGCAACCACATTGGCGGCTTTCAGATGCAAAAAAAGCGGCTTGGTTTGCCAACTTCATTGTGAATTTTCCGGTGCGCTGGGGCGGCTGCGCGCAGCGCTCGCTGATTCTCTACCGGTTGCTGAACGGCTACGGCGAACCAGCGCGGCTGTGCATTGGCAGGCCGATGCAGGCGGGCGTAACAGATGGACACGTCTGGGTTGTGCGGCTGTGCGATGGCGGACAGGGCTTTGCCGAATCCTTCGAGCCGCGGGATCGCTATCAGATTATTTATACCTCGCCATTGCCGGTGGAATTTGAGATTTGAGATTGGAAGTTAGAGAGAAGAATGCAATCTCCAATCTCCAACCTTCCCCTCCAATCTTCAATCTTCAATCTTCAATCTCTAGTCCTCCCCGTCCGAAACTGTTTTATCGCCACTTCCTCATTGAACCGCAACATTCCTGACTAAACTAAACCTATCTCGTTCACACCCGCGAGTTCCCGAAAACGTTGACTTTTTTGCGCCGAGGAGATTCCCGATGAAGATCAGTGTCTTAATTTGCACCCGCAACCGCGCCACTTCGTTACGCGACACGCTTGAAGCGGTTTTCAATCAAACGCCGTCACGGCATTACGATTATGAACTGATCGTGGTGGACAATGGCTCGACCGATAACACGCGGTTAATGGTGGCGGAATTCATCTCTGC
The DNA here is from genome assembly GCA_046331525.1 of Blastocatellia bacterium. Lineage (GTDB taxonomy): Bacteria > Acidobacteriota > Blastocatellia > RBC074 > RBC074 > JAFDVL01. Next base: position 63,137 of record JAXLQQ010000025.1, read on the forward strand.
TTTACCTGCGCAGCACAAGGGGCGGCTACGGTATTTTTATGAGTCGCATCCGGGTGTTTCCTTTGCGCGCAATGCTGGGTTACAGGCGGCGCGCGGCGAGGTGTTGGTCTTCACCGATGATGACATTTTGCCCGAACCGACGTGGCTGCGCGAAATCCATCACGAATTCACTGCCGACCCCAAATTGTGCTTGCTCGGCGGGCGCGTATTGCTGGCGCATAACGGCTTGCAACCCGTTGGCATTGTGACGGGCGAAGAAGCGATGACGGTCACGACACCGGACGGCGCAAGTTTGGTGATCGGCGCGAATTTCGCGTTTCGGCGCAATGTGCTGGCATATGTGGGCGGGTTTGATACGCGACTCGGAGCCGGGAGCTTTTTTGGCGGCGGCGAGGATGTGGACTTTGTGTATCGTGCGATGAAACAGGGCTATAAATTGCTTTACGCGCCCAATGTGCTGGTCTACCACAACCACGACCGCACGAGTCACGAACAGGCTTGCAAGCTGGAATACAACTACGGGCGCGGCGCGATTGCGTATTTTCTCAAGCATATTTTCAAAGGCGATGTGTATGCCTTGAAAATCGCCTATTGGTCGTTGCGCAAGAAATTGACTTTCAGCCGACGCGCCACAACGGTTTCGCAGGATTTGACAGATCGTTCGCGCGCCTACTTGCGCGGCGTAGCGGATGCGTTGTTTCCGGCGCTGGTCAAGATGTGGTAGCTGTACCTCACAGCACGCGCAGCACCATACATTTCAGGTAATAGGTTTCCGGCACTGTCAATAAAATCGGATGATCGCGGCTTTGCGTGCGTTTCTCCACGAGTTGAATCATCCGTCCGGCATCGTGTGCAGCGTCTTTCAGCATTTCCAAAAACAACGCTTCGTCTACGTGGTACGAACACGAACAGGTAATCAGCACGCCGCCCGGATTCAACAGCCGCAGCGCGCGCAGATTGATTTCCTTATACCCGCGCAACGCTGCGCTGATGGCACCGCGATTTTTGGCGAAGGCCGGTGGATCAAGCACAATCGTATCGAAGCGCGTCTGGCGCGTGTCGTATTCAGCCAGTTTATCGAACACATTTGCCTCAATAAATTCGACATTCGACAACCGATTCAATTCCGCATTGCGCGCCGCGCGTTCGATGGCAGGAGCCGAGATGTCCAGCGCCGTGACGTGCGTGCAGCTCTTCGCCAAATGCAGCGCGAATGAACCGTGAAAACTGAAGCAATCAAGCCCGTGCCCGCGCGCATACCGCATCGCTGCCGCGCGGTTTTCGCGTTGATCCAAAAACGCGCCGGTCTTTTGCCCGCCAATTAAATCCACCCAATACTTGATGCCGTTTTCCGTGATCTGAAATTCGGTTGCCGTGCTGGCCGCAGGCTTTTGGTACAGCACGCCGCTTTTCATCGGCAGTCCTTCCAACTGTCGCACTTTCACATCATTGCGCTCGACGATCAGGCGCGGGTCGAATTGTTCAATCAATAACTCCACCCACAGCTCTTTCAGCGCCTCCATCCCGCGCGAGAGCGTTTGCAGCGAAAACGTTTCGCCGTAGCGGTCAATAATTAAGCCCGGCAAACCGTCACCTTCCGCGTGAACGAGCCGGTAGGCTTCGGCCTTACCGACGACACGCTGTCGCCATTCGTAAGCGTGTTGCAATCGCTCGCGCCAGAACGCGCGCCAGAACTCCGGCGTGTTGTCCGACTCGGCGTAATCGGTGCGTGAGATGACGCGCAGAGTAATTTCGGACTCCGCGCCGTACTGCGCCCACGCGACAAAGCGGTTGCGTTTGTCCACGACGCGCGTGATCGCGCCGCTGTCGGCGACGTGGGGCGCTTGCAGGACATCGCTGCGAAAAACCCAGACGTGACCGGCGCGAATGCGTTCGACACCTTTGGGGGCAATGATTGTTTCGGTGGTGACTTGACTCTGCTGCATATTCGGTAAACTATGGCGGTTGACTGTATCACTCCAACATCCGAGTTCACAACGCCAGTTATGCCGCATACCGCTTATCTCAGTATAAGCTCAACCGTAGGAGATCGCGCCGCCAACCTGCTGCGCGTGGTGGGAGGTTTAGTGATGGGCGATGTCCGGCTCAGCAGCGCGTCTTCCATTTACGAAATCGAGTTGGACAGCGCGGAACCCCATCCGTTAACCATCGTCGTCGCCGTTACCGCGCCGCGCCTGGAACCCTTCGCCCTGCTCAATTTTTGTCTCGCCACCGAAACCCGCCTCAGCCGCAAAGGCATGATCGAACAAGGCACGCGCGCCGTAGACATTGATTTACTGCTGCTGGAGGAACACATCATTGACGAAGTGCGGCACGGCGTAGATTTAATCCTGCCGCATCCGGCGTTGCATCTGCGCCGTTCGGTGCTATTGCCGCTCGCCGAAATCGCACCGCATCTGAAACATCCCTTGCTTGGTGAAACCGTGTCGCATTTGCTCGGCGCGGTAGAAGATGCCAACCTCGTGCGCGTGTATCGCGGGTAGTTGCGCGGCTGCTTTCTTTGGCCGGAACAGAGGGCTGGGCGGGGCATTGAATGGGAAGCGGGCTGTTCTTGGCATAAGCGTGCGTGTAGCGTCCATTACACACATCGGATTTTTGTGATAATTATGGCTGCACGTTGCCAAAGCTGAGAAGGAGAACATATGTATACTCTCATTCGCACCACGAGCTTTCGTCAGTTGCTCACGCAGCAAGTGCCGATTCTGGCGTTGTCTTTGTTATTGGCGGAGCTGTTTTATAAATTCCACAGCTTTACGCTCGAAGCGGGCGCGTTTCTAGCCACCTGGTTTGTGCTGGATTACGTCGTGCAGATGCTCGTGCCGCAGTCAGCGGAACCGGCTACCCGCGACTTCAAGCGGTAATCTCAACCTCTCTTCCACTTCCTCGCAACGCCTCCGACGAGTTGTCGCCGCTCTGGTTACGGCTCGCCGCAGGCGCTGCGCGCATGTCTTCACGCGCCCGCCCATACGGCAGCCATTGTCGGAGTTTTTTACATCGTCAGCCAGGCGACAAACAAGGTGTTTGTCGTACCTGCAAACGTAACGGCATATTGTTCAG
>JAXLQQ010000026.1:0-65623 GCA_046331525.1 Blastocatellia bacterium
TTCAATTTCGGCAATCCGACGGATTGCGACGTCGGTGTGAGAAGGTTTGAGATTAGAAGTGGTACCGTGACTACTGCGAGAAGCAGCAAACGTTTCGACATAATCACTCCTGTTCGATAGGTTATTCCGGTGTCACGTATGCTGCTGTGATGCCGCCGTCCACCAAAAACTCTGTCCCCGTCACATACGACGATTCATCTGAAGCCAGATACAACGCGGCATACGCGATTTCCTTCGCTTCGCCAAACCGTCCCATCGGAATGTGAACCAAGCGGCGCTGTTTCTTCTCTTCTGTGTTCAAATAGCTCATCAGCAATTCGGTGCGCAGCGGGCCTGGGCAGAGCGCGTTGACGCGAATGTTTTCGCGGGCGTGAATGACGGCAAGCTCTCGTGTCATCGAAAGCACCGCGCCTTTGCTCGCGGTGTAAGCAATCTGCGGTGTGGCAGCCCCGAGTACAGCGACGAACGAAGCGGTGTTGATGATCGAACCGCCACCCGCACGACGTAGCGCCGGAATGCCGAATTTGCAGCCGAAAAACACGCCTTTCGCATTAATATTCATCGTCAAATCCCAGATGGCCTCTTCGGTCGTGACGGCGTTATCATCGCTGTGATGCATAATCCCAGCGTTGTTGAAGAGGATGTTGAGTTGCCCGAATTTCTTTTCGGCAAACTTCACCATCGTAGCGCAATCGGCGGCATTCGACACATCAGCGTGTTTGTACGCTGCGTTGCCGCCTGCATCCTGAATCAGCTTGACGGTCTTTTTTCCTTCTTTATCATTCACGTCAACGCAGACGATGCTCGCGCCTTCGCGGGCAAATAACAACGCGGTTTCGCGGCCAATGCCGCCGCTGGCTCCCGTAATCAGCGCAACTTTGTTTTCAAGTCTCATATTCTTTCAAAATATCGTTTCCGCTCCCAATCCGTGACTGCCGCATTGAAAGCTTTTTGTTCGGTTCGGAAAAAGTGGGTGTAATGTTCGACGACCTCTGCGCCAAACGCGCGCTTAGCAAAATCGCTGTTCGCAAACTGATCGGTCGCTTCGCCGAGCGTGTACGGCACGCGCGGCAAATGTTGAGCGGCATAGATGTCACCTTCAAAACACGCGGGCGGCTCGATTTGATTGGCAATGCCGTCGAGGCCGGACGCGAGCGAGGCAGCAAAGGCCAGGTAGGGATTAGCGTCTGCACCGGGGATGCGGCATTCAATGCGCAAGCTTTGATCGCGTCCGACAACGCGAAAGCCGCCCGTGCGATTGTCATAGCTCCACGCCAAGCGCGTTGGTGCCCACGAACCGTCCACATACCGTTTGTAAGAATTCACCGTCGGCGCATAAAACGGCATCACGTCCGGCACATGCGCCATCCAACCGCCGAGAAAATAGCGAAACGTGTCCGAGCATTTCACCGGGCCAAATTCGTTGTCGCCCGCGAAGGCGTTTCTGCCATCGCGCCACAAACTGAAATGAATGTGACAGCTTGATCCGGCGCGGTCGCTCGCAAACTTGGCCATAAACGTGACGCTTAAGCCTTGAGCTTCGGCGACTTCTTTCAGGCATTGTTTGTAGACGACGTGGCGATCCGCCATCTCCAACGCTTCGGCGTAGCGCACATTCAATTCGTGCTGGCCGAGTCCCCATTCGCCTTTGGAGTTTTCGACGGGCACGCCGGAATTTTTCAGATGACGACGCGCGGCTGCATTGAAGCCTTCGGTGCGCGTACCCTGCAGGATGTGATAATCCTCCAGATACCAGCCCGCTGGATCAAGATTGGCAAAGCCTTGTTGCTGTGCGTGCGCGTAGCTGTTCGTGAAAATGTAATACTCAAGCTCTGAAGCAGCGAAGCTCTCGAAGCCTAATGTTTTCGCGGTCGCAAGCTGCTTCCGCAAAATCGAACGCGGCACAACCGAAACAAAATCATGCGTCTTTTCACTCTTCACATCGCACAACACCAGCGCGGTTTTGTCGAGCCAGCTTGCCACGCGCAATGTCGCTAAATCCGGCACCAAATGAAAATCGCCGTAGCCGAGTTCCCAATTCGCAAACGTATAGCCCGGCACCGGCTCCATTTCCATATCGGTCGTCAGTAAATAATCGCAGCCGTGCGTGCCGTGCTGAATCGTGTCCGCGACAAACATTTCCGCGTCATAGCGTTTGCCGCACAGTCGTCCGTAATGATCGGTGAAGCCGACGATGACGGTTTCGATTTGTTCCTGCGCGACAAGTTCACCGAGTCGCTCGACGCTCAGCATGCCTTTGGGATTATGTTCGCTCAAAGTTGGTTCTCCCAGGATTTACAGGTTATCAGTTGCTACCCACTTCGGCCCGGCAAAGCGTTGCCGCTCGCGCAGGCCATACCACAGTGCCAGGACTACCAGCACCGCAATCATAGATTTTCCGGCGCGCATATTATCCGGCAAACTCAGAATCACGCTGAGAAAGCCTACCCACAGGATCGCGATAATGTTGATGCCGAAACTGTATTTCCCCAAATGCCAGGGCCCACGCGGCAACTTTTGTTTCGCGCGCACATGTAGGAACACGGGAATGATGTAGGAAAGGTATAACCCAATCGTGCTGATTGAGGTCACAATCGCGTAATTATCGTTGTAGGATTTTTGATTTAAATAAAAACCTTCTGGCCCCCATCTTAGCGCAGTGACCACAGCGTACATAACCGCTAAGAACGCTGTGGTCACGCATAGCCAAATTGCATTCACAGGCGTCGAATGTTTATGGCTGACTTTTTTCCAAAGCCCGGACAGCGGCATTCCTTCATCACGCGCAAACGCCCAGATGACGCGCGAACTCCAAGTCACGGCGGACAAGCCGCAAAACCACATCGCAATCGCTGCGAGCCACGAAAACGCACCGCCCGCGCGTGCGCCAAGCGCGCTCGTCATAACCGCAATCACGGCAGGCACGTCATTGCCGCTCGCATCTTTTGCGCTCAGCACTGCCGAGATGTCTTTGATCGAAAGTGTCAGCGCAATCAGCAGCAAATAGCCCACGATGCTCGACACCGCAACCGCCATCACCATTCCCCAGGGTGCACGCCGACGCGGATCAACGGTTTCTTCTGACACACTGGCCGACGCGTCATAGCCCGTGTACGTCCACATCGCCTGCAACAGTCCAATCACGAATGCCCAGCCATACGACCAGCCTTCGTCATTGCTTGTGATGCACGCAAAGAAAAAACTTGCGGGTTGTTTCGGCGCGAATAACATCAGCGCGCCGACAATGACGATCACGCCGATGATATGAACCGTCACGCTGAAATCATTCAGCCACGCCACCAGCCGCACACCGAAATGATTGATGAGCGCGTGCGAGAGCAAGAGCGCCGCATAAACGAGCAATAAATTTTGTTTGGAAGATTCCAGCCCCAGGAGCGGCGTCACAAACAGCGCACAGCCATAATCAATGCTCGCAATCGCCGCAATCTGGCCAATGATATTGAACCACGCTGTAAACCAGCCCCAGCCCTTGCCGCCCAAAGCGCAAGCCCAGTGATACATTGCGCCAGAGGTTGGCAAGGCTGAGGCCAGCTCCGCCATGCTTACCACTACCAGCAACGTAAATAAAGTGACCAGCGGCCAGCCGAGCGACATTTGCGCCGGACCACCCATTTTCAAGCCGTGTCCGTACAACGTCACCGCGCCGGTTAGGATCGAAATGATGGAAAACGAGATGGCAAAGTTCGAGAATCCGCCCATCGTGCGAAAGAGTTCCTGCGCATAGCCGAGTTTGCCAAGTTCCTGCGCATCTTCCTGCGCATCGTGCTGCGGATGGTTTGTCATTGAAGCAGTCGGGAAAGAGATGCACCGGGTGCGCCAGCAGGATGCCGACGCACCCGGTTGATTTTAGAAGCTAAGACGCATCGAGACTTGTCCCGTGCGGCTGCCGCCCAATTCCGAACCACGGGCGCTGGTGATGCGACCAAAGGCGGAACTGGTAATGGTCATATTCGGATCGGCCAGATTCACGTGGTTCGGCACGTTTGTGAACGAACCGCCTGCTTCCAGCTTCACCCGCTCGGTCAAGTAAAACGCCTTGTTCAGACCGAGCGAGAGATTGATTGTGCCGGGGCCGCGAATAATGCCGACGCCTGCCGTGCCGAAACGTCCGATGGGCGCGATGTCACGGCTGGGATTGATGCCAATCGTGCAAGACCGCGAGGTTTGTCCAGGACAAACGAAGGCATTCACATCCAGCCATAAATCGCGCGTTGGATTCGACAGATTGCCATCCGCAATGCGATCCGGGTGCTGCGTGCGCGAGAGTCCCGAACCCGTGCCGGACGGGTCAACGACGTTGCTGCCAATGGCAGGCGTCATATACGGCCCGGTTTGCGCGAGGAAGATGGTGCTTAATTGCCAGCCTCCAATCACGGCATTCGCTACTGGGTGAATGTGGTTGGCAAATTTGCGTCGCGTGCCGATGGGCAAATCGTACACCAGCGTCGTGATTGAACGATGTCGCCGCGTGGCGTAATCGTCACCATATTCGGCGTGTCGGTTATACAAATCCGCCGCACGTCCGCCGCCGGTTTCGCCCGTAAGGCTGGTCGAATTCGGCCCGCCGTTGTCGTTCAAATTCTTCGCCCACGTGTAGGTTGAATTAAACGTCAGCCCGTTTGAGAAACGGCGATTGGCTTCAACCTGTAGCGCGTTGTAATAGGCCGACGCGCCGGCAGTGCGGGTGAAGATAATGCCCCAATTCGGGAAGGGGCGATCACTCAGCGGACGACTCACGGCAAAGGTCTTTGAGTAATACATCTGATTCAAATCCGGTGCCCAGGCCAACTGCGTCGTCTTCATGCCGATATACGAGGCGCGAATGCCGATGCCGAAGCCGACGTAACGATCCACCGAAAGATTCCATTGCAGCGAGTACGGGTCTTTATAGTTAATGTCATTCGCGGTGCGGAACGACGCCGTGCCGAGATTGCCCGTCGAAATCCCCGTGCCGCCGGTTTGCACAGCAGGCCATTGGAAGATGGATCTGCCTTGCGAATCCAGGTTTGTGAACTCGCGCACGTCGGATTGCAACGTACCGGTCAGCGAGAAATAAATGCTGCCGAGCAGCGTGCCGTTATAAGCGCCGATGCCGCCTCGCACGACCGTCTTGTCATCGCCGAACGGACGATACGCAAAACCGAAGCGAGGGAGGAACCGCAGCTTCGGCACGTTGCGCAAGCCTTCGGGCAAACCTGCCTCTTGTGCCGAAAGTACAGGCGTACAAGCCGCGCCGTTCGCTGCCGGAGCCGGGCAAGCATTGAACGTTTTCAGGAAGCCGGGCGAGAGTCGCGCCTGCTGACCTGTGGGATAAACCACCTGTCCCGTGCGCGGCACGCTCGGATCGAAGTTCCCGATGTTGCCGCCCGCGTCGGTATAGGCTGGATGGTATTCATAGCGCAGTCCGAATTCCAACGTCAGCCGTTGATTCACGCGGAAGCTGTCCTGGCCGAAGTAGTGATAGTGTGTCGTGCGCCCGTCGTTGTCCTGCGTGATGATCGCGTAAGAACTACTTGCTGGAATGCCCAGGAGAAAATCGCCAAAGTCTGAGCGCGTGAACGAACCGTTGAAAGAGAAGTTGGCATAATTGTCGGCACCGATGAAACCGAGCGGCGAGACCGCCCGAATCCAGCGCACGTCAAAGCCATACTTCATTGTGTGGCGACCTCTTGTCCACGTCAGGTTATCATTGAATTGGAGCGTGCGCGACTTCGAGAAGCCATCGGCACGACCTTTGTTCAGACTGGTCGTATCCCCGCTGAAGGAAACATTTGAGATGCCGTTGAATGGGAAGCTCGGCCCAATACCTTTCAGCCCCAACCCGTTCGTGAAGTTGCGGCCATCGAACGGAAACGCGGAACCGCTATCGTTCAGCGTCATCCCAAAGCGCGCTTCGTTCAGCACGCGCGGCGTCAGGGTGTAGTTGTGCGACACCACCACGATTTTGTAGTTATCAAATCCGGTGCTTGAAGGCAGTGCCAAAATATTCGGACTGTCCTGCTTTATATCCTTCCACGTCCAACGTCCGAAGACGGATTGTTTGCTGGTCAGATGATGATCAACGCGGATGTCATATTGGTTGGAGTTGATACTGCTGGAACTGTTGCGAATGTAGTTGGCGACGCTCTGAATCGTGGAAGACGCGCCTGTATTCGGCAACGGATACAGCGTCAGGAACGCTTTTGCAATCGCGCTGATGCGTGTATCAGGAATACGATTGTTGGCGAAACATCCGCGCCGATCTGCGGGTGTCGTAACCTGTCCGCTCGTGATGCGAGGTGCCACGCAGGGCAGCGCACTCGTCGGATCAGCGACAACGCCATCGTCCGCTGTGCCAACCACACCGTCCGGCCCGCGCAATTGGAACGAGAGATCGCCGTCGCGCATCGCCTGTGTCGGCACTGTGTTTTGAATCGTCGTGCCGCGCGGGAAACGCAGGGATTCAAACGTGCCGAAGAAAAAGGTCTTGTCGCGGCCTTCATACCCACCGAGCGGGCCAAAGACGGATTTCGGAAAACGAATCGGGCCGCCGCCGCTGCCGCCAAAGTTATTGCTGATCTTCTGCGGCTTGGTCAGTGCGCCATACGCTTTGGCATCCAGCGCGCGGTTTTGGTGAAACCAAAAAGCCGTCGCGTGGTAATCATTCGTGCCGCTTTTTGAGATCGTCGTGACGTCACCAACTTGTCCATATTCCGCCGCATTGCCGACGCCCTGCACTTTGATTTCGGCGACGGATTCCGCCGAAGGAAAAGCATTCCGCAAGGGCGAATTACCGGTAACGTTCGTGGTCGAAATGCCATCGAGCGAGAACTGCGATTGCGACGGTAGCGCGCCCTGAATCGAAAACGCCCCGCCGTTATCGGATTGCACGCCGGGCAGCGCCGCAATCAACGCATACGGGCTGGTACTGCCGCCCGCGCCGCGATAGTTGGCTGGCAGATTCAAAATCTTCTGCGATTCAAATGACGAAGAGATGGTTTGCGTCTCCGTCGTGATGACGCCTGCGTTGGCGGTGACGTTCACTTGCTCTGTCAATTTGCCAGTGCTGAGCGTCGCGTCAATGCGCAGCGTTTGCCGCGCCACCAGCGGAACTTCGGTTGTTTTGAAGGTCTCAAAACCGGAGACAGAAACTTCGATGCGATACAGGCCGGGCTTCGTGTTGACGGCCTCATAATCGCCGTTGGCATTGGTGGTCACGCTGCGGCTACTGTTTTCCCCTACGTTAACAATTAACACCGTTGCATTCGGCACCACGCTTCCGGTGCCGTCTTTCACTGTGCCGAGAATTGTGCCGAAAGTGGATTGTGCGATGAGCGAACCGGCAGTGACGAGCGAAAACATCATCAGTACCAAGCTCTGTCGCAAGACTTTGCGTAACGGGAAATCGGTCTTTTCATTCATACTTTACTCCTGGGTTGCTGGGGGAGGAGGATGATTTACTTGCGATTGGTTACTGCATCAATCGGTTTGCCTGCTTGCGGGTTGTTTTCGCTGTAATCAATTTTCAGCCAACGGCACAGCGTAGCCGCCGCCTGGTTCTGGTAAATCGTTTCGGCATTCTTCCATTCGCCGCGCAGAGAACTATCGGGGCTGACGAAGGCCATCCAAATGTACTGCGCTTCCGGCACCTTTTCGCCGTGACTCGTCCAATCGGTAATCGTCTTACCGCGTCCGTGATCGCACGTGAACAGCAGTGACGTTTTGCCTTTGTATTTCGGTGCGCTTTGCAGATAGTCCCACAGTTCTTTCAACTGCCGATCATTGCGCTCAAGCGCCCCCAGCACGTGCGCGTAATCGCCCGCGTGCGCCCAATCATCCGTTTCGCCCAGCGCAATGTGCATCACGCGCGGCTGATATTTTTTCAAATGCGCCAGCGCAAACTGAACGGTGAAATAATCAAACCGCACATCACCCCACGGACTCAGCTTTTCGGTTTGCAATTTACTCAGCGCGCGCAGTTCAGGATCGTTAATTAAATCGTATGGCTCGTGTCCCGCATTGATTGTCACCGCGCCTTCTTCGTGTTCGCCGATCCAGTTGAACGTATCCCACGAACCAAACAGCGCGACTTGATTTTTATTGAGGCTGAGTTTGCGCTTCAGAAATTCCAGCACGCCCGTATTCGGATTGCGCTTCTTGTCGTTGCTGTTGATAACGTCGTCGTGCGCTTGTCCGGTGAGGATTTCAGAATAGCCGGGATACGAAAACCACATCTTATTCGTCGTCATCACCGTGCTGCCCAGACTGCGATTGCCCGCAATGGAGCCGTGATCTTTCATCAACGTGCCCCAGAAAAACGGCATCAATTTCATCCGCCGTTCTTCTGGCGTTGGTGCCCAGTATTTTTTATAAAGCGCTCTGTCCTCGACGTTGCCTTTGCTGGTTTTGGCTTTCAGGATGTCGAGATCAAGTCCACCGAAAACTTCCTGCAAACGCGGGCCATCGAAGGTAACAAGAATAACGTTCTCAGTTTTGGTTTGCGCGCTAGCGGCGATGGCAAAAGAGAAGAGAAAGAGGACGGAAAGGACGTACGAGTTATGTTTCATCGTGGGGCCTCTGTAAACTAAGTCAGGAGAAGAAGACATAAAGGCCAAGTCCTGTCGCGGTGACAGAACTTGACGAATACAGTGTTTCGTAATTTTGTTCTAACTTATCGTTTGAAACAGAGGCATTATAGAAAGCAATGCTCAGTCTGGCTACTACAACGCTGCAATCATCGCTTTTAATTTCGCAATTTGATCTTCTAGTTCTGTGGCGCGCGCACGCGATTCTGTTACTACTTCGGCGGCGGCGCGCGCGAGGAAATCAGCATTTGATAGTCGCTTTTGTAGTCCTTCGAGTTCTTTGCTGAGCTTTGTAACGTTGCCTTCGAGCCGTGCTTTTTCTTTCTCGAAATCCACCAGACCTTCCAGCGGCACCGCGATTTCAATGTCGCTGACGACATCGCGCACAGAGCCTTTTTGCGTGGCGATGAACTCAACGACTTCAAGCTTTTCAATGCGGGCGAGACGTTTGAGTTGCGCGCTCATCGCTTCGATCACGGTTTTGCTCACGTTTTCCGTTGCCGCAACTTTCGCATTGATCATCACCGAAGGCGCGATGTTGAAGGTCGAGCGAATATTGCGCAGCTTCGTGACCAAGCCGGTGAACAATTCCATCGCACGTTCGGCCTGTTCGTCGCGGGCAGAAACTGTGGGGAACGAGTTGAGGCAAATCGTATTGCCCTTGTGCGGCAGGCGTTGCCAAAGCTCTTCGGTGATGTACGGCATCAGCGGATGCAGGAGCGTCAGGCTGCGTTCGAGGATGTGAATAATGCGACGTTTGACAGCGCGGTTTTCGTCGGTGATTTCTGTCGAAGTTACGAACGGCTTGGAGAGTTCGATGTACCAGTCGCAGAAATCATTCCAGAAAAATTGGTAAAGCGTCGCCGCCGCTTCGTGAAAGCGAAATTCGGCGAGAGCGGAATTCACTTCAGCGGTCGCAGCGTGCAGGCGGCTCAGAATCCAACGGTCAGCAAGTGTCGGTTCGGATAACGTGGTTTCCCATTCGACAGGTTCCTGCTCCTCGAAAATATCGCCGCAGTTCAGCAGCACAAAGCGCGTCGCGTTCCAAATCTTGTTGGCGAAGTTGCGCGCCGATTCGAGCTTCGATTCCTGCAACGCGAGCGTCAGACCCGTAGTCGAAGCGGCGGTTAACGCAAAGCGCGCAGCGTCTGTGCCGTAGCGATCAAACACGTCGAGCGGATCAATCACGTTGCCTTTCGTCTTCGACATTTTTTGCCCGTGCGGATCAAGGACGAGCGCATTGATGTAGACGGTGCGGAACGGCACTTCGCCCATAAATTTCAGTCCCATCATCATCATGCGCGCGACCCAAAAAAAGATGATGTCCTGCGCCGTGACCAGCACATCGGTCGGGTAATATTTCTTTAAGTCTTCCGTTTCTTCCGGCCAGCCGAGTGTCGAGAACGGCCAAAGCTGCGACGAAAACCACGTGTCGAGTACGTCGGTTTCCTGCGTTAATTCGGTGTTTGGATCAAGTCCTTTGGCTTGCAACCGTTCGCGCGCTTCGGTTTCGTCGCGGGCGACGATGATCGTACCGTCGGGCGTGTAATAGGCCGGAATCAAATGGCCCCACCATAACTGCCGCGACACGCACCAGTCCTGGATGTTTTCGAGCCAATTGCAGTAAATCTTTGAGACGCTTTCCGGGATGATCTTAGTGCGCCCGTCCAGCACGGCAGCCAACGCGGGTTCCGCCAACGGTTTCATCTGCAAAAACCACTGCGTTGAAATCAGCGGTTCGACAACTTGCCCGCTGCGTTGGCAATGGCCGACGTTGTGCGTGTAGTCTTCGATCTTCAGCAACAATCCGGCTTCTTCCAAGTCTCTGACAACTGCTTTGCGTGCCTCGAAGCGATCCAGTCCGCGATATTTTTCGGGCGCGGCGTCGGTGATTTTGGCTTCTTTGCTGATGACTTGAATGAATTCGAGGTGATGGCGTTTGCCCATCGCAAAATCGTTCGGGTCATGCGCGGGCGTGACTTTGACGAGGCTTGTGCCGAAATCTTTTTCGACCAGAGCGTCCTGAATGAATTGGATTTCGCGCCCGACCAGCGGCAGCACTGCGGTTTGACCAATTAACTCGGCGTAGCGTTCGTCTTCAGGATTAAAGGCCACTGCGGTGTCGCCGAGCATGGTTTCCGGGCGCGTGGTGGCGACAACGACGAAATTGCCGGTCGGGGTTTTAAGCAAACCGGATTTGACTTCGCCTTCGTTGAGCGCGGCATATGCTTCAGCTAAACCTTCTGCTTGCGGCAGTGAGCCATCAGGATTGCGTACTGGATACGCGATGTGCCAGATGTGGCCTTTGACGGCTTTCATTTCGACTTCGAGGTCGGAAATCGCGGTTTGCAAGCCGGGCGACCAGTTGACCATGTATTCGCCGCGATAGATCAAACCGTCGTCGTAGAGGCGCACAAAGACTTCCTTGACCGCGTTCGACAAGCCTTCGTCCATCGTGAAGCGTTCACGCGACCAGTCTACGGAATCGCCGACAATGCGCATTTGCCGCTGAATCGTGCCGCCGGAATGCGCTTTCCACTCCCACACTTTTTCCAAAAACTTTTCCCGCCCCAAATCGCGGCGATCAATGCCTTGCTCCGCCAGTTGCCGTGTCACGACCATTTGCGTAGCGATGCCGGCGTGATCGGTGCCCGGCAACCACAGCACTTTGTCCCCCTGCATTCTGCGCCAGCGCGCCAGCACGTCCTGCAGGGTGTGATTCAGCGCGTGTCCCATATGCAAAAAACCCGTCACGTTCGGCGGCGGAATCACCATCGTGAAGACGGGTGCGTCCGGGTTGGTTTGGGTTTCAGGAGAAAAATAGTGGTGGCGTTCCCATTCGGGATACCAGCGGCCTTCGACTTCTTTGGGTTCGTATTGTTTCGGAATTTCCATAGTGATTTTAGCACTCAAAAGCTGTGGCAGAAGCCCGACTGTGAAGGAGGGCGTAACAATAACAAACGCCCTCCTTCACAGTCGGGCTTCCGCCACCTCTCTTCACTGTGAGCCACAGCCCAAAATGAATTGCCAATCATCAGGATTCTGCTACGCTTCGTCAACTGCAATTTGCCTTCTGTGGCGTGCCAGCCGATAATGCCGTCTTAGAATTTACCTTGCGATTGATCAATCAGTTTTCCTTAACGATGAGCCAAACGACAGAAGCAACTTTGTTATCCACCGTGCTGCCGCCCAAAACTTTTGACCTGGAAAAAATCGCTACTGGCGTGCGCTTGATTTTGGAAGGGATGGGCGAAGATGCCAATCGTCCCGGCCTTGCCGAAACGCCCCAGCGCGTCGCCGAAATGTATGGCGAAATTTGCGGCGGCTTATTTGAAGATGCGCAGGCGGAATTGAAAGTGCTGCCGACAGGAGCAAGTGAAGCTGCGCATGAAGAAATTGTCCTCGTCAAAGACATCACGCTCGCTTCAATCTGCGAACATCATTTAATTCCGTTTACAGGCGTGGCGCACGTCGCCTACATCCCACAGGATGGACGGATCGTCGGCTTATCAAAACTGGCGCGTGTTGTGGACATCTTTGCACGTCGTCCACAGGTGCAGGAACGATTGACGACGCAGATTGCGGATTTGCTTTTTGATGGGCCATTGAAACCGAGTGGCGTACTGGTCGTGATCGAAGCGGTGCATTTATGCATGACAATGCGCGGCATCAAAAAGCCCGGCGCGACGACGGTGACTTCGGCCCTGCGCGGCGTGTTTCGCACCGATGAAATTTTGCGCGCGGAAGCGATGACCTTTTTGAAACGATAATTATGTACGACAGGCAGCTTGCCTGTCAGTAAAGCAGTAACGATTGACAGGCGAGCCGCCTGTCGTACATCAATCTATGTTCGATAAATTCAAAGAAGAATGTGGTGTCTTTGGCATCTTCGGGAATGCCGAAGCGTCGAAGCTGGCTTATCTCGGTCTATATTCGATGCAGCATCGCGGGCAGGAATCGGCGGGCATCGTGAGCGCCGATGGCGACAAACTCTACACCGAACGTGGGATGGGACACGTCAGCGATGTGTTTGACGAAGATCGGCTGGATCATTTGCCCGGTCATATTGCCATTGCGCACAATCGCTATTCAACGGCGGGCAAAGTCAGCCTTGCCGAAGCGCAGCCGTTTGCAGTGAATTGCAGTTTTGGCCCGCTCGCACTTTGTCACAATGGCAATTTGCCAGAGGCGATTGAGGCACGCGAACGGCTCGAACAGGACGGCGCGATTTTTCAATCCACTTCGGATACGGAAGTGTTGCTGCATCAAATTGCGCGCTCGAAAACCGCGAGTTTGCCTGAAGCGATCGTGGATGCGCTCAAACAACACGACGGCGCATATTCGCTGCTGTTCACTACGCCGACGCAATTAATTGCGGTGCGCGACTCGCGTGGGTTTCGCCCGTTGGCGATGGGCGATCTTGATGGCGCAACGGTGTTTGCTTCCGAAACCTGCGCTTTCGATTTGATCGGCGCGAAATACATTCGGGATGTCGAGCCGGGCGAAATGATTGTGGTGGATGAGCAGGGGCAGCATTCGTCAAAACCCTTCGCACCCAAGCCTGTTTCGCATTGCATTTTTGAGCATGTTTATTTTGCGCGGCCCGATTCGCTGATTTTCGGGCGCAGCATCAACAAGAGCCGCCACAAAATGGGCCGTATTCTCGCGCGCGAACATCCGGCGAATGCGGATATCGTCGTACCCGTACCGGATTCGGGCGTGGCTGCCGCTGTTGGTTATGCTTCGGCTTCGGGATTGAAATTCCGCTTTGGTTTGGTGCGCAATCACTACGTCGGGCGCACATTCATCGAACCGCAATCGCAGATTCGGCATTTCGGCGTGAAGATTAAGTTGAATCCAGTGCGCGATTTGATCGAAGGCCGCCGCGTCGTCTTAATTGACGATTCGCTGGTGCGCGGTACGACTTCCAAGAAGATTGTCAAAATGGTGCGCGATGCGGGCGCAACGGAAGTACATTTTCGCATCAGTTGTCCGCCTACGATTTCGCCGTGCTATTACGGCGTAGACACGCCCACGACCGAAGAGTTGATCGGCGCGAACAATTCCGTGCCGGAAATCTGCGATTTCATTGGCGCGGACTCGCTCGGCTATCTCAGCTTGGCGGGCTTGCGCGAAGCGGTCGGTGATTCGCCCGATTCGCATTTTTGTCAGGCGTGTTATACCGGGCACTATCCCACGCAACTCAAAAATCAACCCGTGCAAATTGCCAGCGCCCGCGCCGGGCAACGCGCGTTGTTTGAAAACGGAAAATTGAAAGAGTAGGCGAGTCCTTTGCAATCAGGCGTCCTGAGTTCAAACTTTGGCAGGTTTTTTCTTACAGCAAAGCCCAGCTAAGGCTTGAACTCAGGGCACCTGCTTCCCACAAAATTTTATGCCTCAACGATTGCGACAAATTTTCGCTCTTTCCCTAATCGTTTTTCTCGCTTTGGGCGCGCTGTCCTGCCGGGCGAAAGTAGAAGAAGGGCATGACAAACTGGACAGTGGCCCTGCACCAAGCGGCAGTCTGCGCATTTACATGCTCGACGTAGGGCAAGGCGACAGCTTGCTGATCCTTTCGCCGCAGGGCAAAAGCGTGCTGATTGATGCCGGGCCGCCAGACGCGGGCGATGAAGTCATTGCCGCGCTGCGCAAGCACGCCGTGAAGCAAATAGATTTAGCTGTTGCTACGCATCCGCACGCCGATCACATTGGCGGCATGAAAAAGGTGATGGATGCGTTGCCGGTCAAGAAATTCCTGGATAGCGGGCAAACCTACACGAGTGCGACATACGAACGAATGCTGCGCGAAATTCAGGAAAACAAAATCGGCTTTATCAAAGCGTTGCGCGGGCAAACGCTCGAACTGGAACCGGGCATCAAGTTGGAGGTGCTGAATCCGGGCAAAGAATTGCTGACGAATGTGCGCAGCGGCGGCAGCGTGGAAAATGCGAACTCCGTTGTGCTGCGGTTGAGCTACGGCAATTTTGCGATGCTCTTTACGGGCGATGCGGAATTTGAAACCGAAGCGCAGATGATGGACAGCGGCATGAATCTGAAAGCACAGGTGTTGAAAATCGGGCATCACGGTTCCCGCCATGCGACAAGCGGGAAATTTTTAGAAGCGGTCAATCCACAGGTCGCAGTGATTTCGGCAGCGGCGGTCAACGATTACGGTCATCCGTCACAGGACACCCTGGATCGGCTGAAACGTGCAAATATCAAAACCTTTCGCACCGATTTGAACGGCGAAATTGAAATCTACTCAGATGGCAAAACCTTTAATGCCCATCCTGCGCAGCAAGTGCCGCTCGCGCAAACGTGGGAAGGCCACGAATCACCAAAACGTAGAGCTGGCCGTGCTACCGAATGAAGGTATAGAACGCAATCAAAAGGGTGAAGAATATGGCGAAGAAAAATGAAAACCCCGAAACTAGCATAATGTCCGCCGTGATTGATCGCGTCGAGGAAGGCTTAGCGGTCATTGCGCTTTCCGAAAAAGACGAAATCCAATTTAACCTACCGTTGTCATTACTTCCTGCCGGGGCAAAAGCGGGGGATTGGTTGAAACTCACGTTGGCCCTGGATAACGAAGGCACAACTGCGGCGCGCGCTCGTGTGACCGCCTTGCAAGCCGAACTTACGAAAGATAATGATCAGGAGCAAATGAATATCAAGTTATGACCCAAGGCATTAGTTACAAAGACGCAGGCGTAGATATTGACGCCGCCAATGAAACCACTTCACGCATTAAGCAAATCGCCCGTCGCACCTTCAATGAGCGTGTGCTTTCTGACATCGGCAGCTTTGGCGGCATGTTTAGTGCTGCCTTCACCGACACACGTGATCCCGTGCTGGTCGCAAGCTGCGATGGCGTAGGCACTAAACTCAAAATCGCCTTTGCTGCCGGGATCCATAACACGGTCGGTTACGACCTTGTTTCGCATTGTTTCAATGACATTCTGGTGCAGGGCGCGAAGCCGTTATTCTTTTTGGATTACATTGCCACTGGCAGGCTCGAACCTGCAGTCGTCGAGCAAATCATCGAAGGCATGGCGCGCGCTTGTAGCGAAGGCGGCTGCGCGTTGCTTGGCGGCGAGACGGCGGAAATGCCGGGGTTTTATGCCGACGGCGAATACGACATTGCAGGCTTTATTGTCGGGATGGTAGATCGTAACAAAGTCATCAACGGCTCACGCATCGTCGCGGGCGATTTGGTGCTCGGCTTGCCTGCGATTGGTTTGCACACGAATGGCTACAGTCTGGCGCGCTAGATTTTGTTGGATATTGCGGGCTATCAGATAGACACGCATGTGGATGAACTGGGCTGCACGGTTGGTGCAGAATTGCTGAAAAACCACAAAAGCTATTTACCCGCGCTCAAGCACTTAATCTCGCGCGAAGGCGTCATCAAAGGCTTAGCGCACATCACTGGTGGCGGCTTGGTCGAAAATATCCCGCGCATTTTGCCGACTAATGTGGATGTCGCGTTGCGCGAGGGAAGCTGGCCTGTATTGCCTGTTTACGACCTGATGCAAAAGATTGGCAACGTGCCGCGCGAAGAAATGCTGCGGACCTTCAATCTCGGCCTCGGCATGATTGTCATTGTCAGCCCGCAGTATGCCAATTTGGTGAAAGATAATTTTGTACAAGCAGGAGAGGCATTTTACGAAGTGGGCGAAGTCGTGGAAGGCGATGGCAAAGTCGTTTTTGTGTAAGTTGCTCATGTCCCCGTATGCCTGAAGAAAGAAAGCTTCGGCCTGTTTTTAGAGTAGCTGCTATTTCCGTCGGACTATGTATTGAAGTGGTAAGTTTGATCAGTATGGTTTTGGCTCTCGTGGACAGGCACTTTAGTTGGCATTTGGTAATGCTATTGATTGCAACGTTCGCTCTTGGCCTAATCTTTCTGTGCGCCGGTATCACGGGAACGAATCACATCCTCGAAACAGAAGAAGATGAACAAGGACGGTGACGTTTGTTGCGACGATACCTGAACCCGGAAACCTTGCCGGATTGGAAAGAATTTTTCACCCAAGTGGTCACCGTCGAATCGCACGGCGTCAAGACAATCTATGTTTCCGGGCAAGTGGGCGTAGACGCAGAGCAGAATTTAGTAGGTGATGGAAGCTTTGCCGCACAAGCTGAACAAGCGTTTGCGAATCTCGCTACGGCATTGGCGAGCGCGGGTGCAGAGCTTGCCGATGTCGTCAAACTCAATCTCTATATCGTCAATTACCAATACGAACACGCGGCAGTGATTGGAGCCTTAATTCGACAATCCTTTCCGGCAGGGCATTTGCCCGCCTGTTCGCTGCTTGGCATACAGGCACTAGCGCGGAAAGAGTTTTTGATCGAAGTGGAAGCTACTGCCGTTTGCTGACTCTTTGTTGTAACGCGGCAGCGCCTGGGAGCGCACGCGGAAGCGCGTGCTCAGGCGTGAGAAGCCATAACTTTTTTCGTAGCGTATTCGCGCCTTACGTCTCAGCACGCGCTTCCGCGTGCGCTCCCAGGCGCTGCCGCGTCCACCAGATAAACCAAAATCTGACTGTCACTAGCCTGAATGTATTCAGTATGAAAATCCGCAAATTCACGTCGCTTTGCCTCACGTTTCTTTTATTCTCCAACCCCCTTTTCGCCCAGCAACCGGCGGCGAAGAAATTCGAGTTAACGGTGGACAGCATTATGCGCGGGCCGGAACTCGTGGGGTATCCGCCGACAGGCGTGTATTGGTCGCGCGATTCTCAGCGGGTGTATTTTCGCTGGCGGCAGGCGAATGAACGGCTGAAAGAACCGGATTTATACGTCGTCAATCGCGATGGCGGCGGGTTGCGCAAACTTTCCGAAGACGAAGCAAAGCTCGCGCCGCCTGCGTTTGGTGAATTGTCAAAGGATAAAACGCTGACGCTGTTTGCCGAGGACGGTGACATCTTTTTGTACGATCACGCGAAGAAGGAGCGTCGGCAGATTACAAAAACGAGCGACAGCGAAAACAGCCCGCGCTTCACCTTCGATCAAAAACATATCGCGTTTACGCGGCAGAATAATTTGTATGTGATGGCATTGGATGGCGGCTCGCTCGTGCAGCTTACCGACATTCGCACGGGCGGCGCAGCACCTGCCCCCACATTGGCTTTCGGCGGTGGCGGTCGTGGCGGTGGGCGCGGTGGCGGTGCGGCGCAACAGGGCGGCAGTTCCGGCGAACAGCAACGCGGCACCGAGAGTCAGGAATATCTCAAGAAAGAAGAACGCGCCCTGCTCGAAGTCATCCGCGAACGCGCGCAACAACGCGAAGAACGCGAAGCCAAAAACAAGCAACGTGAAAAGCGCAAGCCGTTTCAGCTTCCGGCTAATCAATCTGTCAGCAATCTGCAACTGACGCCGGATGAAAAATACGTGATTGCCAATGTAATCGAACCCGGCATCGGCGCGAAGAATGCGATTGTGCCGAACTATGTGACCGAATCGGCCTACACCGAAGACCTTCCGGCACGAAATATGGTCGGCGACAATCAGGGGCGTTCGCGGATGGCGATTATCTCCGTCGAAACGGGAGAAGTGAAATACGTGGATCACGGCCAAACTGCTGCCGCCAACGCCTCCGGCGCGCAGACACCGCCTGATGCTGATGAACCGCAGGGACAGGCAAGAGCAAGCGAACGCGCCTTACAACTGCTCAGCCCAATCTGGTCAGAGGATGGCAAGCAGGCTGTGCTTATCGCGCGCGCAGCGGACAACAAAGATCGCTGGATTATGAAGCTTGATCCGGCGACAGCAAAAACGACGGTGCTGGATCGTTTGCACGATGATGCGTGGGTGAATAACTTCGGCCTGACGGTGCTGGGTTGGTTGCCAGATGGCAAGACGGTTTACTTTGTTTCGGAACGCGACGGCTACGCGCACCTATATACGCAGAGCGTTGATGGGGGGGCGGCAAGGCAATTGACGAAAGGCCCTTACGAAGTTTTTGACGTGCAGGTGTCAGAGGAAAAAACGAAGTTTTATTTCACTTCGAGCGAAGGCAAATATGCGGCGACGCAGGATTGGAAAGGGATTAGCGAACCATTCAACGCCGATGACGTCAGCAGTTTCTCGCGGCATTTGTACGCGATGAATTTTGACGGCAGCAACAAAGCGCGCGTCACGAATATGAAAGGCAGCAATCAAGCGACGGTTGCGCCCGATGGCTCGATGCTTGCGCTGATTCGTTCCTACGCCAACAAGCCGCCGGAATTGTACCTCGCGGCGAATAACCCAACCGCTGAAGCCAAACAAATCACGACTTCGCCGATTGCAGAATTCAACGAATACAATTGGCAGGACGCGCCGCTCGTGCAATTCAAAGCGCGCGATGGAGCGTTTGTGCCAGCGCAGCTTTTCAAACCGAAAAACTATCAACGCGGTGGCCCGGCGGTGATCTTTGTGCACGGCGCGGGCTATGCGCAGAACGTGCATAAATATTGGAGCGGGAATTACTATCGCGAATATATGTTTCATCATTTGCTGATGGAGCGCGGCTTTCTGGTGCTAAATATTGATTACCGCGCGTCGTCAGGCTATGGCCGCGATTGGCGGACGGGCATCTACCGGTACATGGGCGGCAAGGATTTGAGCGATCAGGTGGACGGCGCGAAATACCTCATTAGCGAACACGGCGTAGACGCGAAACGCATTGGCATTTACGGCGGCAGCTATGGCGGCTTTATGACGCTGATGGCGATGTTTACGGAACCGGATGTGTTCGCGGCGGGCGCGGCCTTGCGTCCGGTAACAGATTGGGCGCATTACAATCACGGCTACACGTCGAACATTCTGAACAATCCGCAAAACGATGCCGAAGCCTACAAACAAAGCTCGCCGATCTATTTTGCGCAGGGACTGAAAGGCGCACTGCTGATCTGTCACGGGATGGTGGATGTGAACGTGCATTTTCAGGATTCGGTGCGGCTGGCGCAGCGATTGATCGAACTCAAAAAAGAGAACTGGGAACTCGCCGTATATCCAGTAGAAGATCACGGCTTTGAACGAGCGTCGAGCTGGACGGATGAATACAAGCGGATATTGAAACTGTTTACGGAACATCTGAATGCCAAACCGGGTGCGGTGGCAGGGGAAAAAGCAAGTAAAAAAACAAAGTGAGCGTGTGTACCGCACCGGCAGGCGCATTCGCTATCCTTGTTTACAGGGCGCATAATGTTTCATATGGCAACACGAAACATTATTGTCGTTGGGGCATCGGCAGGCGGGTTTGAGGCGCTGAAAACTTTGGTGGCGGGGCTACCGCCGAAGCTGGAATCATCACTGTTTATTGTTTGGCATATGTCGCCGGATATTCGCGGAGTCTTGCCGCACGTGCTTAATCGCCTGAATACGATTCTGGCGGCGCACGCCTACGATTACGAACCGATCCAAACAAATCGCATTTATATCGCACCGCCGGATCATCATCTGCTAGTGGAAAGCGGTTATGTGCGCGTCACGCGCGGGCCGAAGGAAAATCGCTTTCGCCCGGCGGTGGATCCGCTCTTTCGGTCAGCGGCGTATGCCTACGGCGCGCGCGTGATTGGCGTGGTTCTTTCCGGTGCCTTAGACGATGGTACGGCGGGGTTGTGGACGATTAAGCAACGCGGCGGCTTGGCGATTGTGCAAGACCCGCAGGATGCCGAAGTGCCTTCGATGCCGGAGAATGCCTTGCGCGAAGTCGTGGTTGATTACTGTGTTTCCATCGCCGTATTGCCTGACTTACTTGTGCAACTGAGTCAGGAAGAAGTAACAGAAGAGGTTCGTATGGCGGACAAAAGAGAGGACGAAAAAACGGCTATCGAAATTCGCATTGCGGCGCAGGACAGCGCCTTTGAGGCAGGAGTGATGAAGCTCGGCGCGCTTACGCCATACACCTGTCCCGAATGTCATGGTGTGCTTTCGGCGCTTCAGGACGGGCAGCGCATTCGCTATCGCTGTCACACCGGTCATGCGTTTTCGGCGGATAGCTTGCTGGCGACGATTACTGAACGGATCGAAGACAGTGTGTACAGCGCGATTCGTGGCGTTGAGGAAAGCGTGCTGTTGCTGAATCACATCGGCGATCACTTTGCCGAAGTGAATCAACCCAAATTAGCCGCCGTCTATTTTCGCAAAGCGAAAGACGCCGAAGCGCGCGCGCAACTCCTCCGACAAACCGTGTTATCGCACGAGCAATTGAGTCAGGAGAGTCTGCAACAACAGGCAGAGAACGAGAACAAAGATAGCTAAAGCTACGCGACCTGTAAGTAATGCAGTACGCGCGAGCGTGAGTGACCTGAGCGGTGATGAGCGAGTGACTTATTGGTAGGGGCGTACATCAGTGATCCACGAGTGTCTCTACTCCGCACTGCTCAGGTCGCTCACGCTCGCGCGTACTGACCCAATACTCGCCCCGATATTTATGAGTGATACCAATCTTCCCGCAAGCAAACCGACACCAAATGATTTTTTAGTTGTCGGCCTCGGCGCTTCCGCTGGTGGCATTCAGGCGCTGAAGGAATTTTTTGAGCGTGTTCCAGCGGATTCAGGGATGGCGTATGTTGTTATTCTGCACCTCTCGCCCGATCACGACAGCCAATTGGCGGCGGTGCTGCAAACGGTGACGAAGATTCCCGTCACGCAGGTCACCGAAACAGTCAGGATCAGCCCGAATCACGTGTACGTGGTATCGCCGAATCAGCATTTGGAAATGCACGACGGGACGATTACGGTCACGCCGAATACGCTGATAGAAGAGCGCCGCGCGCCCGTGGATATTTTCTTTCGCACGCTGGCCGAATCGCACGGGGCGCACGCTGTGGCGGTCGTGCTATCAGGCACGGGCGCGAACGGTTCGATGGGGTTGAAGCGCATTAAGGAAAGAGGCGGAGCGGCCTTTGTGCAGAACCCACGCGAGGCTGAATTCAGCGAGATGCCGCGCAATTCGATTGCGACGGATTTGGTGGACGATATTTTGCCGGTCGCCGAAATTCCAGCGAAGATCATTGCATACAAAGAAAGTCTCGGCACCATCGAAATCCCCGTCGAAGCCGAAGCGCGGCCCGAAGATCAGCAACAAGCCTTGCGCGAAGTGTTCACACAGTTACGCCTACGCACAGGGCATGATTTTTCCAACTACAAACGCCCGACGCTGCTGCGCCGCATCGAACGCCGCATCAATATTCGCAACCTGCCGAACCTGCCGTCCTACGCAGCCTTCCTGCATCAACACCCAGAGGAAACACAGGCGCTGCTGAAAGACCTGTTGATTTCTGTCACCAACTTTTTCCGTGATTCGAGAGCCTTCGAGGCGGTTGAGCGCGATATTTTGCCGCGCCTCGTGCAGGACAAACGAGCTGGAAGTTTCTTGCGGATTTGGGTCGTCGGTTGTGCAACGGGGGAGGAAGCCTACTCGATAGCGATGCTCTGCGCTGAAAAGTTGATGGGGGTGATTGACGCGCCCAAGGTGCAGATTTTCGCTACTGATATTGATGAAGCCGCCATCACTGTGGCGCGTGAAGGGTTGTACACGATCAACGACGCGGCGGATGTGTCGCCCGAACGTTTACGCCGCTTCTTTACGAAAGAAGGCGAGTCGTATCGCGTGCGGCGGGAATTGCGAGAAATGGTTTTGTTCGCGGTTCACAACGTCATCAAAGACCCGCCGTTCTCGCATCTCGACCTTGTGACCTGCCGCAATATGTTGATCTATCTGAATCACACTGCGCAGGAGCGCGTAATGGAAACGCTGCATTTCGCGCTAAATCCGGGTGGCTTTTTGTTCCTGGGCATGTCGGAATCGGTGGAAGGCGCAGGCGATTTATTTGTACCGGCCAGCCGCGAGCATCACATTTTTCAGAGCCGTCAGGTCGCGTCGCGCGCCTATCCAGTACCGGAATCTGTGCCGAACTTTCGCATCGAAAAAAATCGCACGGTGGAGGCGTTGCTGGACAGCGAGAAGCGCACACGCGAACGCATCACGTTTGGCGATTTGCATCAGCGCCTGCTCGAGCAATACGCGCCGCCCTCGCTCGTCGTCAACGAAGAATATGACATCGTGCATTTGACGGAGCGCGCCGGACATTACCTGCAAATCGGCGGCGGCGAACCGTCAAATAACTTGCTCAAACTCGTGCGCCAGGAATTGCGGCTTGAACTGCGCACGGCGCTTTATCAGGCCACGCAACGACAAACGAATGTCGAAGCTCGCAATTTGCAGTTTCGCATCAACGATTACTCCGAAACCGTCAACATTCACGTACGTCCGGTGTTGCAGGGCGAAGACACAGCGCGCGGCTTTCTGCTGGTGTTGTTTGAGCCGGGCGCGGGCCCAACAAATGACGAAGAAAAAATCTTCACGTCTGATGAGCCGATGGCGCGGTAGCGGAAGAAGAATTGATGCGCCTGAAAGCGCAACTGCGCGCCACCAGCGAACAGCACGAATTGCAGGCCGAAGAACTGAAAGCCCCAACGAAGAGTTGCAGGCGATGAACGAGGAATTGCGTTCGGCGGCGGAAGAATTGGAAACCAGCAAGGAAGAGTTGCAATCCATCAACGAAGAGTTGACGACCGTCAATCAGGAACTCAAGATCAAGATCGAAGAAACCACGCTCGCCAGCAACAACCTGCAAAACCTCATCAACTCCACCGACATCGGCACGGTTTTTCTGGATCGCAGCTTTCGCGTCGTGCTTTTTACTCCGGCGGCGCGTCAACTTTTCAATCTCATTCCGGCGGATTACGGGCGCCCACTTTCTGACATTACGCACCGGCTTGCTTACGCCGATTTGCTGCACGATGCCGAAACGGTGTTGGAAAAATTGCAGCCCATTGAGCGCGAAGTACACACGACGGACGAGCGCACTTTTTTGATGCGCGTGTTGCCTTACCGCACGGCGGACGACCGCATTCAAGGCATAGTCATTACGTTCATGGATATGACCGAACGCAAACGGTCAGAAGAGCTACTCGCCGAAGATTTGCGCGGCACGCAGATTTTGCAGACGCTGGCATTGCGGCTGGTGACGGAAGAAAACATTCAGACGATTTACGATGAGATCATGACAGCCGCCATCGAAATCACGCGGGCGGACACGGGTACAGTGCAGATGTTGGACGGCGAAACGGAGGAACTCATCTTTCTCGCTTCCAGCAACATCACGCCGCGCATGCTGGATTTTTTCCGTCGTGTTGATGCCACTTCCAGCTCGCCCTGCGGCATCGCGCTCAAGACGGGCGCGCGCTCGTTTGTGCATTTCGACCAACCGGGAACGGAAGACACCGACGGCGGATTTCGCCTGCACGTCGAAGCGGGTCTACTCTCGGCGCAATCTACACCATTGATCGCGCGTTCAGGCAAACCTCTCGGCATGGTTTCGACACATTGGCGCAAAGCGGGGCATCGTCCGACTGAGCGCGAACTGCGCTTCCTTGATTTGCTTGCCCGCCAAGCCGCCGACTTGATCGAACAACGGCAGGCGGCGAAAGCCCAGCACGAATCGGAAGAAAAATACCGTTCGATTTTCAGTTCCATTGATGAGGGCTTCTGCATTCTCGAAATGATTTTTGACCAAAGCGAGAAGGCGATTGATTTTCGTTACATCGAAACGAATCAGGCTTTCGAGCGGCTGACCGGAAACCAAAATGTGGCTGGGCGATTGTGCAGTGAAGTCTCGCCCGACCCGGAAGGTTACTGGCTCGAAACTTACGGCGCGGTGGCGCGGACGGGCGAACCGCAGCGCATCGAAAATTACAACGCGGCGACAGGAGGTTGGTATTCGTCTTACGCTTCGCGCATCGGCGGCGCGGGCAGCCGCCAAGTCGCGCTCGTTTTTGACAACATCACTGAGCGCAAACGCGAAGAGCAGCGGCAGGAATTGATTTTGAAATTGAGCGATACACTACGACCGCTCGCCGACCCGATTGCTTCTCAAGAGGTTGCGGTGCGGATGCTGGGAACACATCTCGGCGTTGACCGCTGCTACTATGCGGAGTTCGATTGGCCGCGCGACGTGCTTTACATTCACCACGAATACACCCGGCAAGGCGCGGTGAGCGCAATTGGCGCGCACCCGATCAGTCTGTTCAACGACCTGCTGGTACATGTCATAAGGGCGAGCCGCTCGTTTGCGACGACATCATGACGCATCCGGTTTTTGGCGGAGAAGCCGCCGCCTATCGTGCACGCGGCACCAACGCCTTTATCCTCATGCCACTGGTCAAGCAAGGAACAATGGTCGCGTGTATGTGCGTGACGATGGAAACCGCGCGGCATTGGTCTGCTGCCGAAATCGAGCTTGTCGAAGAAGTCGCCGAGCGGACATGGTCGGCAGTCGAACGCGCCCGCGCTGAAGAAGCCTTGCGCATATCAGAAGAGCGGCTGCGCATGCTGATTGAAAATCTGCCGGGTGGGGCAGCCTTCATCGTTGACCGTGAATTGCGCTACCTGCTCGCGGTTGGCGAAGCCCTCACCGACGCTGGTTTTGTGGCGCAGAATTTTGTCGGCAAAACAATTTTCGAGGCGCTTGGGGCGGAAGTGGCGGCGAGTTATGAGCCGAATTTTCGGCAAGCACTAGCAGGCGCAGCCTTCACGCACGAACACGACGCGTATGGCCGATCCTACATCACGCGCGGGCTACCGCTGCGTTCGTCCAGCGGCGAAATCTACGCTGTGCTGGCCGTTTCTTATGACATCACTGAGCGCAAACGCGCGGAAGCGGAATTGCAGAAAGCGCGCGAACAACTGGAAGAAAAGGTCAGAGAACGCACGCAGGAATTATACGAAGTCAATGCCGGATTGCACTCAGAGATCAGGCGTCGGCAGGAAGTCGAAGCCGAACGGCAGCGCTTGCTTGGACAAATTGTCCGCACGCAGGAAGACGAACGACGGCGCATTTCACGCGAGATACACGATAGTTTCGGGCAGCAACTCACGGCATTACGGCTGCGGTTGGAAGACCTGCAAAAATCAAGTACGGGAACCGCCGCCGAACGCTGGCAGGAATTGCAGCAAATGCTCAAGCGGCTGGACGGGGAAATTGATTTTCTGGCCTGGGAACTGCGCCCCGCCGCGCTCGACGAGTTGGGCTTGATTCCAGCCCTTACGACTTTTGTCGAGGAATGGGCAAAGCAATTTGGCGTGGCCACTGACTTTCATACGAATGAAAAAGAACGCTTCTCGTATGAAATCGAAACCAATCTATACCGGATCGCACAGGAAGCCCTGAACAACGTCTCTAAGCACGCACAGGCAACACAGGTGAGCATTTTGCTGGAGCGCCGCGATTTTCACCTGGTCTTGATTGTCGAAGATAACGGCGTCGGATTTGATTCACAGCAAAAATTGCTGAGTGACATCACGGACAGAGGGTTAGGGCTTGTCGGCATGCGCGAACGTGCTACACTCATCGGCGGCACGCTTGAAATCGAATCTTCCCCCGGCAGTGGCACAACAATTTTTGCTCGTATCCCAATCTCCCCCGCTAACCAATGAAACCTTATGGATAAAGTGCGTGTGTTTCTGGCAGACGACCACGCCGTGCTGCGGCAAGGCCTGAAACTAATCATCAACGCAGAAGCCGATATGCAGGTGGTGGGTGAAGCAGAGGATGGGCAGACTGCGCTGAAACTCATTCCAACTCTCAAGCCAGATATCGTCGTGCTGGACGTTTCAATGCCAAAGCTTAACGGACTGGAAACCACACAGGAATTAAAACGCCTATTGCCCAAGCTCAAAATCATTGCCCTGACCCGCCACAGCGATAGCCATTACGTACAACAGCTTTTGCACGCCGGGGCCGCAGGCTATGCACTCAAACAAAGCGAAGGCCGCGAAATTATCCGTGCGATTCGCGTCGTTGCAACAGAAGGCACTTATCTTGACCCGACCATTGCAGGCAAAGTGATCGACACGCTGGTTGGGCGCGTATCCAAACGCAACATCGAAAAAGCCGGAACACTGACGGAACGCGAAACCGAAGTCCTGCGTCTGATTGCCCTCGGCTACAGCAACAAAGAAATCGCCAACCACTTCGCCTTGAGCGTGAAAACCGTCGAAACGCACAAAGCGAATGCGATGCTGAAACTGGATATGAATAGCCGTGTGGATATTGTACGTTATGGCATTCTGCAAGGCTGGTTACAGGACGACTGAATTTGCTGAATACACCTTTTGCATCAATACTCTACAGCCAATTTTGGGAGTTCTTTCAGTTAGGGATTTTCCTGATTCAAATGACCCATATCCCTGATAGTCCGCCTTCTGCACTCGTGTCAGTTTAATACCCTCAAACTGATAAAGGGTGTGATTGACGGTGGGATTCGCAACGCTATTGGCTTTTTGCTTGGGGGAGCTGGAAGGCCAAGATCAGGTGTTAGGTGGCAGGCGTTTTGCTTGGGGGAGTAATTATACTTGCCACATAGCACCGCCGAACGAATTCCATTTGCAATCACATCCTTCAGCTTGATGCATTGTCCTTTGCCCATGCGGTCACCCATAAATTCGCTGTCGCAAACAGGATGTTTGCGCTATTGAAGCTGTACACTAAATATCTTGTTTGGTGTTCGTTTGTCAAAGTTTCCCTGAATTATAAGAGAAGCTAGTCGCTGCAAAGTAAGGTTGGCAAGATATGTATTCCACAGTTGTTTCGCGCGAGGAGGTTTATCGAATGTCTATTCCTCTTCCTTCCTCCCCGCGGTCACGAGTGCTCGTGATTGAGGAAGATGAGAGCTCACGCCATTTGATGCAAGTGGTGTTGGAGTTGAATGGGTATGACGTGGTGACCGTTACGGATGCTGAGCAAGCCTGGGCGTCGATAGAAGCACTGCCCTTTGATTTGGTACTTCTGAATATTGGTTTACCTGTGAATGATGGCTTGGCATTGTTGTCACAATTGCGTGCCCAGCCCGCGCTATGTGCCACGCCGATCATTGTTACGACCGCTTATGGCGTTTCATCGTTTCGTGCGCAAACGTTGGCCGCTGGCGGCGATTCGATGTTACTAAAACCGATAGACCTGGATGAATTAGAAAGCACCATTCAGTATTGCCTTAGCAAACAACATCCTTCCGCTTAACAGACCGGAACGGTGCGACGAGCAGTACGCAACTCTGAAACAGGCAAGGTGTCAAAAGAAGGCAAACTTGCTACAGCTCGTCGCACCGTTCCGGCTGGAAAACCGGATGCAGTACGCGCCACCTCTCCCGCCCGCATCTTGCACAGGCTTGCAAGCGCCACTCGAAACACTAATAATTCCTGCTTAACCGAAAACCGTGCTGGTTGCAGAGGAGACAAACGTGTGAAAAAAATAGGTGTTCTGATTTCCGGGCGTGGTTCCAATCTGTTGGCCTTAATTGAAGCTGTGCAAACAGGACGTATCCCGCAGGCCGAAATTGCGCTGGTGATTAGCAACATCGCCACTGCCGCTGGGTTGCGTAAAGCACAGGAGCAGGGCATTGCGACATTCGTATTGGATCATCGCGGCAAAACCCGCGAAGAACACGACCGTGCGATGGCTGCCGCATTGCAGGCACAGGCGGTGGATTTAATCTGTTTGGCTGGTTATATGCGACTGCTGTCGCCCTGGTTTATTCGCACCTTTCCGCAACGTATCCTAAACATTCACCCCTCACTGTTGCCCGCCTTCACAGGGCTAAACGCACAAGCACAGGCCGTCGAGTACGGCGTGAAGTATTCAGGCTGCACGGTGCATTTTGTAGATGAAGAATTAGATCACGGCGCAATCATCAAACAAACCGTCGTCCCCGTGCTGCCGACGGATGATGAGCATACACTGGCGGCGCGCATCCTGACGGAAGAGCATAAAATCTATGCCGAAGCGGTGAATCTGGTGCTGAGCGGAAAGTTTGAAATCCAGGGACGACGAGTCATCGAAACAACCTGAGTCATGATGACACTGGCAGGCGCAAAGTCGGTAAATTTACCTCATTGCAATCCCTCAACAGCCGTGTTAGAAAATCGCTACCCCACATTTGAGGCTCACAATAAACAGAAAAATAGATGAAGCCGTAAAGAATTGAAAACAGGAATAACCTTCACCTGATTTCCAACGGCAGAAAGCCGAAAGTTGGATTTGACGTTGAGCAAGCGGTCTGTACCCCCTTATCACCTTGTCTCGTAATATAGATCACCATTCTTAGGCGGGCGCTGTCTGCGCAGCCCCGTGTTGGCTACCTACCGCGTGGCCCCGAGATTATCTTAGGAGTAGTACCATTCATGAATCGAAAATCTTTCGTCGCACTCGTGTGCGCTGGTGTAACTGTGCGCCGTCTGTCTATCGCAGCCTTGGCGCTTACGCTGGCGTTACTTGGCAATCTTTATTTCGCCACCCCGCAACACGCGCAATCCACCACGCTGGATGCCGAAGAGCAGGCGTTTCTGACGCTGATCAATAACTACCGCCAACAAAACGGGCTGCAACCGCTGCAAGCGTCCGTGACGCTGACCAACGCTTCCAAATGGATGAGCAACGATATGGCCACGAAAAACTATTTCAGCCATACCGACAGCGGTGGGCGCGATCCGTTCACGCGGATGCGCGATTTTGGCTACAACTACAACACGTATATGGGCGAGAACATCGCCGCCGGGTACAGCGATGCCACGAATACGTTCAATCAATGGAAAAATTCGGCAGGGCATAATGCCAATATGCTCAATGCCAGTTACAAAGTGATCGGCATCGGGCGCGTGGCAAATGCTGGCTCGACCTATCGTTACTACTGGACAACGGATTTCGGCGGCGTTGTGGATCAGGTAATCGGTGGCGGAGGAACGCCGACACCAACACCAACTCCTACGCCCAAACCAACGCCAACACCAACTCCTACGCCGACACCAACACCGACACCAACACCAACTCCCACACCCACGCCTACAACCGTAGCGTTGCTCAATCCGGGCTTTGAGAGTGGGTTAGCGAATTGGACGACGAGCGGGTATGTGTATTACACGACCAGCTATATTACAGAAGGGCGATATGCAGGATTGCTGTATGCGAATACTTCGTTGCCTTCTTCCATCTTCCAGTGGGTGCAGTTGACGCCGGGTGCCACGTACGACCTGAGCGTTGATGCAATCGCGCCGTCTGCTTCAGTACCCACGCTCGGTGTGCGCTGGGAAAACAATGCCGATGGCCCCAGCGTGCGCTATACCGGCGCGGGAACGCGACAAACGCCGAAAGTTCGCTTTACGGTTCCGGCAGGAACGGGCAAGGTGGGTGTGTACGTCAAGAACAACAGCGCGTCCACCAGTTATTACTGGGTTGTTGTGGATAACCTCCAACTTGTGCGCGTCAACTAAGGGCGATTCGTTGATGCACAAAGCAAGAGCCTGCCGGTCGTGAAGACGGGCAGGCTCTTGTTGTTAGAAAGTACGACAAACATCTTGTTTGTCGCTCAACGTAAAACCTCAAAACAGCGCGACAAACAAGATGTTTGTCGTACAACGAACGGCAGCTAGTTGAAAGCGGTTTCCGTCGTTTGTACCGTCAGCGTTTCATTGACTGGCAACACGCGCCATTGCTGCGCATTATAAAAAAGCCCGCGCACCGATTTCCCCGGCAGCACTTTGAGGATGTATTGACGCGGCTTCAAATCATAGGGCGCAACGGAACCGCGCTTGCTGAAAATGGCATCGGTTTTATAAACGCCGGGTGTCAGGCCAAATTCCGTGCAATCAAATTCGACAATGCCTTCATCCGGCAGCGAAGAGATTTCCGAGCCATTGATAGCGGTCGTCAGGTGCGTATACAAGCGATCATCCGGCGAATAAAACAACAACTCAAACACCGGGTCTTCAATCGTGCTGTAGGTGCGGTAGTGAAGGCGGACAGTTAATTTGTCGCCCGTCGCCACCGTATCGGTTTCCTGCCCGTCGCCATTGATAAACTTCACGCTCACGATTTCTGCCTGTTGGCCGTACAGCGACGTTTGCGATTCGATGGCAAGGCCAGTGGTGTTTTGCGCGAGTCCCGTATTGGATTTCTTGGCGAACAGCACTTCGTTGTAATAAATGCTGATGACTTCCTGCGGCTTGCCGACGGCGCGAATCTGGCCTTTGGAAACAAAGACGACGCGATCACACAGCCGCTCCACCGCTGGCATATCGTGCGAAACGAAAGCGATGGTCATCCCGCCGCGTCGCAACTCTTCGATGCGCTGTTGGCATTTGCTTTGAAAGTTGGCATCGCCCACCGCCAGCACTTCGTCCACCAGCAAGACCGCCGGGTTTATGTGTGCCGCGACGGCAAAGCCTAAACGCACGTACATTCCCGATGAATAGCGTTTGACGGGCGTGTCAATGAACTTTTCCATTTCGGAAAAGGCAACGATGCGGTCGAACTTTTTGGCAACCTCGGCTTTCTTCATGCCCATAATCGAGCCGTACAGAAAAATGTTTTCGCGCCCCGTCAATTCAGGGTGAAAGCCCGCGCCGACTTCGATCAGTGAAGCGACCGAACCACCAACCATAATCTTGCCTTCGTTCGGATAAATGATGCGCGCCAGCAATTTCAGCAGCGTACTTTTGCCGGAACCGTTCGGGCCGATAAAGCCGACGGTTTCGCCGCGCTCGACGGCAAGGCTGACTTCCTTCAGCGCATAGAATTCATCGCTGCCCGCCTGTCCGCGCGCACTCGGCAGCATATTCTTCATCATCCGCCCAAACTCTTCGCGGATGGATTTGGAACCCAGGCGGCTGAGGCGATATTTTTTGGAAACCTGATCTAAAACAACAATGCTCATACTTAAACTAAATCCGCAAATTCGCGCTCCAGATGCTTGAAGTATTTATAGGACGCGAGCAGGAGCAAAATGGAAATTCCTGCCGCAATGCCGACGAATTTCAGATCGGGCGTCAGCCCTTGCACAACACATTTACGATAGCTGTCAATAATGACGGCCATCGGATTCAGCGTCATATACGCCGTGTAGAGCGTTTCGCTTTTGTCTTTGACCTTCGACGCGGAATAGAGAATCGGCGTCGCAAACATCCAGACCTGAATCACCAGCGGCATCGCATAACGCACGTCGCGGTACAAAACCGTGAACGCGGACAGAAAGAAGCTGACGCCAATCGTGAAAAACAACTGAATCGTCATCACGGGAATCACCCAGAAGACATTCCAATTCAGCGTGACCTGATCGTGATAAAAAACGAGTAGGCCGATGAAAATGATGGCGGCAATCAGGAAGTCTACAAACGCGGCCAGCACGCACGAGAGCGGCACGATTTCGCGCGGAAAGTAAATCTTAGTGATGACGTAGGAGTTCGTGATTAAGCTCGGAATTGCAAAGGAAAGCGCCGTCGAAAAAAACGTCCACGCGAGCAGTCCCGTGTACGAGAACAGCGCGTAGGGCATTCCCGTATCGCCCTTCATTCCGGCGAAGTACGAAAAGAAAATCCCAAACACCAGCATCAGCGAAAGCGGTTGCAGCACGGCCCAGACGGCTCCGAGCGCGGTTTGCTTGTAGCGGATTTTCAATTCGCGCTGCGTCGTGAGTTGCAACAATTCCCAGTGATGCGTCAATTCCTTTAAATGCGCGATGATGCTATCGCTCCACTCGACGGCGTTGCGCAATTCCGGTTCGGGATTTTCGGCGGGCGGTGGTGCGGTGCGCAGGGGTTCGGAAGGCAGTTCTTTTTCAATTGCTGTCGCTGACATGACTACTTGTTTGGCTCCTGTTCAGAAGTGCGGGAACAAAGGGGGCAATCAATTAAATCTCAGTGTGACGTTCTGACGGCTGGCTTTCCTGCCAGGTCTGTCGTTCTTGCGTCGCGGCGGCGGGGGCTTCGATGCCTTTCAGCAGTTTAGCACCTTTTGCCGACAACACGCGCTGATAAATATCGGCGTAGCGCAGGGCAATATTCGCCCAGTCGCGTTGTCTGATGATTTGAGCGCGCGCACGCTTGCCGATGGCGCGGCGCTCCTCCGGGTTTCTGACCAGATGTGAAATCGTCGCGCCGAGCGTCACTTTGTCATCGGTTTCCACGACAAAGCCGGTTTTGTTGTGGCGAATCAATTCCGCCATCCCGCCGACATTGCTGCCGATGACGGCGCGTTCCATTGACATCGCTTCCAGCGGGCGAATCGAAGTCGTCAGTTCGGTCATGCGCGTGCTTAGACGCGGGTAAACGCAGATGTCAATGACCGAGTAATAGCGCAAAATCTCTTCCTGTTCGATGCGTCCGGTGAAAATAAAATGGTCGCTCCATTCACGCGGAACGCGCGTGCGCAGGTAGGCCTCCACCTCGCCCGTACCTGCAAGAATCAACTTAATGTCGCGCCGTTCGCGCAGCAGGTAATGCATCACGGTCATCAGCCGTTCCAAGCCTTCGTACTTATAAAACGAACCGATGAAACCAATGACCGTTTTGCCTTCGAGTTGATGCCGTTCGATTAAATCAGGATCAGGCGGGCGTGGATGAAAGACGCGCGTGTCTATGCCTTCAGGAACTTCCAACAGCTTGCGCGAACTGAAGCCGCGCGCCAGCAGTTCTTTCTGCATCGAAGTGGAAGTTGTGATGGCCAAATCCGCTTGCCTGAGCGTGCGTTCTTCGAGCCAGCGCGCAAATTTGTAGCGCAGCGAGTAATACGTGGTTTGCCCGCTGTCCACCGCTGCGTCCTGTTCGTAATAGCGCAGCTCATACAGCCAGGGCTTTCTCAACTTCTTGGCCGCACGCCGCGCGGCTAAACCATTTACGGCAGGCGAATGTGCGTGAATCAAATCAGCCTCGCATTCCTGCGCGACGTGGATGATGCGTTTGGTTAAGGCGGCGATGTAGGCTTCGTGACGTAAGGCGGGAATAAAGCGCGGTTGCGGCAGGTAGTGAAAATCTGGCCAGCGGGAGCGGTGATGCTGCACACCCTGCAACAATTCACAGCCTTCGTCCTCGCTCTCGTGACTCGGCGCGGTCAGCACAACGGGCACGATGCCCATCTGACGCTGCTGCGAAATCAGGTAAAGACTTCGGAAGCTGTAGGCGCTCAAGTAAGGTAGTGAATGGTCAAGAACGTGAAGGACTTTCATTGCCTGCATCAACTCTCTTCCAACAACGGCATCGGGTCAGGGCAGATTTTTTACGATGATCGGCCCGACCATTTTCGTTACGCTCAACGGTAATTGTTTCCAGACTTTAATCATCAACTCAAACTTCGGATTTGTCGGGTTCAGATTCGGCATTTCCTGCGCACGTACCAGATAAAAGTGATACGGCAACGGCGTTGCTTCCATCCCCCAACCGCGCTTAAATTCATACGCGCCCGTGCCAGTTTTGCTGCGCCCAAAATCGAAGCGCGTGTAACCGCGTGCAGCAGCCGAGCGCATCAATTCCCAGTACATAAAATTGTTGATGCCCGCGCGATAAAAATCGGCGTAAGCGCCCGCGTAATACGGCATCACCGTGTCGCGAAAATAAAAGCTGAACACGCTGCCCGCGACCTTGCCTTCGTGGCGAATCATCAGAATGTCGCTCGCCTGCGGGAACTCGCGCAGGAACTCCGCAAACAATCGTTTCGGAAAGACGGGCGTGCCGAGATTGCGCAGGCTGGTGGCATAAACTTCGTAAAATTCATCCAGCAGATTTTCGCGTCCCAGTTCGGCGACAAGGCCATTTTTCGCGCCTTTGCGAATCATCGTGCGAATGTCACGCGGAAAGGTTTTCATCAGCGCGTCTTCGTCGGTCGTAATCGGATGCGCGAAGGTGAAATACAAATCTTTGCGCTGCAATTCGCGGTCAACGCTCGCTTCGCGCGTGTCGCGCATTTCCAGATAGTCCACTTGCAACCGCTTGGCTAATTGCTTGGCCTCGGCGAGCAAGGCTTGTCGGGCTTCTTCTGTCGCGGCGACAACCCCGCCATAGACGGCGTTGGGCGACGAAACGAGCAGAGAATCGAACAAGCGGCTTTTGACGTGAAAGAGCGGTAACACGCCTTGCACTTCGCCGTTGCTTTCGGCCAGCAGGTGATACGGTTTGTGCTGCCAGACGCGCTCAATCACGCGCCCCCAGCCACTCCAATGACAAAAAGTCGCTGCCGGAAAATGCTGGACGAAGGCATCCCATTTTTGCGCGTCTTGCGGTTGATAGGCGCGTACTTGCACGGACGCGGTTGGTTTCGATTGCAACGTTGCTGTGTTCCCCATGCAAAATTCAATGATTGGCCGCCAACACCCATTCCTGTGTTTGCAATCCGAAATTACGCTCGGCGAGCACTTGCCTGACGGGCGCAAAAGAGAAATCCGTCAGCAATCGTGCCAGCTTGGCTTGGGTTGTTTTGAGATTGACGCGATGACGCCAGATGTTGAGCCGCTTGCCCGGCACGATGGGTTGCGCCGGGTCTACTTCCCAGGGATGCAAAAAGAAAATCGCAGCCTCAGCTTCGCGGCGGTTGATGAGGTGCCAGCCGCGCCGAAACAGCGAGTATGGATACAGGCGAAAATAGCCGCCGCCAGAAATCGGAAAATTCATCCCACCGAGCCGCACCGTTGAAGGCGGAAACTCAATGATCTCTCCGCCGTCGCGGCGCAGGATGTGCGGAAAGCGTTCCGCATCGGGCATGCCATAACGGTCGTGATGCACAGGGAAAATTGAAGAGTCGTAGCTAAAGCCTTCTTCAATCAAAATATCCAGCGCCCACAAACTTTGCGCCGTGATCGAGTAACTCGGCGCGCGATAACCAACGACCACTGCGCCCGTCAAATCTTCCAGGCGTTGTTTCGCGCTGCGCAAATCCTGCCGAAACTCTTCAGGTGTTTGGGTGTACACCAACTGGTGATAATAACTGTGACACGCGATTTCGTGTCCTGCTGCTGCGATTTCGCGCACAAGTTCAGGGTGCTTTTCGGCGACGTAACCGAGAATGAAAAATGTGCCGCGCACTTGCTGTTCGGCAAACAGCGCAAGGATGGTTTGCGTGTTGCGCACGACGCGCGATTCCCACTGCGGCCAATCGGCGCGCCGCACAACATCCGTGAAAGCTTCGACTTGATAGTAATCCTCAACATCAACTGTGAGGGCGTTGAGAGGAAGTTGCGATGTTGGCTTGGTAGGGGGTATTGCCGAATTCGGTTGTAAGCGTTCGTTTTTCAATGCGTTTTTCCTGCTAGCCAATCCGTCACCTGCCTTTCTGCTAGAAAGGTTTGTGAGGAGGACAAGGAAACTTTCTACTTTCTGCAAACCGCTCATTGAGCAAGGTTTAAGGATATTAGAAACGAGGCCGTTAAAGCCTCCGCATAATAGCCTCATCCTCAGAAATAAGACAAGGGGAATTTGATTGCATCTTTGTGACAAAGCCGTCTCTGTCTTCGGCACCAATTGGGGAGGAACGGAAAAAGCAAGAAGGGAACGGTTGCAGAACCGCCCCCTTTGCCCAATCACTGACGTTGTCGGTCAAACTACCGGAATCACTTCCATGGTGGAAAGCGACGCATAATCGAACCGGGGCCAAGCGGCTTTCGCGCGTGGTTGCTGCGGCTGCCAGCGCGGTTCTTCGATGCGAGCCAACTGGCGTTTCAATTGACTGGAAAGTTCTTCGGCGAAATGGCTCATCTGTTCAGGTGAGAAATCCGCCTTCAGCAGTTTCTGCATTTCCTGTTCCATCTTGCGGCGGTACTCGCTCACGGAGGAATCCGACATGCCGAGTTTGGCAGCAATCAAAAGCTGCGAAGGTTCTTCGGGATCAAAATAGTAATGCCACAAAATCTGCCAGAGCTTTCGCGTCCGCGCTTCCTGAAAACGGGTCAACCGATCCAGCCGCGCGAGAAAATCATGCGCAGCACGACGCGCCAGCAATTCCTGCTCGCGGCGCAAATTGATTTCTTCCGGGCAGGCGGCGGTGGAGAGCAGTAATTTGTCCCAGCCGCGATGGTGTTCTTCCTGTTCGGTGACTTGTTCGATGGAGGAAACGACGGCGTCATAAACGGGCAGCTTCGAGAGCGCGAGCGTGCGCAACACTCGCAATGAAGCGGGCGAGTCAATCGCTTGAAAAATTTCCACCAGCAATTCGCTGAGTTCCTGATTCGTGACGATGACTTGCGCTTCGCCTTTGCAACCAACGCGCCGACGATTGCGTGTGCGCATTGGCACATTAGCAACCAAGGATTCAAACGTCCCGCTGTCGTGAATGGATTTATCAGACTGCCACTCCCGCAGCCCGTAGACCACGTTCACAGCTTGGCGATAGCGCGCGGGCTGATGAGCTTCCGGCTGTCGCATTACGCGAAAGCACGAATCCGATTCCAGCACCTGACTGATGCGACGCACGAGACGATAATTTTCCGGCTGGCGACGACGCAGGCGTCCGATGAGCATGTTAGTCAATTCCACCTGAAAGATTTCGCGCTCAATTTCCGCATCGCTCATCTGACCTTGCACATAATGTTTGAAGCGGGATTTTTCCAGCAACAGCAAATATAAATCTTGTGTGAGGTCTGGCAGGGAAATGGGTGCGCTGGAATTTCTCGGATTATGTTGATTGCGTTGCGCGGAACGAACGAGTGGATGAATCGAAACTAAGCGGTGTAGCGATTGCCACAGCAACGTTGCGTCATTACTTTCTACCAGCGATTTCCAGGACTTGTGAGATACAGCTTTCATTACAAAAATCCGTGAGGTTGTAGGCCATGAATGGGGCGTAGGCCAAGGTCGTTCATGGAAAAACAAGAGTGTTTTTACAACTCCCTGGTGTTGATGACGGGCAGTGACGTGGGGTGCCTTACACGCAGACTTCTGCGCTTATCATCAGCACTCAAACATATTGATTTTGTACAGCAGGATTCTCGTTTGCCGGATTGAGAGTCCACACACCAACATTAACCAACTTCCTTGCGGAAGGGAGATACAAAGGCAAAGCGACTGCGAGTTAACCGGAAGCTTGGTTAAGAGGAGTCTTCACTTCCAGTCCAGTGAGAGAGAGCAGAGGCTAAACCCAGGTTGGTAAAAGAAGGAAAGCGAGCTTTTCTCCAAATTACCTATTCACCTGTACTCAAAAAACTTGCGCCGAGTCGCGCATGTGTCTAACGCCGCGTGGTGAGGCGCATGGTTAGCTTTAACTGAAAAAACTTGATTAACTCAATGGCGGGCATTATAGCCAGAAGGGGGGATGGTAGCTAGCTTTTTTTAATCTTCTTGCACAAATTTTTCGCCGCCTTTGCCCAAAGTAACAAGCCGCACGAAGGCGCGTGCGGCTTGTTACTTTTTCGTCTTTTGCCAGCGTGCGCAGTTTATTTCCGCGCCGCTTTCATCGCCGGAATATACATTCGCTCCGTGTATTCCTTCACCATTCGCCGCGCGCTGAAGGCTGGTGCACCCTGTCGAATGGCTTCTTTCATCACTTGTACCCAACCACGCGGAATGCCATCGGAATCACGATCATAAAACAACGGCACAACCTCTCGTTCAAGCGTGCTGTAAAGCGATTCTACGTCTGCGTTGTCGCGTTCTTCCTCGCTCATCTCAGCCATCGGATCAGCACCAATCACCCAACCATTGGTGCCGTGATAGCCCTCAAACCACCAGCCATCGAGTACGCTCAAATTCGGAACGCCGTTCAGCGCCGCTTTCATTCCGCTTGTGCCACTGGCTTCGAGCGGCGGGCGCGGATTGTTCATCCACACATCTACGCCGTGATAAAGATGCTTGGCGAGCAGGATGTCGTAATCTTCGACAAAGGCGATGTGACCGCCGATGTGATGGTCGCGGGCAATTTCATAAATGCTGTGAATCAAATTGCGACCGGGGGCATCGTCAGGATGTGCTTTGCCCGCGAAGACGATTTGCACCGGACGCCACGAGTCTTGCAGGATTTTCTTTAATCGTTCCATCTCGCGGAAGATCAGCAGCGCACGCTTGTACGTGGCAAAGCGCCGCGCAAACCCAATTGTCAAAGCTTCGGGATTGAAGAACGTGCCGGACGCGAGCGCGTGCGTTGCGCCCGTACCTTCAGTGATCCACCGCTTGCGCGCTCGCTCGCGCATGAAGCTCATCAGTTTGGCTTTCAAACGGCGATGCGTATGCCATAGTTCTTCATCCGGGAGTTCTTCCATTCGCTCCCAAAACTTCGGATCGTCGTGCTTGCGCAGCCAGTCCTGACCGAGATTTTTGGAATACAGTCGACCTAGTTCAGGCGCAAGCCAGGTCGGTACATGAACGCCGTTTGTGACAGATGTAATCGGCACTTCCTGTTCTGTTTTGTCCGACCACATCGGATGCCACATTTTACGCGAGACTTCACCATTGACTTTGCTAACACCGTTGTACTGCCCCGACAGCCGCAGCGCCAGTGCCGTCATATTGAAATTCGTGCCGCCGCCGAAGTGGTCATTATAGGCACCGAGCGAAAGGAACTTCTCGCGGCCAATACCCAATTGATCCCAATAACCCGCGAAGTGTTTTTCAATGAGACTGAATTGAAAAGTGTCGTGACCTGCTGGTACGGGCGTGTGCGTAGTGAAGATGCTGGTTGCTCTTATCTTCTCCACCGCTTCATCAAAGGTTTCGCCTGCGGCAACGAACTCTCGAATGCGTTCGAGCAACAAGAACGCCGCGTGTCCTTCGTTCGCGTGATACACCGCTGGATCGAGATTGAGTGCTCGCAGCATTCGCACGCCA
Organism: Blastocatellia bacterium; assembly: GCA_046331525.1. Taxonomy (GTDB): domain Bacteria; phylum Acidobacteriota; class Blastocatellia; order RBC074; family RBC074; genus JAFDVL01. The sequence continues at coordinate 39,208 of JAXLQQ010000026.1, forward strand.
CCAATGCCAAGCAACATTTCCTGCATCAGGCGTGTTTCCCGATTGCCACCGTACAATCGTGCGGACAGTTCACGATCCCAGGGTTGATTTTCTTCCACGTCCGCATTCATCAGCACGAGCGAACCGGAACCCAACCGCACACGCCAGACAGCCACATAAATGTCGCGCCCGCCGAGATGAAATTTCAGCGGCCCCGTCGTGTCTTTTGTGAAGACAGGTTCGAGCGGCGACATCGAATAATCAAGCTGCAGGTAATGCGCTTCCTGCTGCCCCGCCGCCGAAATTTTTTGGGTGAAGTAGCCTTCAGGATAAACAAACCCTACGCCAACGAACGGCAAGCCCAAATCGCTCGCTTCCTTGCTGTGATCGCCTGCGAGAATGCCCAAGCCGCCGGAATAAATCGGCAGCGAATTGTGGACGCCGAACTCCGCCGAGAAGTAGGCAATCGTGTTGTTTTTCAAATGGGGATACTGCTGCGGAAACCAATCGCCTGCGCTCGAAAGTGCATAATCAAAAGCGAGCATCACGCCGTCGTAGCGGCGCAAAAAGGCGGGATCGGCGGCGGCAGATTCCAGCTTGGTCGGCGCAATTTGCCGGAGCAGTTTCACCGGATTGTTTTGCGTCATTTCCCACAACGTCTTGTCCAGATATTGAAAAAGTGCGCTCGCGTCCGGGTTCCAACTCCACCACACGTTATACGCCAATTCTCCCAAACGCCCGATCCGTGCGGGCAAATTAAAATTGTGCTGATTCATAGCCTGATTGCGTCTCCCCTGGATTGATTTTTCCGTGAGGGGCTATAGTTGATGTGTCAATCGGTCGTCAATGAGTCGGAGACTGTACCGAACGACCCGCACCCCGTCAACCCTAACTTTTCACTCATACCGACAGCCGCCGCTTTGTTTCAGTATGCAATTTCTTTGCTAGCCGCTTGATTCTTCACCGTTTGCCCGCTGTCAGCCTCAATTAAATTTGCTACCAGCAATTTCCGCATTTGTTGTACACTCACCCACTCTAGACTACTACAGGCGTACCGTTAAGGCTGGAAAAAACTCTACCCCTAAGCGAGACACATTACGCATGAACTTGACTTTCAAACCAACAGGCGTCCTCACTGAAACCCCGTTTGTTGAATTAGCCGGCGCTATTAATCAGGAGCGATTGACAGGCAGCTTATTTCTCACCGATAACCGTGTGGAACGTCCTGCTGAGCGCGTCGTTTATTTTGTGCATGGCGAAGTATATGCCGCCGCCAGTAATTTGGCACCAGATTCTGCCCTTGCTATTTTGTTGCGTGCTGGGCGGGTGACACCAGAACTTTCGCTGCGGATTCAGCAGGAAGTACTGGCGGGACGAGCCTTCAGTGAAGCGTTAGTTTCCTATGGTTGTATTTCACGCGAAGAGTTGAATCAATTGCGCGTTGCCCACGTCAAATCCATTTTTCAATCTCTTTGTGAGTGGGCCACTGGCGAGTTTCGTTTTACGGAAGGAAGTCAGGTGGCGGGAGGTCGACTTGGGATCAGCGCCAAAGCATTGTTGATTACCAGTTCCACCGCGTGCTATGTGCCACGACATTTCCGCGAATGGGTGACAGACCCTTGTACCTGGATTGCTGCGAATCAAATCTCGACGCCCGATGTACGGTTACAACCATTTGCCTATTTCCTGGTCAGTTGCCTGGATCAGCCACGCAATCTGGGCGTGTTAATCGCAAGCGGGAGAATGCAGGAAACCGAGCAGGAAATTTTGCAGCAGCTCTATGGACTATTTTGCGCAGGGCTGGTTTCCTTTACCAAAACCGCAAGTCCTGCGAATCAACCGGTTGTGCCTGAGGAGGCAGAGCCTGTCATAAAAGTGGCAGTCCCAAGTCCGGTCGCGCCTGTTGCGTGCACTGCGCTGATGCGTCCTTTGCAGGAAGACCCGGAAGCTGCAAAACGCCGCCGCTTGAATGAAATCAAGCGCGATATTAAAAAAATTCGCCAGGTGTTGGCTTATGCCAAAGATGATTATGCCGTCTTGGGATTAAGTGTCGGCGCAAGTCCGACAGAGGTTCGGCATGCGTACCGTATGCTTCTTAGTCACTATCACCCGGATCGGCATCACCCTTATTCCGACACAATCACCCTTGCCACCTTAAGCGATATTTTGATGGCAATTCGTGCGGCATATGAAACCGCCATTGAACACGCGCTGCTGGCCGAAATCATCAGTTCCAATGCACGCCGTTACCAAGCTGTTCGCAATGCCCAAGTGGAAGCACCAGCGGTTGTCGATCCCTCTCCCACCGGGCAACTTCAGCACGAAAAATTAACTGCCGAGGCCATTCAGAGCCGCAATCTTTCTCTCGCGGAAGTTAAACATCGGCAGGCACTCGCGCATCAGTCGCAGGGCGAGTTTGAGGCGGCAATTGGTTTGTTGAGCGATGCGGTAACGCTCGCGCCAGATTGCGCACGCTATCACGGCGAACTGGCCGCGTTGCTGGAAAAAATGCCCGCGCGCCGCGAACAGGCCGAGCAGCATTTTTTGCGCGCGACCGAACTGGAACCCAGCAATTTGTTTTATCACCTGCAACTGGGTAGCTTCTACCGCGCGATTGGGTTACTCTCGCGCGCCGAACAGCAATTTATTTTGGCGCTCAAACTCGACCCCGTAGACCGCGCCGCTGCCTCTGCACTCGAAGAAGTGTTAAGCTTGAAAAAGGCACAGGCTGCCAATGTCCATTACAGCCGCAAGCGCGCGGCCAAAGGGCAAGGGTTCTGGTCGCGATTCTTCAATCGCAACGGACACGGCTAGCCGACCGGAATTTATTGAGGCCGGAATTTATTGAGGAGAGATAAGCTTCATGCAAAGTCAGCGCATTATCACCGCTGAAGTCAATGCCGAACAGATTGCCCGCCAAGTGGTCGAGGCGCAATTAGCCGAACTGGCTGCCGAAATAGATCAAGTCGAAAATTATACCTCTCCGCACGGCAGCTTTATTGCCCGCATGGCAGAGGCGCTCGGACGACATTTTGGCTTGCGCGACAGTGATCTCAGTTCGCTCAAACAGGCCGCGTTTGCGCATGATTTAGGCGAACGCATTATGAAACGTGAGTACTTTGCGCGGCGCGGCGAATTGACCTGGGACGAACGCTTTGATTTGTGGCGACATCCGATCTTGGGCGAACAGGCCGCCGCGCAACGCGAACTTTCGCGCCAGGCGCAATTGCTGATTCGCTGGCATCACGAATGGTGGAACGGACGCGGTTATCCTGACAACTTAGCGGGCGAAGCGATTCCGCTCGGTGCGCGTATTTTGCGTGTCGTGGACACGTATAGCGCGCTGATTTCTGATCGCCCATACCGCGAACGTTTTGACGAGATTGCTGCGCAACAAATTATTGCGGACAATGCCGGAATTGAGTTTGATCCGCGTGTTGTCAAAGCTTTTCTTGACATGCTGAACACCCAACGATAAACCCAACCTGCTATGAAAAATCGCCGTTGGCTTGGCTACGAGCTAAGCGTCCTGCGCCGCATTAAATTCAATTCTGTTGCCATTCCGTTTTCTGGCCAGCCCGATCTTGACTGGTATCTTAAATTCTGGGGCAAACAGGTTTTCAGCAACGACCTGTGCCAATGGTCGTGGTGGACGGCCCGCGCGCTCGTCGAAAATCAAACCGAAACCTTGCGCGAAGACGATGTTACGCAAGTGCTGCACAACGCCTACGTACCGCGCCGTCGGCTGAGCAATCCGCGCTGGGACAAGCAATGGGCGAGATGGATGCGTGGTGGTTCGACAACGTGTGGTTGAACATTCAGCAAATCGAAAACCCACATCAACGCGCGCTCGCCTATTATCACGCGCTCGGCGTCGGCGATTACGTGCATTCGTTCAATGGCGAAACGAACACCTTGCGCCGCCCACTGAGTGAGGTGTTTGAAGCCCTCTGGCAACAGCAGCGCAAAGTCCAGAATAACGAAAAAGACAATCGCAGCACGAATCTGGAGGCGACCGAATTTATCAACGGCGCGCGTGCCGACCTGATGTTCGCGCATTTCCCCCGCCCCGAAGGCTTGGCTGGACAGCGCAATTCCGCCCTCGGCTGGCGTGAAGTCTGGGTGCGCGGTGGGGCGAATGGTTTTGATGATTTGCTGAAACAGGTCAATGGCTTTGGCGATCAGGTCGTTTCGAAAGGCCGCTATCTGGATTTGATCGGCAAGTTCCTCGAAAATGCCAAACACATTCCCAAATGGGCCATCGCGCACCCCGAAGACGGCTTCATTACCGCCGCCGAACTGGGCGAATTGGTGAAGACTTTCCGCCCCGTCGAAGTCACCTACGCCAAAGACTTTTCCGAAGTAAGCAGCGGCCTGAACACCTACATCATCGTGGCGTGAATTACGACGAATTCAGTACGGGGAGCGTGAGCGACCTGAGCCTTACTGAGGAGATACGCTCCTCGAAGCTCAGGTCGCTCACGCTCCCCGTACTGCATATCTGCAAATGGATTTACGAGCAGACAATCAGCGCCTGCGCGAAGAACGCGATTTGTTGCGGCGGCGACTGGCCGAGTTGGAGGAAGAGTTTTCCCGCAGCAATCAGGAAGTCTTCGAGATGAACGAAGCCTTAGTGCAAGCCAATGCGCGCCTCGCCGAATTGGATCGCATGAAAGACACGTTTCTTTCGATGATCACCCACGAACTGCGCACGCCAATGACAGCAATGATGGGACTGGCGGAAAATCTGGAAGCCGGTGTTTACGGCCCGCTCAACGAAGCCCAAACCGAAAACCTCAAAAAAATCATCGAACGCGGCGCGCGCTTGCGGCAGTTGGTCAACGACCTGCTTGACCTCTCCAAAATGGAATCTGGCATGATGCGACTGCAACGCGAGCCGCTCGATCCGCGTTCGCTGGTCGAAGCCGTGATTTATCAACTGGAATCGCTGGCCGAAGCTGGTGCAGTCAAACTCATCAATCGCGTCGGCTACGATTTGCCCGAAGTGGATTGCGATGGCCAGCGCGTCGAACAAGTCCTCACAAACCTCCTCAGCAACGCGCTGAAATTCACGCCGCCCAACGGCACGGTCACGATCACGGCAACGCAGCAGGAAGCCTTTGTTATCTTCACCGTTGCCGACACCGGCTGTGGCATTCCGAGCGAAGCGCAGGCGCACATCTTCGACAAATTCATTCAACTCCATCCTAACCGCGATGACCGCACGAAAGGCACCGGGCTTGGGTTGACAATCGTGCGGCATTTGGTCGAATTGCACGGCGGCACGGTTGGGGTCGAAAGCGTCATTGAACAGGGCAGCCGCTTTTCCTTCAGCTTGCCAATTTCTGCGCAATAAACCTCCCGCGGAGGGCTTCATTTGCAAACTCTTTTCCCCGCGATTATCATCCCGGTTTCGTTTCTGACCGTTCTTTTAAGCAAAGGGGAATCATGGCAGACAGTTTTGATGTCACAATCATTGGCGCGGGGCCGGGCGGTTATACGGCAGCTATCCGCGCGGCACAAGTGGGATTGAAAACCGCGATCATCGAACGCGATTCACGCCTCGGCGGCACCTGCGGCCTGCGCGGTTGCATTCCAACCAAAGAGTATTTGCACTCCGCCCATCTGGCCGACACGATGACGCACGCGGCGGAATTCGGCATTGATGTGGCCGATTTCAAAATCAATTTCGAGAACGTCTATCAACGCAAAAACAAAATCGTAGATCAGCTCGCCAAAGGCGTCGCTTTCCTGATGAAGAAAAACAAAATCACCGTCTTCACTGGACAGGGCAAACTTGAAGGCAACGGCAAAGTGTCCGTCACCGATGCGAGCGGCAAAACGCAAACGATTGATACGAAGAACGTCATCATTGCAACCGGCTCAGCTCCACGCTTGCTACCGGGTTTGGAAGTGAACGCGCCGCGTGTTGTGACCAGCGATGAATTGCTCGAACTGCGCCAGGTGCCGAAATCAATGGTTGTGCTCGGTGCGGGAGCAGTCGGCGTCGAATTTGCTTCAGTGTTTGCCCATTTCGGCAGCGAAGTTACGGTCATTGAACTGCTGCCGCGCATCGTGCCGATTGAGGACGAAGAGGTTTCCAAAGAACTCACGCGCGTCTACAAAAAACGCAAAATCAACGTGCTGACCGACACGCGCTTTCAGTCGGCGAAGGTCAATGCCGATGATGTCGAAATCACCTACACTGACAGCAAAGGCAAAGAGGGCAAGATTACGTGTGAAACCTTGCTCGTCGCCACAGGTCGTCGCGCGGTGACGGATGGCTTAGGCGTCGAAAACACGAAGATCGAAATGGATCGCGGCTACATCAAAGTGGACGAACTGATGCGTACGGCTGAGCCGAATGTGTACGCGATTGGTGATGTCATCCCTACGCCCTGGCTCGCACACGTCGCGGCGAAAGAAGGGTGTGTGGCGGCTGAACACATCGCAGGCAAGAATCCGCGTCCAGTCAATTACAACCTCGTGCCGAACTGCACCTATTGTCATCCCGAAATCGGCAGCGTTGGGTTGACAGAGGCGAAAGCCAAGGAAAAAGGCTACGAAGTGAAGGTCGGCAAATTCCCGTTCACGGCACTCGGCAAAGCAAAGATCATCGGCGAAACGGATGGCTTTGTGAAAGTGGTCACGGACGCGAAATACGATGAGGTACTGGGCGTCCATATCATCGGCCCGCACGCCACCGATCTGCTCGCGGAGGCTTGTGTAGCAATGGGACTGGAAGCTACCGCCGAAGAAATGGGCCATATTATGCACGCGCATCCGACGCTCTCAGAATCGCTGATGGAAGCCGCCGAAGACGTGCATAAGATGGCGATCAATATATAACCACTGGGGGCACCCGCATCTTGCGGGCACTTTGCCCCCAAGGACGTTTTGAAGATCAGGAGAGAGAAATGCCTACAGATGTAGTGATGCCGCAACTTGGCGAATCTATTGCCGAGGGAACGATTGTTCGTTGGTTAAAAAAAGTGGGAGACAAAGTGCAACGCGATGAGCCGTTGCTGGAAGTTTCGACCGATAAAGTTGACACGGAAATCCCTGCTGCTGCGGGCGGAACCCTGCTGGCGATTCTCGCACAGGAAGGCGATACCGTTGGCGTGAACACGGTCATTGCGCAACTCGGCGAAGAAGGCGAAAAACCCGAATTGGCCGAAGCCTCACCCGCGATTAGCGCACCCCCGCCGGGCGAATCGGCTGTCGCGCCGCCGCCTGTGCCGGTTGCGCCGCCGCCCGCGCCGTCCGCTCCTGCTGCCGCGCCTGCGGCTGGTGGTGCGGCAACGAGTGTCGTGATGCCACAGCTTGGCGAATCCATTGCCGAAGGCACGGTCGTGCGTTGGTTGAAGAAAATCGGTGACACGGTGCAACGCGATGAGCCATTGCTGGAAGTTTCGACCGATAAAGTTGACACGGAAATTCCTTCGCCCGTCGCAGGCACGCTACTTTCCATTCTCGCGCAAGAAGGCGAAACCGTTGGGGTGAATACGGCAATTGCGACGATTGGCGAAGCCGGAGCTGCTGCGCCTGCACCGCCACCAGCTGCGCCTGTTACACCAGCCGCGCCCGCTGCTGCACCGCCGCCTGTTGCGCCACCAGCGCCGCCTGTCGTTGCCGCTGCTGCGGTCGGAGGTTCAATTGAAGATTTGCGCCGCGTGAAATCTTCGCCCGTCGTGCGCAAGATTGCAGCAGAAAACGGTGTCAATATCGCGCACATTGCCGGTTCCGGCATTTTGGGGCGCGTGACGAAAAAGATATTCTGAACTTCATTGCCAATCCGCCCGCGTCCTGCTGCTGCACCTGTTGTAGCCCCGCCGTCTCCGGTGGTCGCGCCGTTTCCGGTTGCGCCGCCTGCCGCGCCTGCTGCTGCGCCGCCAAAACCCGCCGCGCCTGTTTTTGCCGCTGGCGAGCGCGTAAAGATTGAGCCGATGACGAAGATGCGCAAGTCCATTGCCGAACACATGGTCTTGAGCAAGCGCACATCGCCGCACGTCACAACATTCTTTGAAGTGGATTTCACGAACATCGCCCGGCTGCGTGACAAGGTGAAAAAAGACTTCGAGGCGAAGAACGGCGCAAAGCTCACGTTTATGCCGTTCATTATCAAAGCCGCAATTGATGCGCTCAAAGCCTTGCCCATTGTCAATGCTTCGCTAGATGGCGACAACATCGTCTACAAGCAGGACATCAACATCGGCATGGCCGTCGCCTTGGATTGGGGCTTGATCGTGCCGGTGATCAAACAAGCCGATTCAATGAATCTGATTGGTCTGGCGCGCGCCACGCAAGACCTCGCTTCACGCGCTCGTGGCAAACAACTGAAGCCGGATGAAGTCGCGGGCGGCACCTTCTCAATCACGAACTTTGGTTTGTTTGGTGGCCTGACTGCGACGCCTGTCATTAATCAACCGCAAGTTGCGATTCTTGGCGTCGGCGGCATTCATAAACGGGCGTGGGTGATGGAAACCGAACACGGCGACGTGATTGCGATTCGTCACATTGGTGTGCTGAGTTTGTCGTTCGATCACCGCATTATTGATGGTGCGGTCGGCGATGAGTTCCTCGCAACCATGCGGCGGATCCTTGAAACGACCGATTTTTCGGGCTTGTTATAAACATCTCGACAGTGAGCGGGTGATGCGTGATGAGGAGTGGCGCGTCACCCGTTTTGCTTTTTATGTCTGTTTGCGAATCTCGCTATCTTGGCCGCACGCCTTACGCTGACGCCCTAGTTTTGCAGCAATCTCTGCACGACGCGCGCAAACGAGATGAAGTTTCGGACACGCTGCTTTTGCTAGAACATCCGCACGTCATTACGCTCGGACGCGGCGCGAATCGAGCGAATATTCTAGCTGATGAACAAACGCGCGCCGAAAAATCAGTCGAATTATTTGAGACAGGACGAGGCGGCGATGTGACGTATCACGGCCCCGGTCAACTCGTCGGCTACCCGATTCTTAACCTCGCGCCAGATCGGCAGGATGTGCGCCGATACGTGCGCGATTTGCAGGAGGTGTTGGTGCGGTCGGCGCGTGATTTTGGTGTTGAAGCCGAACCGCGCGGTGGCGAATATGTTGGTGTCTGGGTCGGTGATGAAAAGCTCGCGGCTATTGGCATTCGCATTTCGCGTTGGGTCACGATGCATGGGTTTGCCTTCAATATCACGACAAATTTAGACTATTTCAACCTCATCATTCCTTGCGGCATCGCCGATCACGGTGTAACCTCACTCGAAAAAATTCTTGGAAAAAAGATCGCACTCGAAGCGGTTGCCGAATCCGTCACGCAGCATTTCGGCGATGTATTTCAACGAGACATTGTCCGTCGTCAGTAGCCCGTTGTCAGTTGTCAATGCAGGGGGGCCCACCACGGACAATTAACAACGGACAACGGACAATCATGCCCAATAAATTCAAACTCTCCCTGACGCAACAAATCTTCGTTGGCCTCGGCCTCGGTGTCATTATTGGCTTTTTGATTCACACGTTTCTGGATGGCAATCCGCACGCCAAAGAACAAGCCATACAATGGGTGCGCGTGCTGAGCCGTATTTTCCTGAGCCTCATCAAAGTCATTATCGCGCCGTTAATTTTCTCGACGTTGGTCGTTGGCATCGCAGGTGCCGGTAGCATCAAAGCCGTCGGTCGCATTGGGCTGAAGGCAATGGCCTACTTTACGGTCGCTACGTTGCTGGCACTCGTGATTGGCTTAGTCGCAGTAAATATCACACGACCTGGCGATGGGGTGAATCTGCCGAGCGAGCAAAGTGCCGAGGCCAAAGAAATCGCCGCGCGTGCAGGCAAGATGACGCCGCAGGATCACATCGTGAACGTGTTCCCGACCAGCTTGATTAAATCAATGGCGGAAAACGATGTGTTGCAGATCGTCGTGTTCAGTTTGTTGTTTGCCGTCGCCGTCGCCTCCGTTGGCGAAAAAGGCAAGCCCATGGTGGCGTTCTGCGAATCGTTGTCGGAGGCAATGTTCAAGTTTACGGCCTACGTCATGAACTTCGCGCCGTGGGGCGTCGGCGCGGCAATGGCGGTTACGGTTGGCAGCAAAGGGCTCGGTGTGCTCAGGAATTTGGCTTTGCTGATCTTTACGCTCTATGGTGCGCTGGCGGTGTTTATGTTGATTGTACTGGTTCCCGTAGCGCTGCTGATTCGCCTGCCCTTCAAGCGGTTCTTCCAACTGGTCAAGGAACCCGCGATGCTGGCGTTCACGACAACGTCGAGCGAATCCGCGTTTCCCAAAGCCCTCGAAAATATGGAACGCCTGGGCGTGCCGCGCCGCATCGTGAGCTTTATTTTGCCGCTCGGCTATAGCTTCAACCTCGACGGCTCGACGTTGTATCTATCGCTCGCCGCCATCTTTGTCGCGCAAGCCTCGAATCATCCGCTTTCGATCAACCAGCAAATCATTATGCTGCTGACGCTGATGCTTTCGACCAAAGGCATCGCTGCTGTGCCGCGCGCTTCGCTTGTGGTGTTGGCCGGCACGCTCGCACAGTTCGGCTTACCGCTCGAAGGCATTGCTGTGATTCTCGGCGTAGATGAATTGATGGATATGGCGCGCACCGCCACGAACGTCATTGGCAATTGTCTGGCGACGGCGGTTGTGGCACGTTGGGAAGGCGAATTCAACGATGCGGGCAATGAAGTTGTGGCCCCGATTGACGCCGCTTCGATCAAATTACATTGAAAGCGTGTCGTCGGTGAAGGAGGGCGTAAATACCTGCCTTTCCGCCCTCCTTCACCGCTGGGCTTCCGTCGTTCTTCGCACTGCACTTCTTTTCATTCGCTGCTATAATCCTTCCGCTATGACAACAGTGAAACCAATCACTCCCAAACCGAAATGGTTGAAAATCCGACTCAACACTGGCGGCGAATATCAACACATCAAACATCTGGTCAACGATCTGAGCCTGCACACCGTGTGTCAGGAAGCGCGTTGCCCGAACCTGTATGAATGCTGGTCGAGCGGCACGGCGACGTTTATGATCGCGGGCGAAGTCTGCACGCGGCGCTGCGGCTTTTGCGCCGTCAGCAAAGGCGCGCCTGTCGTGCTCGACCCCGAAGAGCCGTGGCACGTTGCGCAAGCCGTGCAAAAGATGAACGTTAAGCACGCGGTTATTACTGCCGTCAATCGGGACGATATGGCAGACGGCGGTGCGCTGCACTTCGCGCAGACAATCCAAGCTGTGCGTGCGCTGAATCCCCACACTAAAGTTGAAGTGCTGATTCCCGATTTTCAGGGCAACGAAGCGGCCTTGAACGCCGTGCTGGATGCGCAACCGGACGTGCTGAATCACAACACAGAAACTGTGCCGCGCCTCTATCGTCGCGTGCGTCCACAAGCGAAATATCGGGAATGGACGATGACGCTACTCGAACGCGCGGCGAAGCGGCGGGACGAAGAGGGGCGGGGGATGCTAACAAAGTCAGGCGTAATGCTTGGCTTGGGCGAAACGGATGACGAGATTATTGCTACGATGCGCGATTTACGCAGCGTAGATTGCGACATCCTGACGCTTGGCCAATATCTGCAACCCGCGCCGAAGCGGTTGCAGGTCGAGAAATTCTACACGCCGGAAGAGTTTGCAAATTTCAAAACGATTGGCCTGGAAATGGGCTTTCGCTACGTCGAATCGGGGCCGCTGGTGCGCTCCAGTTATCACGCGCACGAGCATACAGCAGGCGTGCAGCCTGTTGCCGCTACGATTGCGCCGCCCACGAAACTCAAACGCGAATTGCCGGTCTTGAATTTTTCTGCGTAAGAACCGAAGAGTTGCCTATTTTTATGCCGAATTCCCAAGCGAAACAGCCAGAGAATGTGCCAGGGCGATTTTATGTGGACACGAATTGTATAGATTGTGATGTGTGCCGCGATCTGGCCGAAGCGAATTTTACCCGCGAAGAACGCGGCGGTTATTCGTATGTCTACAAACAGCCGGAAACACCGGAGGAAGAATCGCTGTGTCAGGAAGCCCTAGAGGTTTGTCCGGTAGAGGCCATAGGGAAAAGCGATTGATGGTCACTTCACTGCCGTTGCCACGTGGTGCCATCCGTATATTCAATTCTCTTGATCGAAACCGGCTCTTGCGGGAATTGCGAAGGGTCTTGAAAGCTTTTGCTACAGACAGACTCAAACGCTTTACCAGCATTGAGCGCGACAACTTTACACTTCATTGCACCTTGTGGCAGGGGGTGCTTGAGGGTTTTCTTACCACCCGGTTTGATTTCTGTTTTGCTGCTCACCTCATAGCGTAAGAGAAGCTTCTCGCCTTCTCGCCGCGGAAAGGCGAAGTCCCACTCGACAGCCTGGATTGTTTTGTCAGCTGTGTTTTTAAGGGAAAGGTTCACCCATTCAGCCAGGTCAATCACACGAATGGAAGAACGAATTTGTCCTTGTGCGCGTCGTTCTTTTTTATCTTCCGGCGCAAGAATGCCACGTGGTGTGTTTTGATTATAGTTTGGATTGGTACGGCTTGTTTGTGCGTTGCGGCGCGCAGCCTTCTCGGCTTCTGTTTGGGGAATTTCTGTTGTTTCAGCCGAAAAGACGGAGGATTGCCAATCCAGCAGCGGATAGTAATTGTTGCCGATTTTGAAGCTGACGATCTCCACGGCGAGCTTTTCTTGCACAGTGCTGGGTGGAGGCGCGGGCGCATCCGTTACGGCTTGGGCAAAGAGGGGAAGAGCGGTTAGCCAGCTAACGGCTATCAGACGAATCAGCAAGCGTGCTAAATGTGCCATAACATCTTCCTTTCGTAGGCTGGGAGGGCGGAGAAGATTGTAAGAGCAACTCACCGAAAACAAAAGCTCGCTCAGCCCGAAGGCCAAGCGAGCTTTTAGAGTAGTCAGCAAGTTTTTGTTAGAACGAGTAGCGCAGTGCGACCTGCATCTCGCGGTTTCCGCCCTTGCCAGTAACCTTACCGAAGGTCGTGGTCAGGTTGTTCGGATTGGTGTCCGGGCCGTTCCAGTTCGGATGGTTCAACCAGTTGAAGCCTTCCAGCACAAATTGCAGAGAATGCCGCTCTTTAATGAGAAACTCTTTATTGAGCCGGAGGTTGTGATTTTGGAATCCAGGTGCGTAGAAAAGACCACGCCCTTTCTGATTCGAAATCGTTCCCGCTGCTGGCTTGGTGAAGATCGCCGTGCCATCTGCATTGAACGGATAGAACCAATAGTTGGATTCGAAGGTGCCAGGTGCCGTGGCCGAATTATTGGCGTACTGGCCTTTGATTTCTGGCGCACGCGTGTAAAGCCAGAGTTGGGAACCGCTGCCCGGTCCAACGCCCGCAAAGTCATCACCCGTACCAATGGTGATCGGGTTGCCGGTCGCCATTTGCGAAACGCCGCTGAGCACCCAGCCACCCAGCAATTTGCCAGTCCACTTCGATTGATCCTTAAAGATCGGAGGTTGATAGGCAAAGGTGATAACCATCGAGTGACGGCGGTCAAAGGTTGATGGCCCCCACAGATTGCTGACATCGTAAGCATTCGGAACAACGTCACGTTGCGCTGATCCATCATCCCAGGATTTCGACAGCGTATAGGCAAAGCTGTAACTCAGTCCTTTGCTAAAGCGACGTTCCAATCCAGCTTGGAAGCTGTGATACATCGAGTTCGCATCGTTATTGGTAACGCGGATGATGTTGTACCCCTTGTACGGACGCAAGGCATCAGGATTGACGCCAGGATTGGCTTGGAGTGTACCGACTGCCAGTTGGTTGATATTGCGTTCGCGTTGCGCGTGCAGACCGCGACGGCCAACGTAACTGACTTCTAGTTTCGTGCCAAAACCAATTTCACGCTCAAAGGTTCCGTTCCAAGTCCAGGCTTCAGGATTTTTGAAGATTTTATCCTGCGTGGTGATCTGCTGCGTGAAAACGTTACCGGCTTTGCCACCGGGATTATCCACACTGCCGTTGGTAACCGAAACAGTCGGCTGCAACGGCGGATTGCCGCCGAGGAAGACCGAGTCGCTAACGCCCAAGCGCGTCATAAAGCGGCCAACGCCTGCACGGAACACATTTTTCTCATTAAACGCATAGGCCAAGCCTGCGCGTGGTTGGAAGTTGTTTTTGTGAACTTCCGAGAATGATTTGCCTTCGCCACGGAAAAGAAAATCAAACTGACCAGTTGATGCGATAGCTACACGACCAGCGCCTTTCGCGGCATCAGGCCAACCGGTGCCGGGAATGACCAAGCCGTTATAAAGCGATTGCAAGCTGGGCGATGGCGTCGTGATGAATCCAGTCGTCGGACTGACCGTCACCGCTTTTGACGGGTCGTAGTACTTAGAGTCAAATACGACCATATTGCCCCACAGGCTGTAGTACGGTTGGATGATGCTGTGGCGCAAGCCTGCTTCGAGGCGCAGTTTCGGAGTGGCTTTCCAGGAATCCTGTGCGAACCACTCGAACATGTGCCCACGATAAGGGGTATAGGAACGGTCACCGATTTCGGCATAGGTGTCGAACAGGCCAAGAGCTGCGTTGGCAGCCGCTACGCCTGTCTTACCATCAGTAGCTGAGTTGGAAAACACAAAACGACCGTTCTGGTTGTTCGTGCCGCCCGGCGTACCGGAAACGTTGATCTGGTCGAAATCGTTCTGTCCGGCGCGCTCAAAGTAGCCGCCGAATTTGATCGTGTGATTACCGCGAATATTTGTCCAGTTATTGTTGAGCTGATAGATCGGCCCTTTGGAGCTGGACGGATACGGACCACCGTCAAGACTACCGAAAATATCCAAACCGTCAACGGTCGGAATCTTGTCCTGAATTTCCTTCGGAGAGGAGAAGATGTAAGGATAGTTGATACCGTAGTTGCTGCGTTTGTAGCGATCACCACGTTGGTCAACGTAGATATAAACCTGATCGCGGCTGCCTGCTACCAAGGTTTCACTAATCCAGGTCGGTGACCAGGTTTTTGTCCAACCGATAGAAATCGTCTGGTTTGGACGGTCGATGATTTGCGGCGCACGATCTGTTGCGCCACGGAATGCGCTCACGTCGTTGAAGTGGAAAAGCGCCAGACGGAATTTGATCTGGTTCTTTTCATTCGGCAAATAGTCAACGTTGATGTTTTCTTTGCGCTGATTGGTTTGCAGCGGACGGCTTTGGAAGAAGTTCGAGCCGCCAGAGAAGAATCCAGCAATTGGGTCGGGGAACGCCTTGAGCAAGGCCAGACCATTCGCGCTTAACCGGGCAGCAGGAATCTTATTGATGATGCCGCCGTCGTTGAAACAAGCTGTTTGATCGGTCGCATTGCAAACACCGGCCTTCAGCGGATCTTTGACGAAACGAGTAACTCCGAGGTTCGCATTGTAATTCGGGCCGCCGGGGAATAATTCACTGAAATCTCCCTGACGCATTCTGGCGGTGGGGACGCGCTGAACGTTGTTACCCGTCTGGCGAATTCTGACCCATTCCATGCTGTACAGGAAAAACAGTTTGTTACGTTCTTTGTTGAAATCCAAGCCGGGGATCACGACCGGGCCGCTGAAATTGAAACCGGGCTGGTTATACCGGAATGGGTTCGGACGGCAGGCCGTATCCTTGGCAAAAGCCGGATCGGTACAGGGACGCGCCGCTGTCGCCGTACGATTATTGCTCCAACTGTTGGCGTTAAGGGCTGCGTTGCGCAGATACTCATACGCTACGCCGTGGAAATCCTTGCCCCCGCCTTTGGTGACGATGCGCACTTGTCCGCCTGCGGAACGTCCGTACTCAGCGTTGTAATTGGCTGTCAGAATCTGCACTTCCTGCGTTGAATCCAGGTCGGCCACACCGATGCTGGTGCCATTGGAACGAGTACGCACACCGACTGCACCGTCGAACGTGATCAAGGTATCCTGGGTACGGGAACCGTTGATGACCAGACCTGCCTGCGAAAGTCCCGAACTATTACCGCCCAGGTTGTTGCCAAGTACGCCAGGTTTGGTTAGGGCGAGAAACAACGGATTGCGTCCGTTGATCATGGTGTTTTGGATGGTTTTTTCGTCCACCAATTTGCTAAGGGACGAAGATTCAGTCTGTACGCCGACTGCGGTGGCTGTGATGTTGACGACTTCGCTAACCTGTCCGGGTTGCAGCGAAACGTCAAGTTTAGCTGGCACGTTCGGGTCAACCTTTTTATTACTCTCTTTGTAAAGCTTGAATCCGTTGGCTTCCACGGCAACTGTGTAGAGGCCGGAGGGCAACTGAGTGACGATGTAATAGCCTTCGCTATTGGTTACCGCACTTCTTTCATAGTTTGTGGTTTCGTTCTTCACCGAAACTTTGGCGTTGGCGATGACCGCGCCTGTTTGATCTTTTACGAAACCAGAAATCTGGGTGTTGTCCGATTGGGCAAACGCGATCAGCGAACCCAAAATAAGACATAACCCAATGCTCAACACACGTGCGAGCATTTTGGTTTGATGGGTAATCATTAATGTACTCCTCTGAGATGTGCCGTAATCGGATGGGATTACGGGGGACTTGCGGTTACTGTGCAGAAGACACCACACAGTAGGTTCAATCAAATATGCGAATAACAAGTTCGAGGATTGTGTTTTCAGCCCAGCGGTGCTGACTGAGTCTGCCAAAGGATGGCGTAATTCGTGAATCTCGTCAGCTTGGGAGGAATTATCCAAATGGTTTGACCAAGTGTCAAGCGATGAGTATGCTAAGCATTCTTTTACTCGTGAAATTTTACGTTCACTTTTCCATCACCTTACACCAATTTTCGGAGGACATCTATGGCTGACAAGAAATCACGCAGAGACTTTCTCAAGCAAGCAGGCGCGGGTGTTACCGTTAGCAGTACACTGCTTTCAATTCCCACTTACGCGCAAACCACGAAAATCAAAAACGTTTTAGCGCCCAACCGCATTCTGGGCGCGAACGACCGCATCAATGTGGCTTCGATTGGTGTGGGTGGTCGCGGCACGAGCGTGTTGCGTTGGGCGATGGATGTTGGGCAGAAAAGTCAGCCTGCGCAGATCGTTGCCGTCTGCGATGTTTACCGAAAGCGCCTGAACAACGCGCAGCAAATTAGCAAGGCCGAATTTGCCACACTGGATTACCGCGAAGTTATCGCGCGCAAAGATGTGGACGCGGTAATTGTTGCGACGCCGGATCACTGGCACGCACCGATTTCGATTGATGCGATGCGCGCGGGCAAAGACGTGTACTGCGAAAAGCCGATGACCAAGACGGTCGAGGAAGCCAAGAAATTTGCGGAAGTTGCGAAAGCCACAGACCGCATTGTGCAAATCGGCTCCAACACGACATCCGAGCGATCAATGGTGGCAGGCGCGCAAAGCAATTCAGGACGGGATGATCGGCAAACTGCTGATGAGCCAGGGTCGTATCATCGCAACTCCATCGAAGGCGAATGGAATTACAAGATTGATCCGAATGCTGGCCCTGACGGCAAGGCGACGATTTCATTGATTGGAACACCTGGATCGGCCCGGCCACGAAACGCCCGTGGAGCGCCGAACGCTTTTTCCGTTTCCGCAAATACTGGGGATTACTCAAGCCGGTATTGCGACCGACCTGTTCTATCACGTCGTCGCGCCGCTTCGAACATTTGCTGGGGCGAGGCGCAGTTCCCGTACAAAGTCATGGCGTCGGGTGGCATTTACGTCTTCAACGATGGCCGCGAAGTGCCGGACACCTTCCATTTGATCGCTGAATTCCCGAAAGGCCATTCGCTGGTGCTCAGTTCTTCGATGGCAAACAGCCAGCATATTCCGGGCCTGCTACGCGGGCACGAAGGCTGATATGATGGTGCCGCAGGGCCAGTTCCAGGGCAAAGTGGATTACATCACCGTTACTGCCGAGCGTCAGTTTAAAGACAAATTCGTACAAAAATACGGCAGCAACGAAGTCAAACTGAACACCGACAAGACGCGCGAAGACCATATGCAAAACTTCCTGCGCGCTGCGTCCGCACGCGCGAGAAAAATGTGCTGGATGCGCCGACTGCATATCGTGCGATGACGACCATCGGGATGGCTGTCGAATCGTATCGTTCCGGCAAGGTCTTGTACTTTGACGAGCGCAACGAACGGGTGACTGACCGTCCGATTCAAGTGCAGGCAAAAGCCTAGTAACCAACCAATGACCGCGACCGTATCAAGAGCTTTGTTTTTCTCTAAATATGGTCGCGGTTTTTTCTGATTGTATTCCCCTAACACCCAAAGATTATGAAACTCCTACTTACCACGTTACTCGTTTGTCTCTTCACCCTTCCTGCGCTGGCGCAAAAGCCGAATGAACTGACGAAGGCGGAAAAGAAAGCCGGTTGGAGGCTTTTGTTTGACGGCAAGACGCTAAACGGTTGGCGAGGCTTTCATCAGCAGACGGTTCCGAACGATTGGACAGCCGAAGATGGCGCGATTACGAAAGTCAAAAATGTCGGCGAAAAGCAAAGCTCTGGCGGTGACATTATCACGGTCGAGCAATTCGACAACTTCGAGCTTTCGTTTGAATGGAAACTCAAACCCGGCGGCAACAGCGGCGTAAAATATTTGGTTTCCGAAAGCCTGCCCGAAAAAGGCAAAGCCGCCGTCAGCTTCGAATATCAGGTGCTGGATGACGACAAGCATCCTGATGCCAAGCTCGGCATCAATGGCAATCGCAAAGCGGGGTCGCTTTATGACTTAATTCCGGCACCCGCGCAAAAACCGCTCAAACCCATTGGCGAATTCAATCAATCGAAAATCATCGTCAAAGGCAACCACATCGAACACTGGCTCAATGGGCAGAAGATGGTGGAATTTGAGCGCGGCAGCGACGCCCTCAAACAACACATCGCCGAAAGCAAATTCAAAACCACGAAAGGCTTTGGTGAATTTGCGAAAGGCCACATCCTGCTGCAAGACCACGGCGACCAAATCTGGTTTCGCAATCTGAAAATTCGTTCACTGAAATAGCCAGTCGTCAGTTGTCCGCTGCTTACCGCAGCTAATGGGCAACGGACAACTGACTATGGACAACGAACATGGAACCAATTGTACAAATCTCCCTTGATCTCACCGACATCAACGAAGCCATCGAAACCGCCCGCATCGCACTTGAAGCTGGTGTAGATTAGCTTGAAGCGAGCACGCCGCTGATTCTCGCCGAAGGCTTGCATGGTGTGCGTGCATTGCGGCGCGAGTTTCCCGGCACGCCTATCGTTGCTGATTTGAAAACTATGGACGGCGGCTATCTTGAGGCCGAAATGATGGCGAAAGCCGGTGCAACGCACGTTGTCGTGATGGCGCGCGCGCATCCTGAAACGATCAAATGTGTCGTCAAGGCCGGACACGATTTTGGCGTCAAGTGATGGGCGACAACATGGTCTTTGAAGACAAAGCAGCCGCGAGCAAAATGCTGGAGGATTTGGGCTGCGATTATATCGTGCATCACACGGGCTTCGACGAACGCAACGGTATCTTTGCCGACACGGGCAAAATGCTCAGCCCACTGGATGACCTTGATGCGGTCGTGAAAAGCCGTTAGCATTCCGGTGCAAAAAGCCGTCGGCGGGCTTTCGATTGAACAAGCGATTTCGATGCCCAAGCGCGGCGCACCGCTTGTCGTGATTGGCGCGCCGCTAGCGATTGATGCGCATTCGTTCAGCGTGGCGAGCAATGATTTGAAAACGGTTTTAAGTAGAGAATTACTCGGAGAATACGAGAGTAAAGAAATTATTGGCCTGAATTACGCAGATTGGCGCAGATTATTTGCTTTTGAAAATCAGGCCGCTTTGATTGAGTGAAAATTTCTCATCACAAAACAAACCTGCGCAAATCCGTGTAATCTGTGGCTAAATTTATTAGGAAGTAAATATGACTCAAGCAATGGCAGCAGTCGTGCGAGTATGACTTAACCCCTGGTTCTGTCGAAGTGCGCGAAATGCCGGTTCCTGAAATCGGCGAAGATGAAGTGTTATTACAAGTTGGTGGCGTCAGCGTCTGTGGCAGTGATGTGCATCAATATCACGGTTCGCAAAGCTGGCCCGTCAATACGCCGGTCGTCTTAGGCCACGAATTTGGTGGCACCGTCGCAGCGCTTGGCAAGCGGGTCAAAAACTTCAAAGAAGGCGACCGCGTCGTGTCGGAAACCGCCGCGTACATTTGCGGCACCTGCATGATGTGTCGCACAGGCGCGTATAATTTGTGTCCGCAGCGTAAAGGATTTGGCTGCAGCATTCACGGCGCGATGGCCGGGTTTGTGCGCGTACCGGAACGCTGCCTGCATCCGATTCCCGATCATTTGCCGTTTGAAAAAGCAGCGCTGACAGAAACCTTGTTGCGTTGGCTACAACTGCGTGATTAAAGAAAAAAGCAAGTCAAACCGGGCGATACCGTCGTGGTGTTGGGGCCGGGGCCGATTGAGTTGCTGTGCGCCGAAATGGCGCGGCTCGCAGGCGCGGGAACGTTGATCATTGCGGGGATGGCCCAAGATGCCTCCCGGCTTGAAACGGCGAAACAACTCGGCGTAACGCACGCGATCAATTTGCAGGAAACGAACTTGACGGACTTTGTACTGGCGGCGATGGACTCGGCGCGCACCTGGTCGTAAGGCAGCAGGCGCTTCGGCAGCCTTGAAATCTGCGCTCGAAATCGTGCGACCTGGCGGGCAAATTACGAAAGTCGGTTGGGGGCCGCAGCCGCTCGGTTTCTCGCTCGATCCGCTGGTGCAAAAGGCTGTGCGCTTGCAGGGCAGCTTCAGCCACACGTTCGAGAATTGGGAAATGGTCGTTTCGATGCTGGCTTCGGGGCAGATAATCTGAAGCCGATCATTAGTGTTGTTTCCACGCTCGAAAAATTGGAAGGATTGTTTTGATGGCATGCACGACGGCAAGCTATGTGAAGGCCGTTTTGCAGCCGCAATCATAATTGGCCGTGAGCCGATTACAGTAAACTCCCCTATGTTACGTCTTGCCTAATTGGATCACTTTTTATTGCAAACTGTGCGGTAGCCATAGCGCAAACGACGGCTACGACCACCGCACAGACGACTGCAACACAAACGACTGCGCCTTTGACTGATAACATCCCGGTGCAGGCGATCAAGGCTCCGCGCACGCCGTTGCCGACCGAAGCGGCCTCGGCCAGCGTCACAGAGATTTTCATTGCTTTGTCTACGGCGACACGCGCGGGCGGCGCGATGGCTTCCGAGTTACAATACGAACATTCCCTCATCATCAATTCGATGGTGGCGCAAATCAAGCTGGAAAAAGACGTTGTATCCTGTGCGCTTCGTTTTGCAAAGCGGCGATGGCGTAGCGAATGGTGCGATGGGGAAGCAGTGGAACACCAGCTACACATTGATCTCATCAACAAACTGACGCAGGACGGTGGGGTGCCATACTTTCTTGCGCCGGGGAATCACGATGTCAGCAGCGCGGATACACACGATGCGGAACGACGTCAGCCGGGGTTGAAAAACTATTACGCGGCGAATGCCGAATTGCTGCCGCGCGATGGTTCGCTGCGACGGTTGAGCGATTATCCGGTGTTCTCTTTCGGCTATGGCAACACGTTTGTCCTCGCGTTTGATTCCAACATTGCGGGCGATGAGAAACAGTTTGCCTGGGTCAAAGCGCAACTGGACGGGTTAGACAAACGTCGCTACAAAAGCATCATTGTGTATAGCCATCATCCGGCCTTTCCTCTGGCCCGCACGGTGGCGCACACGTCGAGAAATCGACACAAATTATTCGTGATCGCTATATGCCGCTCTTTCGCCAGCATCGTCAAAATCTTCTTCAATGGCCACGAGCATATGTTTGAGCATTGGGTAGAGCGCTACGAAGACAGCACAGGCAAACACCGCCTTGACCATGTGCTTTCTGGCGGTGGCGGTGCGCCGTTGTATGCCTACGCGGGCGATCCTGACATTCGGCCTTACGTAAAGCAGTACGAAGCCGAGAAAGTCTCGCTTGAACGTATTGCTAAGCCACCAGCGGAGCCAGGCGGCGGCGCGTATCATTACGTGATGGTACAGGTGGATGGCGAAGACATTAAACTGGAAGTCGTCGGACTAGACTGGGGCCGCGACTTCCAACCCTATCGCAGTAACAAAGCCAGTCTCAATGAAAAATAAGGTTGAAGTAATGCCAAAACTAAGTGTTTTTCCCAAATGTTATATGGACGAATTGTGCGTAACACGCACGATGACGTTATTTGAATGGATTGATCTGGCCGCCACACTTGATGTGGACGGGCTGGAAATGTACCCCGGTTTCTTTGCCAACTTCGAGCCGGAATATATTGCGCAGGTCAAACAGCACGCTGAGTCGAAAGGCTTGGAAATTCCGATGATGTGCT
The DNA here is from genome assembly GCA_046331525.1 of Blastocatellia bacterium. Lineage (GTDB taxonomy): Bacteria > Acidobacteriota > Blastocatellia > RBC074 > RBC074 > JAFDVL01. Next base: position 61,516 of record JAXLQQ010000026.1, read on the forward strand.
GTTCGCCCGATTTCACCCAACACGATGCAGCGGCACGCGCGGCGGAACTCGACAAAGAAAAATTCTGGATTGATCTGACCGCACAACTCGGCGGCAAATATTGTCGCGTGTTGACAGGCCAGCGCCGCGAAGACGTGTCGCGTGCGGACGGCGTGCGATATTCGGTCGAAGGCATCAACGCCGCGATTCCGTATGCTGCCGAACGCGGCATCGTGCTGAATATGGAAAATCATTACAAGGACGGCTACTGGAAATATCCCGAATTTGCGCAGCATCTGGATGTCTTTCTGGAAATCATCAACCAGATTGATTCGCCCTGGTTTGGGGTGAATTTCGATCCGTCCAATTCGATCATCTGCGGCGAAGACCCGCTGGATGTGCTCGCCGCTGTCAAACATCGCGTCGTCACGATGCACGCTTCCGACCGCTACTTGATCAGCGGCACGATTGAAGATTTAAAATCACAGGACGGCTCGCTGGGCTATGCGAAAAACCTCAAGCATGGTGTAATCGGCAAAGGCTTGAACGACTACGACGCAATTTTTTCAACCTTGAAAGCAGAAGGTTTCAACGGCTGGGTTTCGATTGAAGACGGCGAAAACGGCATGGATGAATTGCGGGAATCTGTAGGGTTTTTGCGGGAGAAAATGGCACAATATTTTGGATGAAATTATGAGTCGCTTAGAAAATAAAGTTGCAGTTATCACAGCTTCTACACAAGGTATGGGCGAGGGCATTGCTCGTTTATTTGCCAGCGAAGGCGCAAGCGTGGTTATCTCCGGTCGCAATGAAAATAATGGCAACGCCATCGTCGAAAGCATTACTAGCGAAGGCGGCAAAGCAATTTTCCAACGTGCGGATGTTACGGTCGAAGCGGATTGCCGCAATTTGGTTGATCGTGCGGTCGAAGCTTTTGGCAAAGTGGATGTGCTCGTCAATAATGCGGGCGACAGCACTCGTTGCACGATTGAAGATGCGACGGTTGAATTGTGGGATCGGCTCTTTGCGATCAACGTGCGCGGCGCGTTCATCTGCGCGCAGCAATTCTTTCAGCACAACAAAGAACGGCGTGCCGGTTCGATCATCAACATCGGTTCGGTAAATGCTTATATCGGTGAACCTGCTTTGCTGGCCTATTCAGCAGCGAAAGGTGGCCTGATGACGTTCACGAAAAATCTGGCGAGTTATTTGACTCGCTACCGGATTCGCGTCAATCAATTGAATGTTGGTTGGACGGAAACGCCTAACGAACACGTGGTAAAAAAGCTCGAAGGCAAAGGCGAGGACTGGCTGGAAGAAGCCTATAAAACCCGACCCTTCGGACGCCTGTTGCTGCCGCGCGATATTGCGTATGCTGCAACATATTTTGCCAGCGACGAAAGCGAATGCATCAGCGGTTCGGTGCTGGATATGGAACAGCATCCGGTTGGCGCACCGCCGAAATTGTAAATCTCGTAACATAACTTTTATGCGCTCACTACGGCTCCGATTCTCGCTCGTTATTTTGTTGTCTTTTTTGCTTGTCGTTGCGCCGCTTGGCGCGCAGACAAAGAAACCGGCACCGCCCAAAATCAAACTCGTGCTCGGCATTGTGATTGATCAATTCCGATACGATTACCTGACCCGCTTTGAAGATCAGTTCGGCGAAGGGGGCTTCAAACGCTTCCTGCAAGGCGGCGCGGTATTCACAAACGCGCATTACCCGTACACGCCGACGGTCACCGCCTGTGGGCACGCAGTGTTTATGACAGGGTCACTGCCTTCCGAAAATGGCATCATTGCGAATGAATGGTGGGATCGGGAAAGCGGTAAACGGATTACGAGTGTCGTGGATGCGAATACGAAACTGCTCGGCGGCAAAGAGGCCGAAGGCTCGTCGCCCCGACGGTTGCTCAGTTCGACAATTGGCGATCAGTTGAAACTGACAACGGCAGGACAGGCTAAAGTTATCGGCGTTTCGCTAAAGGATCGCGCCGCGATTTTACCCGCTGGACATAAGGCTAACGGGGCGTATTGGTATGACGACACAACGGGCAGGATTGTTTCTAGTACATACTACTTCAACGATCTGCCTGCATGGGTGAAACAATTCAATCAGGACAACTGTGCCGACAAATACTTCGGCAAAAAATGGGAAAAGCTGTTGCCAGATGCTGCGTATGCGCGCTCACTACCCGACGATTCGCCGTTTGAAAAATGGGCGTATGGCAAGACGTTTCCGCACATCATTACAGGCGGCGAGGACAAACCCGGCAGCAAGTTTTTCAAGCAATTTGAGGGAACGCCCTTTGCTAACGAAATGCTCGTTAATCTGGCCAAAGCCGCGATTGAAAATGAACAGCTTGGACAAGACGATGTACCAGACGTGTTGACGGTCAGTTTTTCCGCCAACGATATTCTCGGTCACGCCGTTGGTCCAAACAGCCCCGAAGCGCAGGACATCACGTTGCGCACGGATCGCCTGCTCGCGGAGTTTCTGGCGTATGTTGACAAGAAGGTCGGTCTTCAAAATACAGTGATTGCCTTTACTGCCGATCACGGCGTTGCTCCGGTGCCGGAACACGCGCAATCGCTTGGCCTGGGCGGGCGGATGGAGACGAAAGACGTTACGGATGCCATTAATAATGCGCTCAACAAACGCTTTGGCGAAGAAAAGTGGGTGTCGTTGTTTACTTATGGCAACGTGTTTTTTGATTACGCCGCCTTAGCACATCGCAAGGCTTCGCACGTAGAAGTTGAGCAAATCGCCAGTGAAGCCGTGCTCAAACTCAAGGGGATGGCAGAAGCGTTTACACGCACAGATATTTTGGCCGGACGCCTGCCGCGCACGCGCATTGCCAACAGTGTGGCGCTGGGGTTCAATGCCGAACGCAATGGCGATTTAGTGTTAGTGCCCAAACCGTTCTGGTTGTTTGGCGAAGCGGGGCCGCTCGCTACAACGCACGGCACGCCGTACAGTTACGACACACACGTGCCGGTGATTTTTTATGGTGCGGGCATTAAAGCAGGGCTATTCACAACACCGAGCAGTCCGCTGGACATTGCTCCGACGCTGGCTGCCGTGCTGAAGATTGAACAGCCCAGCAATGTTGCCGGGCAAATTCTGGCAGAGGCTTTGAAGAAGTAAAATGGGTACGGCAAACATCTTGTTTGCCGCTCCGTGGCGCTGAAAAAGCGCAGCAAACAGGATGTTTGCTGTACTCTCCAGACGGCGTTGGCGAAAGCTACTTTTCGTCCGACACCGGAATAAACCGGGTCAGTTCCACGCGCCAGCCATCGGTTAGTTTCGTTAGCCGCACAAAATCCACCAAACTGCGCAACACCTCCAACCGCCAAACGCGGTCAGGATCGTCCGTGACCAGCGTGCCAGTTGTGTCATTCAGCCCGGCGACAGTGTTGGCGACAATGATCGTCATTTTTTCCTCGTCCAACTGATAACGTTGATAGATGCGCGATTCTGGCTGTTGATCGGCAGCGGCCAGACTCAGACAGGCTTCAATCAGTGCCGTCTTCATTTGATTGACCGCCTCGGACGAGAAACCGGCGCTGCGTGCCATCCGTTCGACGGCGCGAGCAGCCAGAATTTCCTGATCGTCATTGGTGGGAATGACCAGTTCAAACTGTTCCACATCATCGCGGGTTGGCGCGGCTGCTGCTGGCAAGGTGATCTCTTCTGCTGGGGAAGAAGCAATTGCTACTTCTACCGGCATTAGTTCCGGCTCAGGGGTGAATTCTTCCGGTAGCGAAGCGACGGTCACAACTTCCGGCAACGCTTCTAGCGTGACGGGAAATGCTGCGATCACAACTTCGTTGTCTGGCGTGGCGAGTGCGGATTCGTTGGTGAGCAAATGGGTGAGCAATTCCATTTGCAGATAATCTGAGGCGGCGAAACTACGCTGCGCTAGCGCCATTGTGCCGTCCGGCGTGAAGCCCATTTTGCTGATCGCCCAGCGCACGATATGTGGGATGGGTTTGCCGGGCGTTTGGCTGGCAAAGAGCGAAGCGGGAATGTCTTTAAGCTGTTCGTCGAGCAACTGCACGGCTTCGGCATTCACGGCGGACGGCGCGTCGGCGATAGCTAAGAGCCAGATGACTTCGTGTTCCTGAT
>JAXLQQ010000027.1:0-65300 GCA_046331525.1 Blastocatellia bacterium
CAATTCGGCGACCGTGTGCACGCAATTGTGGACGAAGAGGCACAGCCGGGAATCGCGCGGATCACGAAACAATTGAACGCGGCAGGCATTCAGGTGTTGCGGGCGGAGGAAGAAAATTACTCGCTCGAAGATGTGTTCATTGTTGTAGTGGAGAAAGCACGGGCAAAAGGAAAATATGTTGGAGAGTAAATAAAATATGCGACGAATCATTGCTCAAACGCGCAAAGAACTCCGCCAAATCTCGCGGGATCGGTTGGCGTTGGCGTTGGCGTTTTTATTGCCGGCGATTTTGCTGACGATCCTGGGCAGCGCGATTTCGCTGACGGTGTCGAATCTGCCGATTGTGGTGCAAGACTTGGACGCGACGCCGCTCTCGCGCCAATATATCGAGGCGTTTCAGGCTTCGCTGACCTTTCAAATCGTGCCGCTGTCGCCCTCTGCACAACCTGAACACGCCCTGCAAGTCAACGAAGCGCGGGCGGCAATTATCATCCCTCAGAACTTCGAACGCGATGTGTTGCGTGGGCAAAACACGGAAGTGCAAATCCTCGTGGATGCGACGGAGCCGAATACGGCAAATATTCTGCGCGGCAGTTTGGCGGCGCTGACTCAGAACTTTTTGCAGCTTGCTTTGCCGCCAAATCTGCGGATGCGACCGGCGATTAAACCGGTGTCGCGGCTGTGGTTCAATCCGGGGCGTGACTCCAAGAAGTTTTTTGCGCCGGGCAATTTCGTGTTGGGGCTTTCGATGTTTCCGCCGCTGCTGGTCGCGTTGGCGATGTCGCGCGAAAACGAACAGAAAACGATTCTGCAAGTTTATGTGTCGAGCATCACGGCACACGAATATTTGCTCGGCAAAATCGCGGCGTACACGATTATCGGCATCATCGAATGGTTCGTGGGATTGATGATGATGTTCACGTTCTTTGGCATGCGCCTCGTGGCTGATCCGACGCCGTTCCTGTTGGGCAGCTTTATGTTTTTAGTTTGCGTCGTCAGTTTTGGTGTAATGATTGGCGCGGGCATCTCGAATCAGGCGGCGGCGGTGCAGGCGGTGGCGATTGGCGGGTTTATGATGGCGTTTCTGCTGTCCGGCATTATCTTCCCGGTCGAAACGATTCCCAAAGTCTTGCAGCCGTTTTCCAACATCGCCCAGGCGCGTTACTACGTCGTCATCGTCCGCGATGCGTTGGTGCGCGGCGGCGGCTGGCCTGCCGTTTGGTGGTGCGTGCTGGCGATTACCGGACTGGCCAGCGTGTTTTATGGGTTGGCGTGGCGGAAGATGCGATTTATGCAATTAGCGGACTGACGCTGAGGTAGCCACGAATTAACACGAATTTTCACGAATTATGTTTGCCCTCCTAAGCACAGAAGGTGTCATCGAAGCCTGTGCACGTGTTTTTTGATGCTTTCTGTGATTAACCTCAATTCGTGGAAATTTGTGTTAATTCGTGGCTGAAAATTTATGCTCAACAACATTCTCGACGCACGCATCTGGTCGCTCATTTTCAAAGAGCTAAACCAGATCAAGCGCAGCAAACAACTCATAATTTCGTTCATTATCCCGCCGACGGTGCAGATGATTATCTTCGGCTTTGCGCTGAATCCGACGATGTCGCATATGAAACTCGGCGTCGTGGACGAATGTCGCACGAGCGAAAGCCGCGAAGTGGTGTCGGCGCTCAGCGAAAATGATGCGTTCGACTTGCAGGGCTACTATGCCTCGCCGGACGAATTATCCAAGGCGTTGACGGAAGGCAAGTTGGACGCAGGCGTCGTGATTCCTGTCAAATTCGCGGAGCAACTCGCGCGGCGCGAAACGACTGAAATTCAGATGCTTTTCAATGGGCTGAACACGAATACGGGCACGATTGCGCAGGGCTATGCGGCGCGTATCATCGCCGCTTACAACCAACGGCGCGCGGCCAGTTTGCGGGTTTCGCATGCGGAAGCGCCGTTGCTGGTGACGCCGCGCGTGACGTTGCTGTACAACGCCGGGCTGGTCAGTTCGTGGTTCATTGTGACGGGGATGTTTGGCGTGTTGCTGATGCTGAACAGTTCGATTGTTTCCGCCGCCGCGTTGACGAAAGAAAAAGCGATGGGCACAGTCGAACAATTGTTGATGACGCCAGCCACAACGACGGAGATCATCATCGCCAAAATCGCGCCGCTGTTTTTACTGCTGATGCTGACAGCGTGTCTGGTGATGTTGGTGATTGTGTTTATTTTTCAGGTGCCGGTTCGGGGCAGTTTGGCGTTGATTTTTCTGGCGGCGGCGCTTTGCGAATTGTGCGGCATCGGCCTGGGCACGTTTATTGCGACGTTCACGAAAAACGCCACGCAGGCGCAATTGCTGAGCATCTTTTTCAATCCGCCGATTGCGATGCTGTCGGGCGCAATGACGCCGATTGAAGCGATGCCGGAGTGGATTCAGCCTGTGACGTATCTGAATCCCGTCCGCTACTTCACGATCATCGTGCGCAGCCTGATGATGAAAGACACGCCGCCATCGGCGCTGTACCTGCATTTTCTGGCCTTGCTGATTTTCGCTACTATTCTCGTCTCGCTCAGCGTGGGACGGTTTCGCAAACAACTGAGTTGAAGCTTATGAATCACAAAATCCAAGAAATCGTTGCTGAAATTGAAGCGGTGCGCCAGGCCGTTTATGAGGCGGTCGAACCGCTTTCGCAAGTCCAACTGGATTTCAAACCTGCGCCCGAACGCTGGTCTATCAGCGAAAACCTGAGCCACCTGAACAAAGTCGAACGCGGGCTGCCGAAGCTTTACGCCCTGCTGTTGCAGAAGCTTGAATCGGCGGGCTGGCAACCGGAAACGGAAGGGTCAATGCTGCGCAGTTTGGACGGCACTATTCTGGCGGAGGACGGGCCAAAGTTTCAGGCACCCGAACGCGTTTTGCCGGTTTCCGGCCTCAGCAAAGCCGAAGTGCTTGCCGCGCTTCAGCAATCACGCCAGGCCGTGCTGGACGCGGTCGCGCCTGCGCCCGAATACGATTTGAGCGGTGTGCTGTGGCCGCATCCGGCGCTGGGCGACATCAATTTTTACCAATGGGTGCTCTTCATCGGCAAACACGAAGCGCGCCATTTGCAGCAAATCCAAACCATTCAACAAAGCGTCGACTTTCCCGCACACTAGATTTGTTTCCCCTACATTTCGTTGGCAAGGATTTTCAGGCGAGCAGGATACGCAAGTCGCGGACGTTATTGCCGGTTGGGCCGGTGAGTATGGCATCGCCGAGCGCGTAGAAGAAATTGTAGGAGTCACTGCGTTGCAAATACTCTTCTGGCTCAAGCTGAAGCGCTCTGGCGCGCGGCAACGTAGTTGCGTCGGCAATCGCTCCGGCAGCCGGGCTATGACCGTCAATGCCATCGGTGCCAGCGCTGAGCAGGGCGATGTTTTGCCCGGCGCTGTGGCGCGCGGCGCGTAAGATGAATTCTTGATTTCGTCCGCCTTGTCCGTCGCCGCGTACCGGACAAATCACTTCGCCGCCGGACAGCAGGCAGACGGTTTGCGCGGGATGTTGGGCTTTTAGGGCGTGCAGGCGGGTGAGGTGGGTTTGCGCCATCGCCTCGACTTCGCCTTCGACTAAATCCTCGGCAATTTCGACGACGCAGCCGAATTCCTCGGCGGCAATTTGGGCCGCGCGGCGCAGGGCTACGCGGTTGTCGAGTAGCAGGTGATGCGTGTCGGAAACAGCAACGCGCGGCATGTCCGGCAACGTGCCAGACGCGATGAGCGCGGCGACGTGGGGCGGAAATTGGGTCAGCAAATCATACTTTGCCACAATGCGATCAAAGTCGGCGCGCGTCGCCTGACTCGGCAGCGTCAAGCCGGATGACACCGTAGACAAATCGTCGCTGTTCACATCTGAAATGTAGAGCGAGACTTGCTGCGTGCGATTTGCTGCTGCGGCCAGTCGTCCGCCTTTGACAGCGGAGAGAAAGCGCCGGACGGTATTCATTTCATTGATGACCGCGCCACAGCCGACCAGTACGCGATTGATGGTTTGCAAATCGGCCAGCGTGATCGAATCATCAACCGGTTTCTCGAACAACGCCGAGCCACCGCCCGACAATAAAAACAGCACGAGCGTGCTTTCTTCGTTCGCCTCACGCAGCAGGCGCAGCGCCGCTTCTGCTCCATCTATGCTGCCCTGATTTGGCAATGGATGCCCGCCCGCGAAGATGTGAAAACCGGGCGGGACTGCGCCTTCGACGGCGTTCGTGGCAATGAGGCCGTCGCTGATGCGCTCCCCCAATACGGCAGCCGCCGCGCGTGCCATCGGCAGGGAAGCTTTGCCAATGGCCACGACAAGCAGGCGCGCTACGTCGTGCAATGCAACTTCGGTTTCGCCTGTTTGCAGTGTGATGCCCTTGAGTTGTAAGGCTTGGCGCACGACGGCTTCGACTTCGATAGCGGCAAGCGTGCGTTGGAAGATTTCAATGGCAACGGTGCGTAGGTTCATAATCATTACGCTTTCATGCCAGCATTCACACTCCAGCCGCCGTCAATGAAGATGTTCTGCCCGGTAATGTAATCGCCCGCGTCGGAGGCAAACAGCAACGTCGCGCCTGCCAAGTCTGCGGGCACGCCAGGGCGACCCATCGGCAGCATGCTCATAATGCTCTCGTACCGTTCGGGATCAGCAAACACTGCATCGGCCATCTGCGTCCAGAACCGGCCCGGCGAAATCGCATTGACGGTAATGTTGTCTTTCGCCAGTTCCAGCGCCAGCGATTTCGTGATACCGCGAATGGCATTTTTGCTGACGGCATAAAGCGCTACATTCGGCAAAATCAAATCGAAAGCGATGGAGCCGACGTTAATGATCTTGCCTTTACCTTGTGTGCGCATCACGCGTGCGGCGGCTTGCGACAGAAAAAACGCACTTTTGCTGTTGATGTTGATGAGCCGATCCCAGTCAGCGGGCGTGAACGTGTCGAAGGGCTGGCGAATGTTGATGCCTGCCGCATTTACCAGAATGTCGAGCCGTCCGAAATGGGCAGCGACTTGCGGCACAAGCGTTTCGACCTGCGCGCTGTCACCGACATCTGCCTGGATCGTCAACGCCCGCCGTCCTATGGCCTGAATCAGCTCAGCAGCTTTGGCGAGTTCTTCGGTGCCGCGTGAAACCAGCGCGACATCGGCACCTGCATGCGCGAGCGCGAGTGCCATGCCCAAGCCTAAACCGCGACTGCCGCCTGTGATTAAGGCGACACGATTGCCCAGCCGAAAACTCGGCATTTGAAATTCTTCGTCTAAAGGTCTACGTCGTTCAGTGGTCATAATAGGAGGATAGGAGACGGGGGGAAATGAAAGTTATGGAAGTTTCTTTTCCATAGCTTCCAGCACTCTCATTTCTCCCATTAGTCTCATCCAAATGCCTTTCGTAATACAGCCAAACTCTTCGGCACTGCTGTCATCGGGTCTTCTTTGCCCTCAAATTCCAGCGAAATGTACCCGCGATAATTATGCTTGCGAAAGATGGCGGCGATCTTGTCGTAATCCAAATCCAGTGAATACCACGTGCCGCCGCCGTAATAGAATTTGGTCTGAACCAGTACTGTTTTGTGGGCAATCTGATCCAGTTTTGGATACGGGTCTTCCAGGAAGTTGCCCGTGTCGGCAGTGATCTGTAACCACGGCGAATTGATCTCGTTGACGATGCGATTCAATCCTTCTGGCGTGCGGCCCAGGCCCCAGTGATTTTCCAAACCGAGAATCACGCCGCATTCTTCCGCTTTTTTCAGACATTTGGTCAAACTGTCAATCGCCCATTTGAAGCCGTCTTCGTCCGTGTAGCCTTTGATCGGCGGCTCGATGCCGCGATGCGCCATCAGGTCGTTGAAGTCTTTGCTCGTGCCCCAGGTGCCGGTATTGACGCGCATGGTTGGGATGCCGAGCCGGTATGCGATTTCGATTTGATGAATCGTTTCGTCAATATTCTTTTGACGGAATTCCGCGTCCGGTCGCAAAAAGCCCTGATGCGTGGACAGCCCCATAATATCGAGGCCGAGCGTATACGCCTGTCGTTTCAACTTTTGCAAATAAGCGTTGTCTTCGGCTTCGCGTTGCATCTGGCGCAGCAAAAATTCGATGCCGTCAAAGCCCATTTGCGCGGCCAGATCAATGCACTTTTCCATCGGGCGATATTCCTGCCGCGTGAACTGAAAGAATGAATAACTTGACACGCCGATGCGGTTCGGACGTGCTTTGGTGTCCGGCGCAGCCGCGCGATTGTGGGTCGTCGCCGTCGCCAGGACGGCAGCAGTGGAAGCAGCAATAAATTCACGGCGATTCGTGGGCATAGCAGTAATTCTCCTGTTACATAAATGGATGGTGTTTGTTGCAGCGACGGGAATCATCTGACAGGCTGGACAAAGATGCAATGGCTCTGCCAGAATTCGCGCTGTCTGCATCATCAATCGTTCAATTGTCAGCACAAAAAAAGGAATTCACATGCAACTCTTATTTGCCCGTTGTTTGCTTCACGTTGCGGCGCTGGGATTGGCTCTTGCTCTCGGTCAGGCCGCCTTCGCGCAAGAGCAATCGCAAAGCGGCCTGCGCATCCAAGCCCCGCGTGCGATGGTCAGCCAACCCGCGCGTTTTCCGAAAACCGTTGTGGCATCAGTCAACGAACTGGCTACCGATGCGGGATTAGAAATGCTGCGCAAGGGTGGCAACGCGGTTGATGCGGCTGTCGCGGTCGGCATCGCGCTGGCGGTTGTGCATCCCGAAGCGGGCAATTTGGGCGGCAGCGGCTACGTGATCGTGCGACTGGCGAATGGCAAAGTGACAGCGTTTGATTACGCGGGAACGGCACCGGGCGCGGCGACGGCGGAGATGTTCAAGGCACGGAACGAAGCGAGCGTTGGCTATAAATCCATCGCCGTGCCGGGTACGCCTGCGGGCTTGGGGCTACTGCATCAACGCTACGGCAAATTGAAATGGTCGCAGTGTTTGGAACCGGCGCGCCGACTCGCGCAGAACGGCTTTCCGGCGACGCTCAGGATGGAGTTGATTTTGAAGTTGCAGGTGCCGGTGATGAAGGCATTTCCTGAAACCGCCAAAGTCTTCCTGCACGGCGCGGACAAGCCGTTGCAGCAGGGCGAACTGGTCAAACAACCCGACCTCGCGCGCACGATTGCGCGGATGCAAAAACGCGGCTGGAAAGAATTTTATGAAGGCGAAACTGCGCGCCTCATCGCTGCCGATATGAAAGCCAACGGCGGCGTCATCACGGAAGCCGATTTGCGCGGCTACGAGGCGAAAGAGGTGGAGCCGATTCAGGTCAATTACCGGCAGCACAAAGTTTTCACGATGGCTCCGTCCTCCAGCGGCGGCATCGCGCTGGCGGTGATGTTGCAGGTGCTGGATCGTTACCCGTTGGAACTCGGACGCGAAGGCTCGGTCGCCGCGCGGCATTTGCAAATCGAAGCGATGCGACGCGGCTTTGCCGCACGCAATCAAGCGGCGGCGAACAACTACGAGACGATTGCCAACTTCCTGCGCGAAGCGTATACGAACGACATCATTCAGAACCTGTCACTGGATCGCGCCACGCCTGCCGCAGCAGCGGCGACCGGTGGCAATGAATCGAAAGATACGACGCATTTCACGGTGATTGATGCCGAGGGCAATCTGGTTTCCAACACCTACACGCTCAGCGGTTTTTACGGGTCGCAGGTGATGGCGAAAGGGACGGGCGTGCTGCTGAACAATCACATGGAAGTCTTTTCCGGTGCGCAGGCACGGATGCTGACGCCGGGGCGGCGCTATCCTTCGACGATGTCGCCGACGATAGTGCTGCGGCCTGATGGGCAACTGTTTTTCAGCATTGGCACGCCCGGCGGCGCGACGATTCCGAGCACGTTGTTCCAAGTCATCACGAACATCATTGATTTCAAAATGTCGTTGCGCGATGCGCTCGAATATCCACGCATTCACGCCGCGACTAATGTTATCGAAGCCGAACCCGGCGCGCTGGTGTTCGATGTCGCCGAACGGCTCAAGCAAATGGGGCACAGTCTAAATCCGACGCTGCGCTCGCAAGGCGACGTGCAGGCCATTCAAATCGAAACCGAAGGCAACTGGCGCGTCGCGTGGTCAGACGGACGGCGCGGCGGTTCGGTGAAGGGTTATTAGATTGTGGTGTCAATGCCTGCGCGGTCGGGAAAGAGTTTCTTTCCAGTTTGGCTGAAGCCTCTGAAGGTCAATCTTTCCTTCCATCAGCTAATGGTCTTTGAAAATTAAGCCCGGCCATTTCGTCTCCTGCTCTCTAGCGTTCGGCCCCAGGTTCGTCAGAGCCGACAGGCAATAGCCGCGTGCGTAAGCGCGTGGTGCGGGGGGACGGAGAACACGCGAGCCTCGCAGAGGCGGCACGGAGGTGTCGGCGCGTTGCGCCTTCGGTTTTTCTTTCGCTCTTCAATGGGCTGAGTGACGCCCATTGCTATTTCCTACCGCGCCTGCGGCGCTCAAGCCTGACTAGCCGGGCTTAATTTTCAAAGACCCAGCCGGAGGCAATTGATGGCGCTGAACGCTGTAAGGGCAAAGAAAGGACGCTCTATGAATCGCAAACCTGCTTGCGTGGCGGTGGTATTGTTGCTGGCCGTCATTCTGACCGTCGCACAGCCCGCCACGCCCATCCTCAGATGACCTGACGATGGGCAAAAAGTTGTACGTGAATCAATGCGCGCTTTGTCACGGCATTGAAGGCACAGGCGGCAAAGGCCCCGCGCTCAATGTTCCCAAATTGCAACGCGCCAGCACCGAAGCCGAGTTAGCCCAGATGATTCGGCGCGGCCTGCCCGGTTCAGAGATGCCGGGGTTTTGGGCGTTGAGCGAGCGCGAGGTTCAGCAGCTCGTCGGGTATGTGCAATCGCTGGGTCGCACGGAACCCGTCACATTGCCGGGCGATGTCGCGCGCGGGCAAAAGCTCTACGACGCGCATTGCACCGCGTGTCATATCGTGCGCGGGCAGGGTGGCGTAGCGGGGCCGGAACTGACGGAAATTGGTTTGCGTCGTAGCCCGGCTTATCTGCGCGAGGCGTTGCTGAATCCGAATGCCGCTATGCCGGAAGGCTTTTTGGTCGTGCGAGTGACGACCGCGCAGGGACAGCAAATTCGCGGCGTGCGCGTCAACGAAGATTCCTTCACGCTGCAATTGTGGGACGCCCGGAATACGCTGCATTCGTTTCGCAAAGCAGAACTCAAAGACCTCCAGCGGGAATTCGGCGTTTCCACGATGCCAAGCTACAAAGCGACGTTTGCCGCCGCCGAGTTGGATGATTTGGTGGCGTTCTTAGCCAGTCTGCGAGGTGGGAAATGAGACAGCGAGAACAAGGGATAGAGGGACAGAGAGAAGGAGAGATGAGGAGACAGGGAAGACTGAGATGGATAATCGCCGCCACGCGCTTTCTCTCCTTCTCTCTGTCTCTCCTTCTCCCCCTCGCGCCAAGCGGGTTGGCGCAGGTCTCTTACGAACGCCTGCGTCGTGCCGAAGCGGAGCCGGGCAATTGGTTGATGTATTCGGGCAATTACGCGGCGCAGCGCTTTTCGCCGCTCAAACAGATTACGCCGACGAATGTGAGCCAACTGAAAGTCGCGTGGATTTATCAACGACCGCAGATGACCGGTTCCGGTTTTGAAACCTCGCCCGTCGTTGTGGATGGCGTGATGTATGTGACGGAACCGCCAACGCGCGTGACGGCATTGGACGCACGCACGGGGCGCAAGCTCTGGTCGTGGCAACGACCACAGGCGGCGACGGCCAAGACGATTGGGTTTGGCTCCTTCAATCGTGGCGTAGCGATTCTCGATCACACGGTTTTTGTCGGTACGCTGGATTGTGCGATTGTGGCGCTGGATGCACGTTCCGGCGCGGTACGCTGGGAAACGAAGGTCGAAGATAACCAACTCGGCTTTTCGATCACCGCCGCGCCGCTGGCGATTGACGGGAAAATCATCGTGGGCATCAGCGGAGGTGAAACAGGGATTCGCGGGTTTCTTGATGCTTACGATGCCAAGACGGGCAAGCGGCTGTGGCGTTGCTTCACCGTCCCAGCACCGGGCGAGCCGGGCAATGAAACGTGGTCGGGCGACGCTTGGAAAACAGGCGGTGGCCCGACGTGGCTGACCGGATCGTATGACCCTGACCTGAATTTGCTGTATTGGGGCACGGGCAATCCCGGCCCGGATTGGAACGGCGATGTGCGACCGGGCGACAACCTCTACACCTGTTCGCTGCTGGCGGTGGATGCGACGACTGGCAAGATCAAATGGCATTTTCAATACACGCCGCACGACACACACGATTGGGATGCGAATGAAATCCCCGTCCTGTTCGAGGCTACGATCAATGGCCGTCCGCGCCAGGTCGTGGCGATGGCGAATCGCAATGCGTTCTATTATGTGCTGGATCGTGTGACCGGCGAATTTCTGGTCGGCGAACCGTATGCCAAACAAACCTGGGCCAAAGGACTGGATGCCAAAGGCCGCCCCATTGTGTTGCCCCACACCGAACCGAGCGCCGAAGGCACGCTGGTCTGGCCGGCCTTGAATGGCGCGACCAACTGGTATAGCCCTGCGTACAGCCCGGTGACCAAATCGTTTTATGTCGCCGTGCGTGAGCGTAGTTCCTACTACTACAAAAGCGATGTCGAATTTAGACCGGGCACGAATTTCACGGGCGGCGGCGAACGCGCGATTGATGGCGATGACAAAGCGTGGGGCGCGATTCGCGCGCTGGAGGCGACGACCGGCAAATTGCAATGGGAGTTTCGCCTGTTTACGCCACCCTGGGGCGGCGTGCTGGCAACGGCGGGCGGGTTGGTGTTCGGCGGCGCGAACGAAGGCAACTTTTTCGCGCTCGATGCACAAACCGGCAAACCGTTGTGGGAAATCCAAACCGGCAGTCAAATCCGCGCAAATCCAATGAGCTTTGCCGTAGACGGCAAACAGTACGTCGCCATTGCTGCGGGCGGCTCTTTGCTCGTGTTCGGCTTGCCGTAAAAACAAGAGAGGAATCCGTATGAAAAACTGGCTGAAATATTTTGTCTTGTTCTGTCTCTGTCTGACGCTTGCGCCCGCCGTACTGGCGCAGGCCAAACGCTTTGATCTCGACGCTTCGGCGAAGCTCGTGCGCTTGAGTGATCCGAACATCGCGCCCGACGGCAAATCCGTTGTCGTGGTCGTCGCGCGCGCCAATTACGAAGAGAACCGTTGGGAAAATGAATTGACGCTCGTGGACGTTGCGACGGGCGCGCAACGGGCGTTGACGAGCGGGCGGCACGACGTTTCGCAACCGCGCTGGTCGCCATCGGGAGAGCGGCTCGCATTTCTTACCAACGCGCCGACGGGCAAAGAGAATAAGCCGCAGTTGTTCGTGCTGGCGATGAATGGCGGCGAGGCGAAGCGCATCACGAACGCGCCAAACGGCGTGCAGCATTATGCCTGGAAGCCGGACGGCAAAGAGATTGCCTTCGTCACGGCGGACGATTCGCCCAACAAAAAAATCGGCGACCGCGAAATCGCGTTTGAAGTCGGCAACGATCACTTCCTCGTCAATGCGCAAGTCACTTCGTCGCACATCTGGCTGACGAGCGCAGACGGCGGCAAAGCCAGACGACTGACATCTGGCGAATGGAGCTTGCCGATTACGTTGCCGCCCGGTTCGCCTTCGTCGCCGCTGTCGTGGACGCCGGATGGCAAGACGATTGCTTTCGTCAAACGTGTCAGCCCGCATTATGGCGATTCGCGGCTGAGTTCGGTGCAGTTGCTGGACGTGGCCACAGGCGCGATTCGTGCTTTGACGGGACGCAGCGAGCGCGAGAGCCAGCCCGTTTTCTCGCCCGATGGTTCGCGCGTCGCGTACTGGTATCCGCGCGATGGGCAAGCCAGCAACATCAACGAAATTCACGTCACGAACACGAGCGGCGGCGCAGGACGCGGTGTAACGACGGCGCTGGATCGCAATGTGTTTCGTTCAATGTGGATGCCTGACGGCAAATCGTTTCTGACGGGCGGCAACGACGGCACGCGCGTTTCGTTGTGGTTGCAACCGCTCGAAGGCACGGCGCGCAAACTTGACCTCGGCAACATCAATCCCGGCGGTTCCTTCTGGATTGACGCGAGCGTCAGCAACGATGGCGCGGTCGCCTTCATCGGCACCGAGCCGCAGCGTCCGGCAGAGCTTTATTATCTCTCATCGCCAACAGCGAAGCCGAAACGCCTGACAGATTTCAATGGCCAGATCACCGCCTACGCGCTCGGCAAAGTCGAAAAGGTCGAATGGACGAATGACGAATTCAAGCTGGATGGCGTGGTGACGTATCCGCCTGATTTCGCGGCGGGGCGCACCTATCCGCTGGTGCTATACGTGCATGGCGGCCCGGCTGCCGCTTCTAAAGAATCGTTCGGCACGTTGCCGCAACTGCTCGCCGCGCGCGGCTGGGTCGTCTTTGAGCCGAACTATCGCGGCAGCGACAATCTGGGTAGTAAGTTTATGCGCGGCATTTACAACGATGCGGGCGCAGGGCCGGGGCGCGATGTGATGGCGGGCATTGAGATGTTGAAGAAACGTGGCTTCGTCGACACGTCGCGGATGGCCGTGTCCGGCTGGTCATACGGCGGTTATATGACGACGTGGATGATTGGGCATTACCAGATTTGGAAAGCTGCTGTTGCGGGCGCGGCTGTGACGGACTGGATGGATCAATACAACATCGGCGATAGTAACGTCAGCCGCGCGGGACAGTTCGGCGGCTCGCCGTGGACGGGCGAGAACGAAAAGCCTACCGCGAGCAGTCGCCCATCACCGCCGCGCCGCAGATTCGCACGCCAACGTTGATTCTGTCTGACACAGGCGATGTGCGCGTGCCGATCACGCAATCGTTCAAGCTCTATCACGCCCTGCGCGACAACAACGTGCCGGTGCAATTCATCGCATATCCTGTAAGTGGACATTCGCCCGGTGATCCGGTACGGCAACAGGATGTGAATCGGCGCTGGATTGACTGGCTGGAAAATACCTCGCGCCTGCCGCAACCTCGCAGGCGAAATAATTTGCCAAGGAGAATTCGTATGTCGCTCTCACGTCGTTCGTTTTTAGTTACCTCATTGGCTGCGTTGCCTGCCGCAGCTTTCGCCACGAAGTCGGAACAGAACTGGCCGCAGTTTCGCGGGATTGGCTCAACCGGAGTTGCCGAGGGAAACCCGACACGCGCTGTCTGGAAAGTGGACGCGGCGGCAGGCAAGGAGGCGGGGGTAGTCTGGCGCACGGAAGTTCCAGGCCTGGGGCATTCCAGCCCGATTATTTGGAAGGATCGTATTTACCTCGCTACAGCGGTGCCGAAGTCGGGCAAACCATCGTTGCGCATTGGCACGTATGGCGATGTCGGCCCGGCCAAAGACGACGAAGAACAGCGGTGGCTGATCCTGTGCTTTGACAAAAAGTCAGGCAAGAAAAAATGGGAGCAGCTGATTCGCACGGCGAAACCCGCGACCGTGCGGCACGAAAAGGCTTCGCACGCGAATACGACGCTCGTGACGGATGGCAAACATCTGCTCGCCTTCTTTGGTGCTGATGGCTTGTACTGCTTCGATATGAAAGGCAAGCTGCGTTGGCAAAAAGACCTCGGTACAATCAACGTGACGTGGAACAGCATCGGCTGGGGCTTCAGCAGTTCTCCGGCTTTGCACCAGGAACGCATCGTGTTGCTTTGCGATGACCCCAAAGACCCATTTATTACGGCGCTGAATTTGGCGGATGGCAAAGAACTCTGGCGCACTTCGCGCAAGGAGGTTTGCGAACATAGTTGGGGCACGCCGTTTGTTTATGCGGACGGCACGCGCACACAGGTCGTCGCCAACGGCTGGCCGTACATTGCCTCATATGATCTCACAACGGGCAAGGAACTCTGGCGGTTGCGGGGCGGCGGCGACATCCCGGTGCCGACACCGTTTGCCGCAGACGGCTTGCTGGTCATCACCAATGCACACGGCGGAAAAGCACCGCTCTTTGTCGTGCGTCCGTCGGCAGCGGGCGATATTTCGCTGGCCGAGGGCAGCACAAGCAATGACAGTGTGATGTGGAGCGTGCCCAATGGCGGCGCGTATCTTTCGACGCCAGTCGTTTACAACGGCCTGCTCTATGCGGCGAATTACAATGGCGTGCTGCGTTGTTACGATTTCAAGACGGGGCAACGGATGTACGAAGAACGGTCACAACGATGCCACCTGCACGGCTTCGCTGGTGGCGGCAGACGGGAAAATCTATTGCGCCGTCGAAGAAGGTGTTGTTCACGTCATCAAAGCGGGGCCGAAATTTGAAGGGAAAGAAGCCAAAAATGATTTGGCGAGCCGTGTCTGGCGACGCCCGCGATTTCGGAGGGCGTGCTGTACTTTCGCACAGCGGCGAGTTTGCTGGCGATTAAATAGGACAGCAAAGAATTGTTATGCACATCACCTACAGCGAAGCACCGCTCGGCGCGGAAATCACCGGCCTCGACCTTGCGCAACCGTTGGCCGACACAGCGTTCGCGCAGCTTGAAGACCTCTTTCACGAACGCGGCGTCCTCGTTTTTCGTGACCAGGAGTTGACGGACGAACAGCATCTCGCATTTGCGCGTCGTTTCGGCGACCTGGAAATTCATGTGGCGAAACAGTATCTGAAACCCGACTATCCCGAATTGCTCGTGATTTCCAACATCATCGAAGACGGTCGCCCGACTGGGACGCAGGACGCCGGGCAATACTGGCACACCGATCTTTCCTACGTCGCCGCGCCGAGGTCGTTGTTCGCTGCTTTACGCCCGCGAAGTGCCTGTGCAGGATGGCGTCGCGCTTGGCGAAACGCTGTTTGTCAGCACAACGTATGCGTACGACACGTTGCCGGAGGAAACTGAAAACGCGGCTGGCCGGAATGCGCGCGCTTCATCGTTACGGCGACCGCTACTGGAAGATGAGCCAAGCCACCGGAGGCCGCACAGCATTGAGTGCCGAAGCCTTAGCAAGTGCTGACGTCGTGCATCCTGTTGTTCGTGCATCCGGTTACGGGCCGGAAATGTTTGTATGTCAACGAAGGTTTCACGGTCGCGCTGGAAGGTTTGCCCGAAGCCGAAAGCGCGGCGCTGTTGCAGGAACTGTATCAGCACATTGTCCGCCCTGCCGCGCGTCATCAGCACAACTGGCGCGTCGGTGATTTATTGATGTGGGACAATTGCGCGACGCAGCATTGCGCGGTGGCGAATTACACCTTGCCGCTGCGCCGTCGGATGCAACGAGCGACAGTGGCGTGGCAGCGTGCCGTACGGAAGAAACACGCGTGGTCAGGTAGGCAACTTTGGAACGCGAGTATCGGCTCTGGATACTTATCCGCAGCGGAAAGGAAGGCTAGCTTATCCTCTTTTCCCGCAACCACCGCACCATCAATGGCACGCGCAATCGCCACGCGCCTGGCACGTCCGTCATCAATTCTCGCCGTCGCAGCGAACGCACCAGGGCGGCGTCCGTCGGCAGCGGTTGCACGTCGGTCTGCTTGAACTGCTCCAGATATTCCCACTCGCCCGGCAATTTGGATTCGCGGTGCAGCAGTTCATAAAACACGTTGTGTCCGCGCACGATGGCTTTGCGGTCGAGCGCGCGCGTTGCAATAGGGCGGGCGTGACCGCAGCCGCTTGCTCTTCGTTGATCAAATCCACCAGCGTCTCGGCAATAAGTTGGACGAGGTGCGGCCAGCCGTCGGCCTGCGCGTGGATGAACTCAATTCCGCTGCCCTCTTCTGTCCCCCAAAACGCGGCGTCGAAGCGCGGGCGTTTGGCTTCGTTGTCCTTCCACAGCGAAGAGTGTTTGAGCGGCTCGGTCAGCAGCAAGCGCGTTTCGGCCAGCGTGAAGGCCGTCACTTCAATCGTGCGCGCGCTGACCAATGCCGAAGTCCATTCCGCATGCGTCAATTCGGTAACTTTCGTGGTTGCCCGCAAAAATCCAGGTCAGGCGGCGCTGCGTTTGGATGGATTCACGCAACGTGTCGAGCAGGTCGTGCGGAAAGACGCCCGCGCCGACCTTCGCGTCTATCGCTTCGTATTCGTCCACCGCCAGCAGCAAACGTTTCTTCTCTGTCGTCAGCTTCTCATTCACAGCGGTCAAAGCGAAACAGCCCCGCAAAATCGTCCGGCAGCGGTTCGTTCAATTTCAGTTCTGGCGTTTGCGTTTGTACCTGCTCGGCCAGCGTGCGGGCGAAGGAAGCGAGCGAGGCGGCCAGCGACGGGTGTTGCATCGAGACGTTGACGGTCAGCACTTCCGGCGGCAGGAAGGCGGTCAGGTTGCGCAGCAGTGTGGATTTGCCCATGCGACGGCGACCGTACAGGACGATGCCGGGACAGCCTGTGCTCAGCATCACCTGTTGTTCCAATTGCTCAAGCACGGCCGTGCGTTCGGCAAAGGCTTCTTGTTCTCGATGGACGGGGTCGCCAGCGCGGAAGAGTTGCTCGACAGGTTCTCTGGCCAGCTTAGTTTTGGCTTCATCCCGCTGTGCTGCGGCCAGTTGCAGCCATTGCCGTGCCGCCGCGCCGAACTCTGTCGCCAGCGGTTCGTGCAAGCCTTGAATCCGATGGCGAAAGGACTCAATCGCCTGATAAAGATTCTCAGCGTACATTTCCTGAAAGGCGGGACGATTGGCGGTGTTCAGTCGAGTTTGCAAACGACCCAGTTCGCTGGCCTCGGTGCGGATTTGGCGCGTCTGCGCGAGAAAGCCTTTGTCGCCTTCCGGCAAGCGTGCCAACAGATTGTCCAGTCGTGTCAAATCGGTCAGGCGTCCTGCGCGGCGTGCCAGCAAGATCGTTTTGGCCTTGAGTGCTTCTACACGCTGTGCTGGGTAACGGGCAATCATTCGTTCGATGGCATCTTCGCCCTCTTGCTCTTTGGCTTCCGCTTGTGCAACCAACAGGCGATGCAATCCAACGAAAGAAACAGGGCAAAGCTCATCCCAGAGTGCAGGATGATAGTCCGCCCAACGAAGTCGAGGGTTAGGCCAGACTAGCAGTCCGTGCAACGGGAAATAGTAGAGCCTGAGGCGCGAAATGATTATGATAGCACCAACTGCCCCGCCACGAGCCACACCAACGGCCACACCAACGGCCACGCCAACGGCTACACCAACGGCCACACCAACGGCCACGCCAAATGCCCCGCTACCAGTCACGCCAAAGGCCACGCCAATGACCACGCCAACGGCCACGCCAACGGCCACGCCAAGGGTCACACCAAGGGTCACACCAAAGGTCACACCAAAGGCCACGCCAAAGGCTACGCCAAAGGCCACGCCAATGACTACGCCAATGGCGGCGCCACCGGCCACTTCAAAAGCTTCGCCAAAGGGCACGCCACCAGTCACGCCAACGGGCATGCTCAAGGGCGCGCCAAAGGCCACGCCAATGGCCACGCCAATGGCCACGCCAATGGCAAGCTGTATCAAGTGATACGTTAGTGTTGGGTGGCTAGTCGCTGTATCAAGTCCGAAAAGCCCGAAGATCACAAACCGTCCAACCAAGCAGAGGAACATCAGGTACGGGAGAAAATGCACATACAGGAGTAGCCCGGCTTTGATCTGGCTCAAGCGTGGCAAGCCTTCCAGTGCTTCCCGCAACTCCATTGGTCGCCGGTACAACAATCCCAGCCACCACAGCGACGACTTGTGATCGCGCCAGCGCAAACCGAGTTGGTCAAGAGGAATGGGAGTCATCGTTGGTTAGGTTGGGTACGCACGCGCCCCGGCGTGCCAGGCTGCGGTAATTGTTTGTGTCCCCGACGCTCAGCACGCAGGGGCGCGTGCGTACCCGGAATTATCGTCCGCGCAGTTCTACGGTATTAATGGTAATCTCAGAGAGTTCATGGTCGTGCGGCAATATGCTGCCAAAGTTTTCCTTGGAATGCACCAGCAGCACCAGCTTGCGCGCGTCCATAATCAGGTGACGCAACGCGGCAAACAGGTCTACTTCGTAATGGCGTCGCGTTTTGGCGCGATCAAAATGCAGCAGCGCCAACCGCGACAATGTGCGTGCCGACAACGCCCGATGCAACTCGCCCAAATCATCCGGCGGCGCAGGCACAGGCGTCGTGATGCCACAGGCTTTGAGCATCGTTTCAATCAATCCTTTGCGCGAAGCCGTTGCGCCGCTATCCATGTCTACGATGCCGAGGTCTTGCCAATGCTCGGTTTGCAGATGCGCGACTAATTCGCGCCAGTTGGGTTTGCCGCTGATCACGAGATTGACGGATTGGCCGCGCGCTAAAAACTGGCGTGCCTCGTCCCGCGCCTTCAGCCAGACCGGAACTTCTGCGCCCAAATCGGCCTCGCATTCCCTGAGCACCTTGTCCCACTGCGCCGCTACGCCATCGTCGCGCAGGTCAGCCCAGATGAGTTGATTGATGTCCGGCGGGACAGCACAGTCTTCGCGCACGATGGGCACGATAGGCTGTTGGCGTTGCAGCGCGCGTTCCATTTCGTGAACGCAGTAATCGCTGGCCAGATACTCTGGCGTCAGCACGAGCACCGTCACCGCCGCCGCGTCCTGATGACCGTCCATTTGCCCAATGACTGTTTGGCCCGCGCGAAAATGTTCGTAATCAATGACGACCTCTGCTCCGCCGTAACGTAAACAGGGAAGCAACCGATCACATACCCAATCGCGTTGTGTGGTTCTGTAGCTGATGAAAACTTTTTTGCCCATTCCATTCACCTTGAGACACGGTGCTGTCACCTCGCGTCATTCCGCTTTGCTCGTCAGGATCGCGTTGAAGATCAGCGGGAACGTCGCCAGACTTTGCCCGCGATATTGCGGGCGAAAGCCGAAGAGGATCACGCGGCCTTTGCCGAGTTTCACTTCTACCATCACCGCTTTGCCGCGCAGCAGCGAATCGCCCAGAATCCAGCCGCTCAGCAATGGGTTCGCGTCGCTCGCATACTTCGCAATCACGCGCACGGCATTCGCATCCAGCACTTCAAACGCCGGGCTTTGCTCGAACCACGCGATGGATTCTTTTTCCATGCCGAAGGTTAGGTTGCTGCTGGCATCAAGCTGTGTGCGCAGGATCGAGCCGGGGCAGTAGAATTCGCGTGACGACACGCCGCGCAGCACGTTGCGCACGGGCAGATTCAGTTTCTCAATCGCAAAATTCGCGGCGTTGTTGAAGGCGATGAGGGTGCCGCCCGCTTCGACAAATTCGCGTAAGGCTTTGGTTCCCGCTTCGCCGAGGCCGCCGGTAAATTCTGCCGGGTACGCGCCACCGGATTCGCCGTCGCCGCTTTCCCGGTTGCCTGCGCTCAGTCCTTCGGCAATCGCGCGCGTGGATTGATCGGGCAGGATGATCGCGTCAAATTTGGATTTCAGAAAGCCGCTACGCACCTCTTCCTGCTTCAGCCGCGCGTAAGGGAATTTGTATTGATCGAACACCCACCGCGTCCAGCCTTCGTCCATTGATGGCAAGTAGTTTTGGTACAAGCCAACACGCGCGCCCGAATTGGAACGCACGCGCCCTTGCAGTACGAGCGCCGCCGGTTCGCGGCGACCATCGGCAGTGAAGGCTTGTTTGATCGGCACCGCTTCGACATTCATCAGCAGCGGCAAAGTCTGCGCCGTGACATCATACGGACGCTGCGGCGGCCCGCCGGGATATTCGCGCAGGTCGGGATAGCGTTGGCGTTCAAGCAGCGTTTTCGCAAAGCTGGCGTAAGGCTGTTGCATCAGGATGATGTGCGTGCCTTTCGGATAGGTTTTACCGTCGGCGGTGAAATCCTTCGCGGCGTTCAGCACTTCGACGCCGCCGCGTTTGAGCATTCCCAGCGTGCGATCCAGGCCTTCGATTTTGTAGTAGTACAACACCTCGTCCGTGGACGCTGGCCCTTTCATTATCTTCTTCAAATCGGAATCGTCGTCCTTGTGATCTTTCTCGGTTTTGTTGGCCTCGGCTTTGCCCGCATTGGCGAGCTTTTCGGCGTCGTCAGCCAGCGATTTCGGCAAGTCGGGTTCGGGCAGCAGGTAGGCGTACAAATCCGGCTGGGCAGAAACGGCGCGGTTGTGCAGGTCGTAGAAGCTGCGCAAATACTGCTCGCGGTAACGTGCGGCGTTTTTCAGCAACGCCATCGCCGCCGTCGTTTGATAATCCACAATATCGCCAATCGTCCACTTGCCGCCGGGCCAGAGTTTGGGGAAACTCCAGGTTTGCTTTTGTGCGTGATAGCCGAGGCCAGGGCCGAGTTTGCTGAACGGCACTTCGATGGGCGTGGCTAAGCGCGCGCTCGCGGTTTCGGACAAAATGCGCAGGCCGCCGTGATAATGCGTGTAAGCCCGTGCGGGCGACCAGGCGTCATAGGTGCTGTTGATGCTCACGCCGCTTTTGCCTTGCGCGATTACATCCCACGCCATTGCCGAGCCGAGCGCGCTGACACCGGCAATCAACGACGGATCAACGTTCGGCTCCCACGGGTCGAAATACGGCGGGACGAAGAGGCGCGCGCCGTAGGCTCCTTGCTGATGAATGTCGTGCAGGATGTTCGGATGCCAGGCGTTGAGGATTTTGTCTACGGTAAGCTGCGTTTCGACCTGCGTGAAGGCGTACCAGTCGCGGTTGTTATCGTGGCCGGTGTAGTGATGATACAACTCCGGCGGCGACGTGCCTTCGGCGGGTGTGCCGAGCGTTTTCTGATACCAGTCGGCCACGATGTCCGTGCCGTCGGGATTGAGCGAGGGAACGAGCAGGATGATCGTGTTCTCTAAAATCTCTTTGATTTCCGGCGTGTTGCCAGAAGCGAGGCGATAGGCGAGTTCAGTGCCGCTGAACGTGCCGCCGACTTCGGTGGAATGAATGCTGCACGTAATGACGACAATTGTTTTGCCGCGTTTGATGAGTTCCTGCGCCAGCTTCTCATCCTGTTTGAAGCGGCGCGGGTCAGCGAGATTGCGTTGGACTTGTTGGTAATCTTCAAGCTGCCGCAGGTTTTCGGGGGCGCTGATCGTCGCCAGAATAAACGGCTTGCCGAGTGTGGTTTTGCCAAGCGTTTCCACTTTCACGCGCTCGCTCGCGGCGTCGAGATGCTCGAAATAGGCGACGAAGCGATCCCATTTGGCCAGCTTGCGATCCGTGCCAATTTTAAAGCCCAGATCGTTTTCCGGCGCGGGCAGATTCGTGGCCGTCACAGGCGGCAGATTACGCCCGGCTTGGGCAAATGTCAGGCTGACAAAACAAAGGCTGAGCCAGAGGACAGACAAACGCGGCGAGAAAGATTTCATGCTTAGCTCCGAGCGAGGCGCGCCCGCTCCTGAAAAGAAACTTGATTCGCACCTGGAAAATGATTAGACTCCCCAGTGCCGTACCCCTCCCAGGTGCCTCATTACGGCAAGTTTCTTGAAGTTCAAAGGTCGCTCCTGCTAGTTTACGGAGCAAGAGTCCTGAGATTATTTCTGCGAACGGAAACGCCTGTCAAATAAGTCCCCAGTGAAAGTCATGTTCGTTGCCAAGTTTGGGCTGAAAAAAATCGTTTCGCTTCTCTGCGTTTTGCTTATCTGCCTGATTCCGTTGTTATGGCCGACGGGACTCAGTGTGGAAGGGCATGGTCTTTTCCGTAACGATGTCACGGCGAATTTGTGGGCACAGATTCGCGCGATTTATCCTTCGCATCGCCAACCTGCTGAACTGTCTGCCGTTACGAAATTTAAGGAAAAACTCGTTTCCGAAGGCCGCGACCTGAAAATGCACGGCGTTTATGTTGAAACGCTCGACACGCGCGAACCGCTCGTCGCTTTCAACGAAGAAGCGCTGTTCAATCCGGCTTCGGTGATGAAGATTGTTACGTCCATTGCGGCGCTGGACAAGCTCGGCGCAGAGTATCGTTTTAAAACAGAATTCCGCGCGCACGGCGAAATTAAAGCGGGTGTGCTAAGCGGCGATTTGATTGTCGTGGGCGGCGGTGATCCGGCGTTTTCGCTGAATGATGCGCGCAGCGCAGGCGTGGCCTTACGCAAGCTGGGGATCACACAGGTGACCGGGAATCTGATTGTTTCCGGCCTGTTCACCTGCAACGAAAACAGTCAGGCGGATATTTCAGCGGGGGTGCTGCGGCGGAATCTCGGCCTGACGATTCGCGGCACGACGCTTTTGGAAGACGCCAAGCTGAATCAAGTGCTGGGACGCAAACTGTTCACTGTTGAATCCGACACCTTGCTGCATGTTTTGCAGGCGCAGAACGCACACAGCATCAACGCGATGGCCGATGCTGTCGGCGATTTTATCGGCGGCGCAGAAGGCGTCAAACGCTTCCTGCTGGAGCGCGTGGGACTGAAGTCGGAAGAAGTGTATATTTCCCGTACTTCGGGGCTGGAAGTGAATCGGCTGACAGCGTGGGGAACGGCGAAAATGCTGCGCGGTGTGTTCACGTGGTTGCAGGCGAACGGCTACAAGTTGGAAGACCTGATGCCGATTGCAGGCGTTGACCCCAGCACGGTCGGCGGACGTTTCACTGAACCCGAATTCGCGGGCAGCGTCATTGCCAAAACCGGCACCTTGCACGAAACCGATAACGGCGCGGCGAATTTGGCCGGCATCGCGTATACGAAAGATAAAGGCGCGGTCTTGTTTGTAATTTACGATATGGCCGAGGGGCGCAACGTCACGCATCTGCGCCGCGTGCAGGATGAGTTTTTGAAAAATCTGATGAACGAATTCGGCGGCCCGAATCCGGTGAATTACCGCACGGCGGATGCGTTGCCGCAGCCAGCAGAAAACCGGGTGGTTATGGCAGAGTAAATGATTTGGATGGGAGGAATGGGAGGAATGAGATTTATTATTCCTATTTCTCCCATCACTTCTATCAACTCCCCTGCAACCCTTCAATCACCTTCAGCACATCCTGACTATGTGTATCCGTTTTGACCTTGCGAAAGATGTGCGCGATCTTGCCCTGCTCATCAATCACAAAAGTTGACCGCAGCACGCCCTGCATCTTTTTTCCATACATCGTTTTCTCGCCCCACGCGCCGTATTTTTCCATGACTGCGTGGTCGGGATCGGACAGCAGCGTGAAGGGCAAAACGTATTTCTCGATGAATTTCTGATGCGACGCCTGCCCGTCGGGGCTGATGCCGATGACTTCGATGTTTTGCTGTTGTGTTTGCTCGTAATCGTCGCGGAACCCACACGCTTCTTTCGTGCAGCCTGGCGTGTTGTCTTTCGGGTAAAAATACAGCACGACTTTTTTGCCTTTAAAATCCGCGAGCTTCACCGTCTTGCCGCTCGCGTCTGACAAACTGAAGGCCGGGGCTTTGTCTCCGACGTTGAGAGTTTCTGTGGACATAATGTTTACCGACGAATCTGCACTAATTCCGCCGAGTATTTGCGCAAACTCGGCAGATGTTTATGCACGCGCGAATCGTAGCCGCAATGGCAATTCGGACAATTGACGGCGAAGGCATCGCGCGCGGCTTGTTGGTGTAACGACGTGAACAGCATATCACGCAAGCGCGTTTCGTGCAGGTTGCCGAGCTTGAACGTGACATAACAAAGCTGCACCGTCCCATCTGCGCCAATCCACAACATCTGATATTTGTCACACGGCACGCGCATCGCATCGCCCTTCAGCAGCCAATCGGGAATGGACGCGAGGCTGACTGCCGATTGATCTATCAACGCGGGCTTTGCCAGTTTGAGCCGCACGAGTTCTTGCGTCACCTCTCGAATTGCGGACAAGTCTTCTGCGCGAAATTGCAGCATTCGTTCCGGCCCTTCGGTGAAGTAGGGCAGCGAGTAATGAATCAAGTCCACGCGCATCGGAAAGTTGTACCGCTCAACATATGCGAAGGCGTCGCGCAGCGCCTCCACACTGCACGATGGGCGCATCAGCAGCCAGTTCATCCGCAGGCCGATTTCCTGTCCATACTTTGCGCGCACGTAATCCAGGCTGGCTTCGAGCGCGGCAAAACGATCCTTGCGTTGCACGTAGTTGTCGTAATGATCCTTGACGCCGTAAAAGCCAATCGTGAAATCGCGCAGCCCGGCGGCGTACAGTTCGTCCACTTTTTCTTTCAGCAAAATCCCATTCGTCGTGACATACACGCGCAGACCGATCCTGATGCAATGCGCAACCATTTTCGGCAGGTCAGGATGCAGCAACGGTTCGCCGCCGTAAAGCCGCACGTATTCCACACCCGCCGCTTTGGCGTCATCAAACAAGTCGCGCGCCAACTCCCAGGGCAACTGCGTGTTCGGCATAAAATCGCGTCCGTAGCGGCAACCAACACAACGCAAATTGCAGTACGCCGTAATGGCCACCGTCAGGCTGCGCGTGTTGGGTTGAATGAATTGCGGGAAGTAATCGGCGGCGGTGTGGCGCAACAGTTCAATGCGCTTATCGGCTTCAATCGCGGCCTGTTTTAGTTTCGGGAATTTGCGCAACGGGGGCGCAACTACGTCATAGAGTTGTGAGCGGAGAGACATACGGGGCAGCCTCCTATGGACTCAGACTTCGGTAGTAGTTGTACTGCGAAAAACAATGCCGGCTTGAAACGTCTCGTACGGTAACACGAAGTTTATGGGCGGTGCAATTTCCGCGTTATGCGAAAAGCTCCACCCCCTTTTGCGCAGCTGCTGCCTTTTGCCGTGAATTGCTGGCAACGAAGAACGAGGGTATAACTGTCCCCGACGCGCATTTCGTCACTGCGAATTATGGCTGCACTTATCGAAGGCGAAGATTTTTATTGGGATGGGCCGTATGTGGTTTTCACAGCGGATTACCATTTGCGGCGTGGCGCGTGTTGCGGCTCTGGCTGTCGCCACTGCCCGTATGAACCGCGCTGGACGAAAGGGAATACTACGCCCGCCCGTGATCGGGTAGCAGGCGACGAACCGCGACTGCCGTTCACGGCGTGTTGCAACAAAGAAGCCTTATGAGTAAGGAAAAGTACGACCTTATCATCATCGGCGCAGGCTCAGGCGGATTGACTGCCGCCGGCTTTGCCGCGCAACTCGGCGCGCGGGTCGCATTGGTCGAAAAGCAGCGCGTAGGCGGCGATTGCACTTGGACAGGCTGTGTACCGAGCAAAGCCTTGCTGAAAGCTGCGAAGATCGCGCACGACGCCCGCGTCGCCGCGCAGTATGGCATTCTTGCTGCACCTCCCAGCACCGATATGGCGCAGGTGCGGAATTATGTGCGCAGTACGATTCAGCAAATTTATCAGCACGAAACGCCGGAAGCGTTGCAGCAGCAGGGCATCGAAACGATCCTTGCGCCCGCCCGGTTTCTGAATGCCAACACGATTCAGACGGGCGCGCGTACGTTGCAGGCGAAAAGGTTTTTGCTCTGCACTGGCGCGCATCCTTTCATTCCGCCACTGCGAGGTTTGCAGGACGTGCCGTTTATTACTTACGAGCAAATCTTTGACAACGACCGTTTGCCCGCGACGATGATCGTGCTGGGCGCGGGGCCAGTTGGGATGGAACTGGCGCAGGCGTATCAACGGCTCGGCGCGCAAGTTACCGTCGTTGGCGAGCGGTTGTTGCCAAAGGAAGAACGCGAGGTGCAGGAAGTGATGCACCGCGTCTTCACGCGCGAAGGAATGCAGTTTGTTTGGGGCAAGGCGGTTGCCGTCAGTAAAGACGGGGCGGGAATCGTCGTCAGAACTGCCCAGGGCGGGGAAGTGCGCGGCGAATCCCTGCTCGTCGCTTCAGGCCGCAAGCCTACAGTAACGGGGCTTGATCTCGAAAAAGCGGGTGTTGCGTACTCCGACAAAGGCATTCCTGTAGACAACCAACTGCGCACGAACGTCAAAAATATCTATGCTGCTGGTGATTGTTTGGGCGGGTACCAGTTCACACATTTTGCGGCCTGGCAGTCGTTTCAGGCCGCGCGCAATGCGTTGTTGCCCGGTTCGAGTTCCGGCTTTACTGACATCGTGCCCTGGGTGACATTCACTGACCCGGAGGTCGCGCACGTCGGCCTGACCGAAGCGCAGGCGCGGGCGAAGTTCGGCGACCGTATCAAAATCAACCGCTGGGAAATGAATAATGCCGACCGCGCTGTCTGCGAAAACAATCAGGACGGCTTTATTAAAGTCGTGAGCCGGAACAACGGCACGATTCTCGGCGCGACCATCGTGGCCACCCGTGCGGGCGAGGCGATTACGGAATTTGTGGTAGCGCTGAAAAACAACCTGAAAGTGATTGACCTTGCCAACTCGATGCATGCTTATCCGACCTATTCGACAGCAGTGCAACAGTTGGCAGCGAAGGTCGCGATTGATAATGTGTTGTCCAGCACGACCGGCAGGGTGTTGCGCGGTCTTGCCAAACTCATCCGGTGATTGGTTATGAAAAGCAAAATTGAACGTGTGACCGTTGACCTTTCGGCCTATCCCGATTTGGTCGTCATTTATCTGGGCATCCGCGCCCAATCCTGGCGCGGCCTAAGCACGATTATGAAGCTAGGGCCGCAGATCAAGCAGTCGGTGGCGGAAAAGCCCGATGGCTTGTTGCTGCACGAAGGAATGATGTTTTCCCTCTGGCCGCTGCACGTTGGGATGCGGCAGTATTGGCGCGATTTTCAGGCGCTGGAGCAATGGACGCGCACAATGCCGCATCGGGGCTGGTGGCAAAGTTTTTTGCAAGACGCGGGCGGCACCGATTTCTGGCACGAAACGTATTTTATGCGCGGCGGGATGGAAGCGATTTATCTGGACGCGAAAACGCCGGTCGGATTTGCACAATTCGCACCGCTCCAGACCGCGCGCGGGCCGATGTTTTCTTCGCGCCAGCGCGCCGCGCGGCAGGAAGCTTCGGAGTTGGTCGCGCCCGTTCCTGAAACCGAGTTGTACCTCTAACGCGATTGATGTACTGCAAACAAGATGTTTGCAGTACATCGCCCGGCGGAAAGTTTTGTCGCCGCCACTATTACCAAACTATTACATTCCTGCACTCGTTGTTGTGGCATGATCCTCACCTTGACGTAGCCCCTATGCTACCGTACCCAAATCGCCTGTAAAGAAATGAATTTTCCTTGCTGAAAAAGCATCCCCATTGTCTGACCGAAACCCGGCCTGTGACAGGCGGGAAGGTCAGAACAGGTTCTCTCACTTGATGAAAGGTATCACATGACAAAAACGAGCGGCCCAGCTTCCCCCCTTAAACCGGTGACGTGGCGCGAACTGGTCAAACCGTATATGACACCGGATCAACGACGCAGCATTTGGCAAATCCTCAATACCTCGCTGCCCCTCGTAGCGATGTACGTGCTGATGTATCAGAGCCTGCGTTATTCTTACTGGCTGACGCTGGCGCTGGCGTTTCCGACGGCAGGGTTGATGGTGCGCACGTTTATCATCATGCACGATTGTGGGCACGGGTCGTTTTTCAAGTCCTCGCGGTGGAATCATTTCGTCGGTACGGTCTGCGGCATTTTGGTCAACACGCCGTATTTTCAATGGACGCGCGAGCACGCGATTCATCACGCGACTTCCGGCGATCTGGATCGGCGCGGCGTGGGCGATGTCGTGACCTTGACGGTGAAGGAATATCTGGCGCGCTCGGCGTGGGGGCGCTTCGTCTATCGGTTATATCGCAATCCGCTCGTTACCTTTGGCATCGGCCCGCATTACATTTTTCTCTTTGACGTGCGCTTTGTCGGTAAGCATTCCGGCCCACGCGAACGGCGCAATGTGTATCTGACCAACGTGGTGCTGTTTTCGATCTGGGGGCTGTTGATTTGGAGCCTGGGGCTGACAACGTTCCTGCTGCTGTGGGCACCCGTGCAAATCATCGCGGGCGTCGCGGGCGTATGGATGTTTTATGTGCAGCATCAGTACGAAGACACGTACTGGCAGCGGCACGAAAACTGGGATTACGCGACCGCCGCGTTGATGGGCAGTTCGTATTACAAACTGCCGCGCCTCGTGCATTGGTTCACGGGCAACATCGGCTTTCATCACATTCATCACCTTTGCCCGAAAATCCCGAATTACAAATTGGCCGCCTGTCATCACGAAAATCCCTATTTTCAGCAAGCGCCCACGCTCACCTTTTGGCGTAGCCTGCGCTGTATGAATCTGAAATTGTGGGATGAGGAAAGCGAACGCCTGATCGGCTTTGGCGAACTGAAGAAACTGCGGGTGAAGGTCGCAGAGACTGTGCTTACTGAATCGTTAGCTGAATAACAACAGCGAACTCTTTCTACTAACTGGCCACTGCTCACTGACGACTGGCCACTGACTAAAAATATCCGCTGCTATAATGCCAGGGGATATTTTTAGTCAGTGGCCAGTTAGTGTTTTGTCGCAAACTGTGATTATTCTGGCAAATGCGCTTTGAGAAAGCGCCCGGTGTGTGAATGCTTGCACGCTGCCACTTCTTCGGGCGTACCGGTTACGACGACCTCACCGCCTGCGTGCCCGCCCTCCGGCCCCAAATCAATTACGTAATCCGCTGTCTTAATCACGTCGAGGTGATGTTCAATTAACAGCACCGAATGCCCCGCGTCCGCTAAACGATTCAGCGATTCCAGCAGGCGTTCGATGTCGGCCAGATGCAAGCCGGTGGTGGGTTCATCAAGAATGTAAACGGTATGTTTCGCCCGTTGCAGCTTGCTCAGTTCCGTCGCAATTTTGATCCGCTGCGCCTCGCCGCCTGACAACGTCGTCGCCGATTGGCCGAGCGTCAGATAGCCCAAGCCCAAATCATTTAGCACTTCGATTTTCCTGCCAATCGTCGGTTCGTTGGCAAAAAAGCCGACGCCCTCTTCGACCGACATCTTCAGCACGTCGTCAATCGTTTTGCCGCGCAACGTGACTTCCAACGTTTCCGCGTTGAAGCGAGCGCCTTTGCACGCGCCGCACAGCACTTCGACATCAGGCATAAAGTACAACTGCGTCGTGATGACGCCTTCGCCCTGGCATTCTTCGCAGCGCCCGCCTTTGACGTTGAAGGAAAAGCGCCCCGGTTTGTAATCGCGTTCCAGGCTGAGCGGCGCGCGTGTAAACAGATCGCGGATGTTGTCGTAAAAGCCGATGTACGTTGCGGGATTCGAGCGGCTGTTGCGGCCAATGGGCGATTGGTCAATGCTGACGACTTTATGAACGTGTTCCAGCCCGTCTACGGCGTCGTGCGCACCGGGCAGAGTGCGCGTGTCTTCCAGGCGTTTCCAGAGTGCTTTGAAAAGAATTTCGTTGACGAGCGTGCTTTTGCCCGAACCGGAAGCGCCGGTAATCGCAACAAGCTGGCCGAGCGGAATCGTGACATTGATATTTTTGAGATTGTTTTCGCGTGCGCCGCGAATGGTCAGCGTCTTGCCGTTGCCGCTGCGCCGTTGCTGTGGCAGCGCAATAAAACGCTGGCCGGACAAAAACTGTCCTGTTGGCGAAGCCGGACACACGAGGACATCTTGTAACGTGCCTTGTGCGACGACTTCGCCGCCGTGAATGCCTGCGCCGATGCCCATTTCGATGACGTGGTCTGCCGCGCGAATCGTGTCTTCGTCGTGTTCGACGACAATCACGGTGTTGCCGATGTCGCGCAGGCGTTCGAGCGTCGCAATCATCTTCACGTTGTCTTTCGGATGCAGCCCGATACTTGGCTCGTCCAGCACGTAGAGCATTCCCATCAGTCCCGAACCAATTTGCGTGGACAGGCGAATGCGCTGCGATTCGCCGCCCGACAGCGTGCCCGAACGACGATTGAAGTTCAGATAATCCAGCCCAATGCCAAGCAACAATTCCAACCGTCCGCGAATTTCTCCGAGCACCTGCCGCCCCGCATCCGCCCCGCGTCCCGCCGGTTTGATCGTGCCGAGGAAGTCGTGCAGTTCGTCAAAATTCATCTGCCCAAAATCGTGAATGGATTTGCCCGCAATCGTGAAAAGCAACCGCGTCGAACGCAGCCGCGCGCCGTTGCAGTCCGGGCAGGTGTGTTCGACCATCACTTTATCCAGCCACGCCTCCATCCCCGAACTCGCTTCTCCGCGTTGGCGGTAGCGGCGATAGTGGCGTTCGATGCGGCGCGCGATGCCGTGAAAGCCGATTTCCTTGCCTTCCCAATCCGCGCGTTTGCTGAGTTCTTTGGCATCGGGCGGCGTTTGTACTTTGATTCTCTTTTCTGTGCCGTAGAGGATCGCGTTCCGCGCCTTGTCCGGCAGCTTTTCCCACGGCGTATCGAGCGAAAACCGCAACGCTTCGCCGAGGCTGTACATTAGTCGTCCGTCCCACGTATCTGGCTTGTAGTTGTACGCCTCGCGCACGAAGCAGCCGCCGCGAATGCTGCGCTGCGGATCAGGAATCAACAGTTCAGGATGCGTCAGCTTTTGCACGCCCAGCCCGCCGCACGTCGAACACGCGCTTTCAGGAAAATTGAAGACAAAGAAATCCGGCTGAATATCGCCATAGACGAAATGATGCGTGGCGCTGCACGTTGTCTGGTAAAAACGCGCCGCTTCGGTCTTGCCCGCGCCTTTTACGATGTGAACCTGCATCAGCCTGTCGCCCACCAGCAGCGTTGCCGCGATACCTGCTTTGATTGCTTTTTCGTGCTTGCGATTGACGATGAAACGATCCACAACCGCATCCATTTCGTTGACGGATGATTCGTCGAGTTCGATGGTTTGCGAAAGGGCGAGCAGCTCGCCGTCCACGATCAACCGCCGACAACCTTTCTTGCGCAGTTCCGTAAACACGTACTCCAACTCTTCGCCGTAGACCTTAAAAACCGGCGCGCGCAATTCGATTTCCGTGCCTTCGGGCAACGACAAAATGGCTTCCAGGATTTGATTGGCCGAACGGCTTGGCACTGCTTCGTTTGTGCGCGGGCAATGCGCGGCGGCGATGGTGGCGAACAGCAAATTCAGATAGCTCGCAATGTCGGTCATCGTGCCGACGGTCGAGCGCGGATTGTTGGCGATGGTTTTCTGCTCAATCGAAATGACGGGCGAGAGGCCAAAGACGAAATCCACATCGGGCTTGGCGACCTGTGCGACAAAGCGCTTGGCGAAGCTCGACAGCGATTCCATATACCGCCGCTGCCCCTCAGCATAAATCGTATCGAAGGCGAGCGACGACTTGCCCGAACCGCTCAGGCCGGTCACAACGACTAACCGATCACGCGGGATTTCGAGCGAAATGTTTTTCAGGTTATGCACA
Organism: Blastocatellia bacterium; assembly: GCA_046331525.1. Classification (GTDB taxonomy): domain Bacteria; phylum Acidobacteriota; class Blastocatellia; order RBC074; family RBC074; genus JAFDVL01. Next base: position 31,179 of record JAXLQQ010000027.1, read on the forward strand.
CGCGCCTTGCACGGCGATGGTCGTGCGTGCAGTCGCAGATTTTGGGGAGACTCGTTTTTGGGTCATAACAACACAAAGAAGCAAAGGCGCGGAGAATAATGGTCGAGGAGGGGGAGTCGCCCCTTTCCATTCTTAGCTCGGATTTCACTTCCGTGTAGGGCACTATGTAGTACCGGCTTCAGCCGGAAGCTGCCATTCCTTCCGGCTGAAGCCGGTACTACATCGCCCTCACGGAAAGGAGAATGAAGGAGGCCAGACCCTGGTCGTTTTCGCGTTCCCCTCGCCTGGGCAGTAAATTTTACCGTTCTCCTGCTTGCTCCGGCGGCAAATCCATCGTCCGGATTGCGCGTGAAAAAGCCATTCGGGATTAACTTGAAGCCCGTTTTATGCACCGGCATCACCGGCCAATCTTCGGGGCGCGGAATGTGCGTGACGCCCATCGTGTACCACAGCACGAGGTCTTGTTTTTCAATCGAGCGATTCGCTTTTGTCCACGCGGGCAAGCCTTCACCGCCGCGATTTTGGTTGATGTAATCGCCCGCCGAATACATTTCCTCCGGCGCATACGGCGTGACCCAGAGGTGATGATCCAGGAAGCCAGCGCGGCGGCGTACCCACGAATTGAGGCCGGAAAACGACGGCGAGTTTTCGCCCGTCACGAGCAAATAACCGGGCGCTTGGCCGAGCGCATTTTTCGCTTCGGCATTGATGATCTTCCAGCGACGCACAGTCGCAAAATTCAATTGCCGCTGCGCTTCGAGTTCGCGTTTGAAAACTGTTTCTTTCATCGTGAAGGCGTTGTTTTGCGGATTGGCTTTGCCGGGCAATGACGCCATCGTGTTTTGTTCGACGATGCTGTTCGCGCCTGCGCCGTCAATATCCAAGTCAAGACGGAAGTTGAAGAAGTGCTGATGATGCGGCGCTTCGATGTTGGGCGCGACCAGATGACCGTGTTTGTCGCCGTGTTGGTGATCGGTTTCGGTTTGGGCAGTCACGCCTTTGACCAGCATAATGCCGGTCAACATAATTTCTACTTCCAGCGCGCCATCCTGATGAAAGACCCAGTTGAAGCAGTATTCGTAATTGCCAATCGTGCCGCAATCATCGCCAGCACCAATTCCCGCGCGCGCCGGGTTTCATTCTTGCCCGTATAAAAATCCGCCTGCTTCCAGAGCAATCCGCCTTCGCGTTCGTAAATCGCTATCGCGCGTTCTTTCGTTTGCACCGTGCCGTCTTCGCTTGCCAGCAGCGCGGGCAGAAACGTCGCGTTTGTTGGCACATCGTGCTTGTCCATATCGGCTGCCGACAGGCCGACGCCGTATTCGCCCTCATCGAAGGCATTGCGGATAAACCAATTCGTACCGGGATCGCCGTACGGCAGACCATTTCGGACAGGCCGCCACGATAAAGAATCGAACGAACTTTGCCCTGATCTTCGTAGCCGACGGTGTAAAGCAGCAGCCCTTCGCGCGGATGCATCGCGTAACGGAAGCGCCATTTTTGCCAGCGCACTTCGTTGCCGCGCAGTTCAAAACTCGCGCCGTCGGGTTGCGTAATCAGCAACGGCTTTGGCGCGGGGCGTAGCGGCGCATTTGATTCGGGATCAAGTTCGGCACCGACTTTGGCAAGCGGCACAACGCCCGTGTCTACGACCTTCAGCAGCTTCTTGTGCGTCATATCCACGTAGGCAACCAACCCTTCAATCGGGCGCGCGTAGGAGTTGCGCCCCGTGCCGCGATAAAACGCGATGCCGCGCGCCACACGAATGTTCGCTTCGCCTGCAAAGCCGAACCAACCAGGTGCCCACGTGTCTACCTGTACGTTTTTGTAATCTGTGATGCCGCGTTTGCTGAGCGCCGCTTGCCAGTTTGGATCATTGCTGACGATGGACGCGGCGAGCGCAAAATCTTCGCCCACGACCCAGGGTTGCACGCCTTTGATTTCTTTCCACGAAAGAACCTTTTTCGCCTTCACATCCACGATGGCTTCAAAAGTTTGATTGACCGCGCGTTCGTAGACGATGACAAACGCTTCACGCCGCACGGCTGCGCCCGCTTGCCAGTTCAGGACTTCCGCTTTCGGCGGTTCGTGCAACGACAAAGCGGCTGCTTTCCGTCACCTTGTTTTCGGCCTTCAGCGTAGCAACCGTCGTGGCGATTTCGTCGGGGCTGAGCGGATCGAGCGGGTGCGCTACATCGGATTGCGCCGCGAGGGGCAAGGTGAACAAGACGAACAGACAAACGAACAAAAGGCATTTGCATCGAGGCATACGGTAGACTCTGATTGGTAGTAGGTTGTATTGGTATAGTCGTTTAGGAGCGCAGGCGATTGCACCTTACACCTTGCCCATTCCACATTGAACCTCCAAGCTGGCTGGAGGTTCAATGAATGGGCAAGGTGTAAGGTGCAATGCCTGCGCTCCTAAACGCCAACCGTCCTGAGTTTTCGTTAGGCGCGGTGTTCGCTGTAAAAAAACGCCAGTTCCTGCACCGCGATATTGCTTTTTCTGGTCAATCGTACGGGCGTAGCGGCTTTGCCGAGCAAGCCTTGATCGGCCAAATATTCGCACGCCGTCGTGACGCCTTCGACATTAAAGTTGCGTCGGAAATAGTCTTCGATTTCGGTGGCCGAACGCACTTCGCCCACGTCGCGCAAATGGTCGAGCACGGGCGCAAACAAGGCGGGCGCGCGTTCGGCAAGGTACTGATCCAGCGCGGCGAGCGCTGCCTGTACGTTCTTGCGCGTCTTTTTGGTGTTGAGTAAATCGGTGTAAATCGTGCGGAAAAAATTGGGATTCAGCGCGAGCGCCTGCGGGATGACTTCACGATCTACGAGCAACCCGGCGCGCATCACTTCCACCTGCGCGAGTGGCGTGGCGGTCGCCAGCATCCACAGCGCCGTATACTCCAAATCGCCGCGCGTCAAAAAGAATTTGTGTGCCTTGTACAGCGGCGGCAGTGCGTTCGTCGCCGCGCGCAGCAATTGCACCTGCGTATCGCGCTTGCCTCTCGTTTGCAGCCGCGCGAGCAATTCCGCAATCGTCGGATCGTGCGTGTAAAGCAACTGTCCTTTTGCGAGAAACGAATGCAGAAACGAATTGCTGAGCGCGCCTTCAACGCTTTGCCGCAACGCCGTGCGCGCCAGCAACAGCGCGTGCACGTTTACACCGTCAGCATTGAGGGACAATCCTTCTGCCTCCGCTTTTTTTTCGTCCATCGTGACCAGCACCAGATCAACATCCGACTTCGCCCACACGCGGTCGTGCGACAGGCTGCCGCACAGAATGGCCGCCAGAATGGTTTTGTCCGCGCGTAGCTGTGCCATCAATGCATCCAGCGCCTGACGAAATTGTTGGTGAATGATTTGGGTCTCCATGCCGCTCGCCGAAACAGGGTCTGTCGCCGCGCGTAGTGTAACGCGCGCCGCGCATCGGGAAAAGCGCGCGGAGTTTTATTCGGCTACGAAGGTGAAGAGGCGGCTTTCCGTCGCGGCCCCCGGCAGCTTCACCATTTCAGTAAAGACGAAGCCCAGTTTTTCCAGCACACGAATCGAAGCCGTATTGTCCGGTTTAGTAATCGCCAGGATGCGGTTGAGTTGCAGCGTTATGTACGCGTATTGCAGCACGGCAGTCGCGGCTTCGATGGCATAGCCCTGCGACCAATAGCGCGGCAACAGCGCATAGCCAATGTCCGGCGCGTCCAAGCCGTCGCGTTTGAGAATGCCGCACATCCCAATCGGCGTATTTTGCAATTCCACTAACAACAACCCGAAGCCGTGTTGGGCATAGCTCGCCAGCGGCCCTGTGCGTAAGTATTCGCGCGCGTCGTCCACCGTGCGCACGCCCTTGTCGCCGATGTTGGTGAGGAAGGACGGCTCGTTCAGTAATTGCAGGATAAACGCTGCATCGTCCAGCGTGAAACGTCGCAGTTGTAATCGTTCAGTTGCACAAACTTTCATAGCTTGCCTCAGGATAAAGTGTCCCTGCAACATAGCGCAGCGTCCTGATGGCTGCAAGGGGAAGCAGCAGCCTTGCATTTGCCCGGAAACTTCGGTATCGTGCGCTCGCAAAACCTGGAAAATAACAAATTCAATTACGCTGTTAGGAATCTTGCTTTGCTGAACCACAGACTCGATACGGTATCGAGACGCTCAATACACCCAAGTTGCTAACGATTCAACGTGCAACGCCAAGCCGTTGCGCTGCTGAAAGGGGGAACCCCGTGAACAAGAAGCTCTTGTCTTTTCTCGCACTCAGTGTGCTGCTGTGCCTGTCTAGTACCGTGTTCGGGCAAGCCGTGTATGGTAGCCTCTCCGGGACAGTGACCGACACCAATGGTGCCGCTGTCCCGCGCGCCAAAGTTACGATCACCGACACCGGCAAAGGCGTCACGTTTACGACGATGACGAACGACTCTGGCAATTACAGCCAGACGCATTTGATCGTGGGTGTCTATGAAGTCCGTGTTGAATTGACGGGCTTCGAAACGTACATCCAACGCAACGTCAGCGTCGAAGTGGATGCGGTCACGCAGGTCAACGCGCGGCTCGGCATCGGCAAGGTCGGCGAAGTTGTCAACGTCAGTGCCGAAGGGCCAGCGCTGAAAACCGAACGCGCCGATGTGTCCGATACCATCACGCAAAAAGCCGTGCAGGAATTGCCCGTCCTCGGACGCGACCTGAACCGCTTGTATTTCCTCGTGCCCGGTGTGCAAGCCAGCGGTACGACGGCGGCCAGCGAACAGCCGCACGCGATCTTTCGTCCCAACATCGGCGGCCAATATTGGGGCGGCATTAACTTTCAGCTTGATGGCACGGACAACCGCGAATCCGTGCTGGGCGAACCGATCATCACGCCAAACCTTGATTCGCTTTCCGAATTGAAAATCACGACTTCCGCGTATGACGCCGAGTTTGGACAAGCTAGCCAGGCATTGATTTCGGCGCAAACAAAATCGGGCAGCAACAGCTATCACGGCAGCCTCTTTGAGTTTCGGCGCAACAACATCCTGGCCGCGCGCGATCCGTTTGCACAGGCGAAACCATTAGCTGGCACGACGGACAAGTTCATTCCGCCGACGTTGTGGAATCAGTTTGGCGGTTCGATTGGCGCGCCGATTCAGCGCGACAAGACGTTTTACTTCGGTGACTATCAGGGCCAACGCCAAAAGAACGGCGGCTCGTTGCTGACGCGCGTTCCGACCGCTGCCGAACGCAACGGCGATCTGAGCGCATTGGCCACGCGCATTTTCAATCCGTGCATCGGCGCGAACTGCAACGTCGCTCCGGCCTCGCGGCAGGAATTCACGGGCGGCATCATTCCCACCAATTTGATTGCGCCCCAAGCGGCGAAACTGTTATCGCTGCTTCCGTTGCCAAATACGACCGGCGCGAACGCGGCGTCGCCGAATTACAGCGCCTCCGGCTTCGGCATTCTCAACAGCGACGCCTTCAACGTGCGCGTGGATCGTTATCAAAGCGAGAAGCTGCACATGTTCGGACGCTACAGCTTTATGCAGTACGCTGTTTCTGCGCCGGGCGCATTCGGCAACTTAGTCGGCGGCCCGTCGTTCAGTTCGTTTTCGGGCGACTCCTCAATGCGCAATCAGAGCCTGGCGTATGCGGCTGACTATCTGATTCGTCCGAGTTGGACGGCGGACGTTCGGTTTGGTTTCTTCCGCTATCGCGTGTTCGTGAATCCGAACGGCCTCGGCACGTCGCCCGCGAAAGATGCAGGGATTCCGGGCTTGAATCTCGACAGCTATTACACGTCGGGGATGCCATACTTCAACATCACCGGCACGGGCGGCGTGGCGTTCGGCTATTCGCTGGGCGTCAATTCGTGCAACTGCCCGCTCAACGAACAGGAAAACGAATTCCAGTATGTCGGCAACGTCACGCACACGTTTGGCAATCATTCGCTCAAGTTTGGCGCGGATTATCGCTATGCGCAGAACCTGCGCGTGCCGAGCGATTCGCACCGTTCCGGCGAATTGACCTTCAACGCGGTCACGACTTCGGGCGGCAGCGGCGGCGGTCTTCCGCTGGCTTCGTTCCTGCTCGGTCAGGTGTCCTCGTTCGCCCGCTACGTCAGCAATTCGACCGATGCGGCAGAGCGGCAAAATCGCTTTTTCTCGTACGTGCAGGACACGTGGCGCGTCACGCCGAAGCTGACCGTCAACTACGGCCTGCGCCACGAGATTTATTTCCCGCAATACGTCAACGACAAAAACAACGGTGGTTTCCAGAATCTGGCGACCGGCGAAGTGTTGATCGCGGGCCAGAACGGCGTCAATTTGCAAGGCAACATCAAAACGTCCTTCAAGCATTTCGCGCCGCGCCTCGGCATCGCGTATGAAATCACGCCGAAGACGGTCTTTCGCACCGGCTACGGTCGTTCGTATGACGTAGGCGTGTTCGGCGTTTCGTTCGGTCACAACGTCACGCAAAACCTGCCGGTGCTGGCCAACCAATCGCTGAATCCGTCGCAGCCGTATCTGGCCGTGTTCACGCTGGCGTCAGGCCCGCCGTCGCTTGATCCGACGACGATTCTGGCATCGCAGCCGAAAGGCGCAACGGGCAATCCACTGCTGCCGAATGGCATCAATCCGAACGTGTTGCCGTTGACCAAAGACAACACGATGCGCTTGCCGGTGATTGACACCTGGAACGCGGCGCTTGAGCGTCAGTTCGCAGGCATCGTCTTTTCTATCGGATACATTGGCAACAAAGGCACGCACGTCACGCCGGGCGGAACCAACTACAACATCAACCAGCCCAGCATCGTCGGCTTCGGCACGCTGAGCACCAATCAGCGGCGGCTGTTCTTCCAAAAGTTCGGCTGGTCGCAATCCATCAAATACTTCAGCGACGACGGCACGACGAAGTACCACGCCATGCAACTGCGCGGTGAGAAACGCTTCTCGAACGGCCTGCTGCTCCAGAGCAATTTCACCTGGAACAGTTCCTTCGACTTCTCGAACACGTACTACTTCTGGGATCCGTCGAAGGATTACGGTCGTCAGAGCGGGGTGCGCCGCTTTGCCCTCAACTTCAACCACGTGTATGAACTGCCCTTCGGCAAAGGCAAGAAACTTTTGTCCAGTTCATCGCGTGCGATGGATTATCTGGCTGGCGGCTGGCAACTCTCCGGCGTCGGCTTCTGGGGATCAGGCTTGCCGTTCACGCCGTCGTACACAAACTTCGGCAGCGATGCGGACACTGGGCCGAATCGTCCGAATTTGGTCGGCGACGCGAGCGTATCGAATCCAAGCGCTGCTGGCTGGTTCGCCATCGCCACACCGGGAACGGGCGGCAATGGCTGCGCAACCACTACGACCGCTACTTCGCTCTTGAATGCCAACGGCTGCACGCGCGGCCCGTGGCAACGTCCTGCTGCTGGAACGTTCGGCACAGTGGCGCGCAATTCGTTCTTCGGGCCACGCTATTTCAACTACGATGCATCGTTGAGCAAGAGCTTCCGCATCACGGAAACGATCAAGGGACAATTCCGCGTGGAACTATACAACGCATTCAACCACACCAACCTGGGGCAACCCGTCGCTACAGTGGACGCCCCGAATGCGGGACAGATCACCAGCATCGCCAGTCTGGCGCAGATGCGGAAATTGCAGTACGGCCTGCGGCTGAACTTCTAGCAGTAACGTGAAGTCAAGCGAGATGACGGAACAGACGGAAAGCACGAAACAGACGAAACCCTCACCGCTTTCGTTGGTTTCGTGCTTTCCGTCTGTTCCGTCATTCGTTTTTTGCTTCTGGCAAGCGCGACTTTTGGTCAGGAGACGTTGCAACAAATCGAAGCTCGTGCCCTTGCTGCCAAAGCGCGGCGATGCAGCAGGCGCACTCGCTGCGTGGGAGCAAGCCGCCAAACTCGCTCCCAAATCCGCCCGCATTCAAGACGAAATCGGTTTCCTCCTCGTCGTCCTCAATCGGCAAGTAGAAGCATTGCCTCACTTCGAGCGCGCCATCGAACTCGACGCAAAGTTCGCGCCCGCGCATTATCACCTCGGCGTCGCATACTGGCTGCAACAAGACCCGCAGCGCAGCCTACCGCAATTGCAAAGCGCCGTCGCACTCGATCCCAAAAATTTTGAATATCGCTATTTGCTCGGCCACGCGCTGAACGACACCGCAAGCTTTCGTGACGCGCTCGTGCGCATTTGCAAACCGCAACGACACTCAACGCCAAACACGCTGAAACGTGGAACCAACTCGGCATCGCGCGCCAACACACAGGCGACGGCAAAGGTGCAGTCGAAGCCTATGGACGCGCGGCCACGCTTGATCCCGCGAATCTCGACGCACGCAACAACTACGGCGTCATGCTCGTCAGCATAGGCCGCGCCGAAGAAGGCGTCGCACAATTTACCAGGCTGCTGGAAGCTGATCCGACGAACAATATGGCGCGCCTCAACATCGGCTTTGCCTACCTGCAAAAAGCTGATCTCGACCGCGCCGAAGCGCAGTTTCGTGAAGTCATCCAACGTGACCCGAATTCCGCCCTCGCCCATTACGACCTCGGCGTCACGCTCAAACAAAAAGACCAACTCGAAGCCGCACAAACCGAACTCAAACGCGCGCTCGCCCTCGACGCCAACCTGCCCGAAGCCCATTACACGCTCGGCATCACATACTGGCAAAGCGGCGATTTCGCCCAGGCTGCCAGCGAGATGCAGGCCGCGCTGGCGCTGAAGCCCGATTATGCCGAAGCCTACTTCATGCTTGGCACGGCGCTGAAACAAAAAGGCGATCTCGACGCTGCCAAAGCAGCCTTGGAACAAGCCATTAAACTCGATCCCAACAATCCCGGCCCGTACAACACGCTCGGCCAATTGCTTCGTCAGCAGGGCGACGCAGAGGGCAGCAGGAAAGCCTTTGCAGAAGGTGCGCGGATGAAGGAGAAGAAGGAAGCGGAGTTAGGAAAGATGTTGCAGAAAAGGTGAGCATTTATTGCCCCAAATCGAATGCGAGATGTAAACTCCAAGCCAATGCAATCCTCTCGTCGCAAATTCGTGCGTTCACTTTGCGCTACGATTCCGGTCTTCTCCTTCGATCAACTCGTCGCGCAACTTCCCCTCACCACACAATTCGTCAACGTTGCACGCGAAGCGGGCTTGCGCACGAAGACGATTTTCGGCGGCGAAAATAAAAACAAATTCCTGCTCGAAACGACCGGCTGCGGCTGTGCGTTTGTGGATTACGACAACGACGGCTGGCTTGATATTTTTCTTGTCAACGGCACGCGCTTCGAAGCGAAATGGCCGACGGGACAAGCGCCCATCAGTCGCCTCTACAAAAACAACCGCGACGGCACGTTCACCGATGTCACGCTGAAGGCGGGCGTAGCGCATACGGGCTGGGGGCAGGGCGTGTGCGCGGGCGATTACGACAACGACGGCTGGGAAGATTTGTTTGTGACGTACTGGGGCGATTGCGTGCTGTGGCACAACAACGGCGACGGCACATTCACCAACGTAGCGAAAAAAGCGGGCGTTACAACGAATCCGGGCAACGGCAAACAACGCTGGAATACGGGCTGCGCGTTTCTCGATTACGACAAAGACGGACGATTGGACTTGTTCGTCGCCAACTACATTGACTTCGATCCAAAGACTGCGCCGCTGCCGGAATCGGGGCCGTGCCTGTACAAAGGCACGATGGTCGCGTGTGGGCCGCCGGGGTTGCAGGGCGGCAAAAACATTCTCTTTCACAACAACGGCGACGGCACCTTCACGGATGTTTCGGCGAAATCCGGCATCCTGAAAACACCAGGAACGTACGGCCTCGGCGTGTTGGTCGGCGATTTTGACAACGATGGCTGGCCGGATATTTATGTCGCCAACGATTCGTCTTCGGCGGCGCTGTACAAAAACAATCACGACGGCACGTTCACCGACATCGCGCTGGAAGCGGGCGTCGCCTACAGCGCCGACGGCAAGCCGCAAGCGGGAATGGGCGTGGCGGCGATTGATTACGATGGCGACGGGAATCTCGACATCGTGAAAACCAACTTCGCGGGCGACACGACAAGCCTGTATCGCAACCTCGGCAAGATGACGTTTGACGATCAAACGTTTCAGGCGGGCTTGGGTCGGAACACGCGCTTTCTCGGCTGGGGCGTAGGCTTTGTGGATTACGACAACGACGGCTGGCCGGATATTTTTATCTGCAACGGCCATGTGTATCCCGAAGTTGGCGAAACCTCGACCGAATCGGGCTATCGTGAACGCAAGGTGCTGTACCGCAATCTCGGCAACGGCAAATTTGAAGACGTTTCGCTGACCTCCGGCCCCGGCATTCTCGAACAAGTGCCGGGGCGTGGTTGTGCGTTTGGCGATTTCGATAATGACGGCGATGTGGATGTATTGGTGAACTGCGTGAACGATGTGCCGCAACTGCTGCGCTGCGATCAGGCATCGCGTCAGAACTGGATCAAAATCAAAACGGTCGGCGTGAAGTCCAACCGCTCTGGTATCGGCGCGCGGATTCTTTGCACGACCGGCGACCATCGCCAACTGGATGAAGTGCGCAGCGGCGGCAGCTACAGTTCACAAAACGATCTGCGCGTGCATTTTGGGTTGGGCAAAGCAAGCAAAGCCGACATCGAAGTGCGCTGGCCGAGCGGCACGATTGATCGCTTCAGCGCGAATGCAAATCAGGTTGTGGTCGTGGTGGAAGGGAAAGGCCCGCGCTCGTGAACTAATTCTGCCCCGTCGCAATCGGATTGCCAGAGGCTTCCTGCTTCCAGCCGGGCGTGATGCCTTTTTCGTTGGCGTCCTGCGAATATTTCGTACTCCAATCGCTCCACCCGTCCGAGTAATTGCGGATGTTTTTGTAGCCGAGCATATAGGCATAAAAAAACGCGAGGCTTGAACGCCAGCCGTTGCCGCAATAAAAATTACCTCACGCTCGAATTGTTCGCCGGGTGTTGCGGGCTTGAGGCCAGCGGCCAGCCACAGCGCGGCGATTTCGCTGCGTGGTTTCAATCGTCCATCTTCGTCCTGATAAATGTGCGCTTTGTCGTCGGGGTCTTGCACGTGCAACGCGCCGGGAATGCGACCGCGATGCAGCAGATAATCGTAGCCGCTGACTTCGCCGCGAAATTCCGCTAGCGAGCGCGTATCGGCGAGCCAGATTTTGCCTTTGTCAAAACGTTCGCGCACGTATTCCGTCGTCGCTAACCAATCAGTACGCGGCGTGCCCGTGAACTTGTCGGCGTGCGGTTCGTTGATGGTTTTTTCGCTTGCATAACCCGCCGCAAGCCACGCCGCATAGCCGCCGTTCAGGATGCGCACATCCGACACGCCCGCATAATTCAAGACCCACCACACACGCGCCGCCGCAATCGTCTTGCGGCTGTAGACCACCACCGTCGTGTCACGGTTGATGCCGAGTTTGCCGATGACTTGTTGCAATTCGGCCAGCGATTTCAGGTGCCAGCGCGGAAAGCCGGTTTCAAATTCGTCGGTGTTCACATAAATCGCTTCCGGCACGTGACCGGCCTGGTAATCTTTGGCTTCGGCCAGTGGCCCCCAGCCCGTTTCGATCACGATGAAACGTTCGTTGCGATAATTGACAGGCCGCAGCAGGATCGCTTTTTTCTGTTGCGAGGCGAATTGAAATTCCTGGACAGACTTCACCCAACTCGGCGCGACTAAGGCTTCGGGATGCGCGGCGTGGGTTGTATAAGTGCAAACAAAAAGGAGCGCCACGAGGCCGCTCCAGCGAAACAAATTCATTGTCGCCTCATTTCTGCCCGTCAGGGCTTTTCCGCACGAATTGTGTCTTCCACTGTTTGTTGTTCAATCGGATCGGTCAGCAATCGTTGCACAGTCCAATGCTGCTTGTCCAACAGATGCGCGACCAGCAAATGAAAGCGCAGATACAAGCCCGTCTGGGCGTAATTCATCTTTGGATCATTGGCCAAAAACATTCGCTTCGCCTCCTCGTAATTGAACGCCGCGCCTTTGCCGACATAATCCGCATAGCCCTCGCGCTTCCACTGCGGCAACGTTTGATAGGCAAGTGCGCCGACCGCTTGTCCCGTCAGCGTGTGCGTGATTTCGTGGGCGATGAAGTAATCCAGCGTGCGCCCGTCAATGATGCGATTGCCTTTCGGACTGATGAGGCAGTTTTCTTCAATCACCGCATCGCGCAAAAATACATTCGTCGTGAACGGATAGTAATTCACGCCGCCGACGCCGTATTGATGCAGGAAGAACAGCCGTTGCCGCCAGCGCGCGTTGCAAACGAAGAGCAGATGATTTTGCGCCGGGGAATACAACGGCGATTGCGCCAGTTTCGCTTCTGCCCGCGTCAGCACCTCTTGCCCGGCAGCAGACGCGAACGATTGATCGGAATAGAGCGTCAGATTTTTGGCGCTCACCGACGTGCGAAAAAACGGCTGCGGCAAGCTGAGCAAGCCCCACAGCAACGCGCCGCTGCCCAGCAGCACGGCGGCGAGTTTGAGCATGAATTTCCTGCTGAATTTGATCCTCATCATCACTGACCTCCGGCTTCTGCGTACGGATGGAAGAATCTCCAATCTCCAATCACTTCAAGTGCCGCTGCATAAACTGCAAAAACAAATCCCAATCGGACGGAATCATCCCGTGGCCACCCGCGTGCTCGACATAGCCAATCGTGTGAAAAATCGGTTGCCCGACCGGCGGCATCTGCGTGGTGCCGAGTCCTTCTTTGCCGAGCAATTTGAAAACGGGTTCGGCGGCGACGGCGGCTAAGAATTCGCCTTTTGGATCCGACCAATAATCGGTATCGCCCGTTTGCAGCAGCACCGGACGCGGCGCGATCAACGCGACGAGCAGATGAGCGTCCACCGGAAACTCATTCACGCGGTCGCCATACTTGCCGTAGTTGGCCGCGAACTGATACGGGTAGCGCGTCGCTTCGGTCAAATGCTTAATCGTTTCGCCGTAGTTGCGACGGCTGATGGCCGCACCGCCTTCGCCCGAACAACTGGCAATCACCATCGCAAAGCGCGGATCGCTCGCGCCCGCCCACATCACGGTTTTGCCGAGGCGTGAGACGCCTGTAATCGCGACACGCTTGGCGTCTACGCCCTTGTCAGTTTCCAGGTAGTCCAGCGCACGACTTGCGCCCCACGCCCACGCCGCAATCGCGCCCCATTCGTTCGGCGCGGGTTCGGTTTGCCCCGGTTTCAGATACGACGCGCGCACGCCAAGCGGCACGCCGCCCAGAAAATCCGGGTCAATGTCGCCGTAATAAAACGTGGCGATGCCAAAGCCTGCTTCCAGAAACGGCAGGACTTTTAAGCTGCCAAAGCGCCCGTCTTTCGGTGCGGGCACGCGCTTCTTGTCGCGGTTCCAGATTTCGCCCGGCTTGACGCCGGGATCGTTCACGGCATTGGAATTTGCCGTGAAACTCACGTTGAGCAGGAGCGGCACCGGCTTTGTTGCGTTCGCGGGCAGGTACACTAGCAAATCCATTTTCGGCCCGTCTTTCCTGGGCGAAAAGTAAATCGTGACCTGACGGCGGATCGCCTTGCCATCGAACGCGGGCGTGCCTTTGTCGAAGACATCAAAGCTCATTCCTGCCGGTTTGCCGGGGTTGCGACCAAACTGGTTTTCCTCGAACAAGCGCACGATTTCCGGGCGACGTTTTTGCAGCCACGTTTTGGCATCGCGCACGGGTTTGCCGTTGGCCAGCACGAGCGGATCGGGCAAGTTGTAGGTGCCGACTTTCGCTTCGTCGTAGTTGACGGGAATGCCTGCGACCTCGGAGCGTGGCGCGTTTTGCGTTTGCGCAAAAGCCGCAACGGTGCAGAGCAGCAGCGCGGCCAGCAATAGTTTGGGGTGAAGCAGCATAGTTTTTCCGGGTGATTATTGTCTCAGATGCGCCACTTTGGCTTTGCCTTTGGCGACGACGGTGACGACGAACAGATTGTCGTATTCGGTATCGGGAATCGTCGGTACTAAATCGCCGCCCAGTTCTTTGATGATCGCAGGCACCGTGTTGTTGTGGCCGACAATCAGGACGGATTGTCCGGCATTGTCATAAATCCGTTTGGTGATGTCTTTCAGGTATTGTGGCGAAACTGCCTGCGGATTCATCGTGTCCATGCTGACAGGCAGCACGGTGCTGGTCAGTCCCAACAGTTGCGCCAACGGTTCCGCCGTTTGTTGCGTGCGCAGAAACTGCGAAGCGAAAATCGTCTTGATGCCCGCTTTGCTGAGCATCTGCGCCAGCTTGCGCGCCCGCTCGCGCCCAGCCTCCAGTAGCGGCGGATTATCCGCAGGCGTCGCCGCTTTTTCCGCGTGTCGTACCAGATAAACGGTCGTGACCTTGAAGGCAGGCGCAGGTGTCGTGCTTGTGCCTTGTCCCGGCGTGAGCAGGAACACAAGACAGGTCAATATCCATAGCCACCGCGTTACTTTTAGTGAAAAGCTGTTCCCTGATTGCATCGCCCTTCTTCCCTTTTTACCCAGCAAGCACTGACTCCTGATTCCCGGCTCCTGATTCCTGCGCTTGAAAACCCTGGCTGTGTTTTGCCAGCAGGGATTAGGAGCCGGGAATCAGGAGTCAGATTAGCCATTGCCGCTTGAAAGTAATTAGCCCCGCATTTTCTTGTAAGCCGCCAAACATTTCTCCGCTGTTTCGAGCGGTGTAAAGCGGCTGCCTTCCTGTTCGAGCAAATAATTTTCGACGCCGCCCGACTTTTCTGCTGCCGCAAAAATCTTTTGCCAGGGCGCATCGCCTTCGCCAAACAGCACGCGGTAGCCCTTGTCGGCCTTGCCTTCGCTGCCCGTCCATTCTTTCAAATGCAGCGACCGAATGCGTCCCGGATTCGCATTGATCCACGCAACGGGGTCATAGCCCACTTCGACGCAGGTGCCGACATCAAGCTGCAACGTCACGTCTTTCGGCGTGTTCGCCGCCAGAATTTCAATCGGGCGTTTGCCGTCCACGACTTTGAATTCCGCCTGATGATTGTGGTAGCCCGCGCGCATCCCCAGCGGTTTCAATTTGCCCGCCGCCATCGTCAGTTTTTCCGCGACACCTTTCCACCCGTCCGCGCCTTCGACTCGTCCGGCGCTGGCCATCACGATGGTTTTGGAGCCGATGATTTGATTGAGGTCAATCGCCTTCTGCAACCCTTCCGGCGTGAAGACATTCGCGCTGTTATGCGTCGAGAGGCAGCGGATTTTCAGTTCATCCATCAGCTTGCGCACTTCCTTCGCCTGCTCCGGCGTCCATTGATAGTAAGGCGAAAAGAATTCGACCGTTTCATAACCAAGCTTGGCAATCGCACGCACAGTTCCCAGCAAATCTTTGGCCAGTTCATTGCGCACCGAAAACAGTTCAATGCCGATGGGAATCCGCTTTTTCGCGACGGCAGGTAAGGCGAGTGCGATGGAGGCCGAAGCGGTTAGCGAAAGAAATGAACGACGAGAAAGCGTGTTAGTTGAAATCATTGGGTTGTCTCCTATGACGATTGGGTTGATGAATGCGATCAAGGTTGCGAAATCACGCGATGCGGCTCTGTCGCAAATTTCAACCACGCAGCTGCGACTTGTTTGGTTGGCAGCCAGCCTGCGGGCAACAACTCCGCCGGGCGTTTTTGTTGGCTCGGTTGTATCGTTGCCTTGCGCATATTCCAGGTCTGCTGCTTCCACTCATCTCTGATTTCGGTTTCTGCGGGTTGGAAGAACGCTTGCCAGCCTGTCTTTGCCTGCCGCGATGAAGTCAACACCGCTTCGAGCCACGTCAGGATCAGCGGTTGCGCATTGCCTAAACAACAATGCGGGATGTCGTTTTGAATCACAAATGCCCAGCGCGCACCCTGTTCGTAATGCCTGCGAAAATATTGATACGGGCGAGCCGTCCCACAAATCTTGTCGCCGCCGTTGGCAATGATCAATTGCGGAATCGCCAACGCCTTTTTCGGCAAGGTAATGGTGTTCATGCCAAGCGGCTCGAAGTGTCCGGGCGCGTAAGGAATGACGGCCAGCAGGCGCTCCGGCGCATAGCCAGCCATTCGTGCGACTAACGAACCACCGCCGGAAAAACACAGCAAAATCAACTTGCTCGTCGCCAGTTCCGCGTGGCCTGTTGTTGGCGCGAATTGCGCTAACGCGGTCAACAACGCTCGCCCGATGCCCTGCGACGGCTCGACGTTCATATCTTCATAGCCCTTTGCCCGGCAATGGCGCGGCATCATCAACGCCAACTGATGACGACGCGCAAATGCCAGCACTTCGGCATCACGGTACAAGGCGGCTAATTCAAGTCCACGATCAAAGATCACCCAAACGGCACGAACCGAACGAACGCCTTCAGGAATCGTCAATTCATATTTGCACGGCTGCGCGATGTCTTCATTTGGCAACGGTTGCACTGCCGTTTCATAGCGGGCTGATTGCGCTGCCGCAGGTTGAATGCTGAACAGTAGTGCTAGCACGCAGGCTAATGGAATAAGAACGGAGCGAAACCTCATATCAGCTTCAATTCATCTTCTCGTGACAAAACAAACAATCGGTGCTGGCCTTATTCGCCTGATGGCAATTCATACAACTGGCCATATTGATTTCTTTGGCCTTGTACATCTGCTGCATTTCCTTGACCTCGCCGTGACAGGTTGTGCAGGTCGCGTTTGCGTTCAGATGCGTGCGATGACTAAAGAAAACATACGACGGGATTTCGTAGACGCGCCGCCATTTGATCTCGCGTTTGTCCTTGTCGTAGGCCGCAATCTTCTGCACTTCCGGGCTGTCGGTTTTGATGTCGGAATGGCATTGCATACAGGTCGCTGCTGTCGCCAATCCCATTCGTTCGCCGGGGTCGGGATTTTTGTGACACGTCGCGCATTTCAAGTTGTTTGCGCCCGCGTGCAGTTTGTGACTGAAAGCGATGGGCTGCACGGGGCCGGGCAACGGTTGCTGTTCGGTTTGCGCCAGCACGGCGATGACGCCGGCTGCGATCAAACAGCTTAATTGGAGGACTGTTTTCAACTGCTTCACAAGTCTCCTTTACGTAACTGTTCCGCTAAATATTCAGACGCCCGCATCGTCAGCGCCAGAATCGTCAGCGTCGGATTCTGCGCGCCGCCCGTGACAAAGCTGCTACCATCCACAACGAACAGATTCTTGATGTCGTGGCTTTGATTCCATTTATTAAGCACCGATTTTTTCGGATCATCGCCCATCCGACACGTGCCAAGTTCGTGAATGCTGTAGCCGGGCGGAAACATCTTGTCATTGCCGTGCATCACCTTAAATCCGGCTTCGTTACAAATATTGCTGATCGTCGCCACGGCGTCTTTCGCCATATTGAACTCGTTGTCCGAATAACGGCAATGGAAATTCAAGACCGGAATGCCCCATTTGTCCGTGACCTTCGGATCAACCTTAGCGTAGTTCTCAAAACGCGGCAGCACTTCGCCCATAATCGTCGTGCCGAACGCCGCGCCGCGATGTTCATCAAGCTGCTTCTGCAACTCCGCACCCCACACGCCGAAATATTTCGGATCGGGTGTGCCACCGGTATTCAAATCGGTCGCGTAGCCGCGCAGGAAGTTCTTTTCTTTTGTCTTCAGATTGCGAAAGCGCGGCAAGTAGCCCGAACCACCCATCAAGCCGCGCGGCGCATTGCCGCCTTTGGCTTCGGGAACAATCGCCAGCACACCATTCGAGATGTAAAACTGATCGTGCAAATAATGCCCCAGCACGCCGCTGGAATTGGCAATGTTCGAGTTCAGCAAAATGCGCGTGCTTTCCAAACAGGACGCGCCGACTACGACGACTTTCGCCTTCGCGTGCAGCGCGCGACCCGATTGACGATCCACGTAATTCACGCCGTTGACCAGGCCCGTCTTTTTGTCTGTCGTGATGTCGCGCACCACGGCATTCGGCACAATCGTCAAATTGCCGGTGGCTTGCGCCGCAGGCAGCAGCAAATTGTATGAACTCGCAAATTGTCCATCGCCGAGCGAGCGACGAATCTTCGTTACCGTAATGCCAAGTGATTTGCCCGCGTCGCGAAAGCGATTCAGCGCGCCTGCATCGGGCGAGGTGTCGTCTACGAATTGGCCATCGGGCAATTGGGCGAGTCCTTCTTTGCGACCCGACACGCGAAAGATCGGTTCGACGCGGTCGTAAAATGGCGCGAGTTCCGCATAACTGATCGGCCAGTTTTCGCCGAACCCGTCGTGGTCTTTGGCTTTGAATTCGTAATCGCTCAGCAGGTACGACATCCGCGCCCAGAACAGCGATTTGCCGCCAATCATTCGCACACGCACCCAGTTGTACGGCTCTTTCGGATCGTGTGTGAACGGCACATCCGATTCGTCTACCCATTGATTTGCATTGAATTCGTTGGCCTGAAACAGGTGCGGCAGCTTGCCCGGTTTGCCGAAGCCGCGATAGGGCAATTCGTACACCGGCTTCATCGCGCGTTGCCGCGTGAAGTCCACGAGCGGCCCGGCTTCGAGCATCAGGCATTTAATGCCTTTTTGTGTGAGGGTATACGCCGCCATCCCGCCCGAAGCGCCAGAGCCGATGATGAGGACGTCGTAGTTTTCTTTCGCCATAGAGTTTTTTTACCGCAAAGGGACAAAGGAGCAAAGGGACAACGATGCCTTTTCATTTACGTTGTTCAGACACCTTGCGTCTTGGCCTCTTTGTCCCTTTGCGGTAAGCCTTTAGTTTAATCAATTGGAAACCAATATTGCCCCATTCCGCCGCCGCGCCGTCCGGCGGAACCAGCGGTGGAATACTCACGCGAATTTATGGTTGCGGTGCGCACATCAGCTTTCACCTCCCGCAGGAAACGTGCAAACGGATCGGCGGGCGGTTCGTATGTCCACGGCTGCTTGAGCGGCGCGAGCAATTCTCCGGCTTGCGTTTCGTTCAAATCCGCAAAAGCTTTGCCGAATTTTTTCTGTGCCTGCGTCTGCAACGTGTCGAGGCCGTTTTTGTAAAGCTGTTTGCGGTCGGCGACAGATGCGCCAACCAGAAAATCCAGAAACTCCGGCGCACCCGCGTCGAGCGCGCCCGGCATTCCGTTCAGTGCGGGCATCAGAATCTCGCTCAGCTTGCGCAAGGTAGCGAGTTGCACTGCGCTGAAAAATCGCGGCGTGGTGTCACCGGCTGCATCGAGCGGTGAGAGTTCAAATTTGGGCGCTTCGGCTTGCGGGCGCTGTGCCGCAGGTTGCGCGGCAGGGGCGGTTACCGGCATTGCAATCGCAGGGGCGGCGGCAACCGTTTGGATAAATCGTCTTCGTTTCATAGAAACTCCTGAACTTTATGAGGCTAAAATTTTTGCGGCTGCTTCGTTTGAGGGCAGCACCGGGAAAACTTCAAAATCCACCAGATCATTCCAGTTCGCCATCCACTCGTCAAGCAAAGCGGGGGCGTCTGTTTCCATCAGTTGATAACAACGATGAAACTGCACGTCAACCCAACTTGAAACGTAGGTCAGTCCTTCTGGCGCTAATCGCCCTCGTTCACGAAAGCGTTGATAAACGGGCTTCGCATCGTGATTCTTAAAATGCTCAACGATCATGTATAGCATACCTATTTGCGTGCCTTTGCCGCAGCGCGTTTCTGTCGCAACGCCTCTTGCAGCACGGCAAACGGCGAAGGCGGATTTGGGGCAAAATAGCGTGCTTGCCAATCGGGTACGAGCCGATCAATCAATAAAAACAAGGCCAGGCTTTCGACCTGTGACCACGCGTTCATCCGCTGTGCGAGGGTCATAAGAGTCGTTTGCATTGTCTCGCCTGCGGGTGCGTGATCTCTCGCCATTTGAAACTGCGCCCACATGGCTGCGCCTTCCAATGCCAAAAAGATTTCTTCCAGCGGCGCATACACTTTGCGCTTGCCCACAAAATACCGCGCGCGTCGCTGCTGAATCATCGTTAAGGCACGGGCTAAATCGCGTCGGCTTTGTGCTGGCGTATCGGCCATATAAGCGTTACCTAACGCATCCATCTCGCGATTAAAAGACCGCACATAAACTTTATTCTTGCCAAACGTATCTTCCAGCAAGTTGTCGTCCAAATGTTCCGGCACGGGATAGCGTTTGCTCAATCGCTTGATGCCTGCCATCACAAATGAAAGCTGTCGTGTGTGCGTCAATTCGTGCTGCGCGACGCCGAGAAACAACTCATCCATCTCTGCCGCTGTTCCCAATCCCTCAAGCTTATGAAACATCGCGGGCAAGGGAATGATGCAGAACGCTTTTTGATCATCGGCGTATGGCATTGCGGTCAAATCAACTTTGAGCGGCAACGCCTCATCACGTCCCGGCACCCACAGCCCTTGCTTGTGCGCGACGCGCAGCAATTCATACGGTTGTCCAGCAAAGTTCAGCGTAACCGTCGCCGTTTCGTGCGCAGGCAACAATTTTTTCTCGGCGCTGATGTGCCACGCATAGTTGTTGTCATAAAAAATCACCCACGCCAGCGGCTCGACCGGCAAGCGCAAATGCCGCCGACAAACGTCCTCCCAACGATCCAACGCCAACTGCATCCAGCGTACGGCTTCGGCATCCGGCTTGACTTCGTCGGCTTGCACACGAGTGGCAAGCATTGCGCCAACCAACAATGCACAACCCATCGCCCATAATTTTCGGTGACTGCGAAACATAACGGATTAGCTACTGCGACAACACGGCCTGCAACATCGCTTTCGTATACGCGACGTTGTAAATTTCGCCCACAAAGCCGCCACCACCGACAGGCGCGTATTGTCCGATGATGCCGTTCGGTCGTTCTCGATCCACATCAATTGCGCGCGGGTGTTCGGGGTACAAACCGAGTTTGTATTTCATCTTCACCAGCTCCTGCATCACGGCGAACATATTCACTTGTCCTTCGTCGAGAAACACTTCCGTGTAATCTACATATGGCTTGCGCACGGTGACGTTGCGGTAATGGACGTGATTGATCTGGTCACGTGCGCCGAAATATTTCGCTACGGCAATCGGGTCTTCGCCGAGTTCGCGCGTTACGCCGCAATCGAAGGTGATGCCGTTGGCCGGGCTTTTGACAATGTCCGCGAGCTTTTTCCATCCGGCAAGCGTAGACATAATTTGCTGCGATTGGCGGCTTGTCGGCGCGGGTGGATCGTTGGGATGCAACGCCATTCGCACATTCGATTGTTCGGCGACGGGAATGATCGCTTTCAGAAAGTACGTGATATTGGCCCACATTTCATCAAGCGTGCGTTTGCCTTCTTCGGGCAACGGCGGCAGGTCTTTGACGCGGTCGTGACTGAAAGCAGTCATCCCCGCACCTGCGCGTCCCAATTCTTCATAGTAGCCTTCGACGATGCGATGCGCGTAAAAGTTATATTCGACGACGGGCAAGCCAACTTTGCCAGCGGCGCGAATAGACGCTTTGACCTTCTCAATTTCTTCATCGCGCCCCGGTTGTCCAAACAAGGTTTTCGGAAAACCGCCAATCATCATATTGATAATCGTCAGCCCCTGCGCTTTGAAGCGGTTCATCCGTTCGCGCAACACGTCTTCCGTCCACGGAATCGGTGGCCCACCCATCAAGACGTAATCCACGCCAATTTGTTTGATTTTGCGCATCCCCGCTTCATCAAGCGTAGGTTGCACGCCAAGGCAGATGCGTGGCGTGCCCGCGCCGGGAATGATCGGCCACGAAGGTTTTGATTGTGCGGTGACAAGCGACGAAGTGAGTGTCGCCGCACCAGCGGCTTTCAGGATTTCTCTGCGTGTAGTTTTCATAGGTTTGTTAAGATCAGACTGAAATTACCGCAAAGGGCCAAAGGAGCAAAGGGACAAAGAGCAGCGCATAGATTCAGGCTTTTTTGCGTCTTTGCTCCTTTGGCCCTTTGCGGTTTCTTTTTCGCTTCAGCGCAAATCACCCGGCAATTGCCAAAGCTCATCGAATAATCCTGCCAACACGGCATCGGGCACATCCACGCCCTCTTTTACTTTCAAAATGGCAAAGTCACCATACTGCGGCAGGCTGTAATCGCCGTTGTATTCGCGTTCAGGAATCGTCAAGCCGGAATTCAGTACGACATAGCGCGACGGATTGAGCGGATTCGGATAGGCGAGCGTCGGCAAATGTTCTGCGGCTGCAAATTTTTGCCGACCGAGCGTGACGGTTTCCTTCGTCCAACCAAGCGGCAGCTTGCCCATCAGTTTAGCCATGAGTCGGTTGCTGCCGGGATCGCCGAACAGCACGATGTTGTATTTGGCGATGTCGGCAGCGGTCACATCCTTGTCATCTTTGATACGCGGATGCGCTCGGTAATTGCGGGCGTAGAGGCGATCAAAGCGCGCGAGGATGCGCAACGATTGTTCGTGCGCGGCCTGATTCCACGGCGTTCCCGTCGGACGCACGAGCAAATATGGATCAAGCAACGCATCATCAATCGGGCCTTGCAGTGCGTGCGTTTTGTGCAAGCCCGCCCATTTGCCGGAAGCGGTGCGCCACGCGGAGCCGGATTTTTCCAGCGTGATTGCCGACGCGGCCTTCACCTTCAACTCTTGCCCGTCAATGCGAATGGTGGCCGCGTTGTTCGTTTCGCGCAACGTCAGCCGCGTCAGGTTCTTCGTCGTGATTTGATATTGCTTGCCCCCGTTGCTGCGCACCGCATCAATCTCGGCCCGCTCATAATGCTTTTCCAGTGCATCCAGTGACGCCCAGTACGATTGATTGTAGCGGGTCGTATACGTCAAAAAGCGAATGTGATCGGGCGAGGTTTGTCCCTTGTCGCCCCATTCTTTCAGGAATTCATCGAGCCGTTTGCGCACGGGCGGGCTAACGCTGTGGCCTGTTTTTTCGGAAATTAAGAAGATCGCAGGCGTGCCTTTCGCGATCATCGAGTTCGGTTCGCCTTCGGACGGGAAACCTTCTTTCGCCAACTGTTCACGCACGCGAATGGACGATTCCAATTGCCCGCGATGTGGAGTTCCCTGGGGGGGCGGCGGAATCGAAGCGGTTTGCGTATCACTGTCGCCATCGTGTCCGGCAAGCGGAATATTGAAGGCATTTAGCGCCCATTCCGGCGTGTTTTCCCAGATGCGCAACACCTTTTCCTGATACGGCGGAAAGCCCGTCATCGTGTAACGACGCGGCCACGTGCCTGCACCAATCTCAGCCGCTGCCCAGCGATCAGGATACTGTAATGCCAGGTGCCACGCCGCCGCGCCGCCGAGCGAAAAGCCGCGCAGGATGATGCGCTTCGGATCAATCTTGAAGCGGCGTTGCACGGCAGCGATGGCTTCAAATACATCCACTTCGCCCGCCCAATGATTCGCGTTGTTGCCGCGTCCGTACACGTCCAATGTGATTTGTCCCACATCCGCCGAATTCATTGGATTGTTTGGATTAGCAGGTTGTTGCGAGAAGCTGTAAAGAAAACTGGATTCGGTCAAGCGTGCATTGCGTCCGTGCAGCCACACGTACAATCGCACCGGCTTTGTGCCGTCATACGAAGCGGGTACGTGCAAGCCAAACGGTTGCACCGAACCATCGAGCGGCGAGTAGAAGCCGTGTCCGCTGCGGCCTTTTTGTGTTGCCCAATCGGCCTTGCCGCTTTGCAACTGCTTAGCGCGTGCAAGACCCTGATCCAAAATCGTCAGCGCATTTTTGATGTCATCCTGCACAAAAAATCCGCCGGGAAAGTCGAGCAGCCAATGTCCGGCCTTGGCATAAATCTCCACATCCGCCAGCAAGTCTTCATTCACACGTTTGGTTTTCAGGGTGCTGACAAGCTTATCAATCTCATCAATTTTGGTTTGTATCTGCCGCTTCTCATCATCCGTTGGTGTGACGGATGGCTGTTGCGGAGGACGTTGCGAGGCTGGCGGTGTTTGTTGCGCCGCGACGAAGGACAGTCCCGCAAGCAGCGGGCAAAGCAGGAGAACAAAGAAGGAAAATAGTTTCATGGTTTCATCAAAAATTGAATTCAAACATTACCGCATCTGCGGGCGCTGCAATGCCGCCACAGCTTGCATACAAGCTCATCGCTACGTGATTGCTGCGATTGGTTAGTACCCAGGCTTGCGTGCAATCGAGTCGCCGCGCTTCATTAAGCATCGCCCCCATCAATTGCCGCGCGATGCCTTGCCCGCGATGCGCGGCGGCGACGCCGACTTCATTGATCCATAATTCAGGGTTTGGTTTGTCGGGATGAAAATACCGCACGGCGCTGACAAAGCCAATGACAACACCATTATTTATTGCTACCGCGAGGCAATGATTTGGATCGGTTAGGAATTGCGCCGTTGCTGTTGGATGAATCGGATCATCAAACACATCTGGTGCGACCATTTGCAACACGGCGTCATCGCCTGCGCCGAGCAGCTTGATGATTACGTCGGAGGAGGTCGTGTTCATCAGTTGCCTGCCGGGTTAGGTTGCATGTTTGACTAGCGCGAGGTACGCATCAAACAGCACCTCGCGGGGTTGAGCAGTAAAGATTTCGGCGAGTGTGCTGCTGCCCCAGGCACGAATGTCCGCTTCATTCGCGCCGTTCATCAGCGCCCGCTCGACGCGCGCTTCGCTCAGTGCATATTGCAAATAACTCTCGTGCGTCATTGGCAGAGCAAGGACAAATTCTTCGTACGACGAAAGCTGCAAACCGTAGCGCGCGTAGTCCAGCATCCGTACATCCAGCGCGTAACCGGGTGGGGCAGGGAAGCGTTCGACAAAGCGTTCATACCAGTCCTCCAACTGGTGACTGTCGCGCAGCCGCCGCGCTTCCGAAAAATCGTAAATCACCAGCATCCCCTCGGCGGTCAGTACGCGCGCCGTTTCAGGCAGGAACCGAGACAGGTCGGCATAGTTCAATGAACCGGCAGCCGTGAGCAAATCAAACGACTGCGCGGCGAACGGCAATTGCTCGGCTTGCGCGATGATGAACTGCGCTGTTGGTGCAACCGCCGCGTGATGCGTGAGCATATTCGCTATCGGTTCCAACCCCACAACCATCTCCGCCAAAGGCCGCAGCGCCGCCGTTGAAAGTCCCGCTCCGCAACCGATGTCGAGCGCGCGTTGGACGGGGCGCTCCCACCGCAATTGTTCGCGCAATTTCGCCACGATGCGCGCATGCACGGGCGGGCGATGAAACGCATAACCTGCGGCCAGCCGGGGACTGTGATAGATGTCGTTGGCTGCTGTCATATTGGTTTACAGTGGTGTCCATCCCGCAGGCAGCACAATTGTCAGCACCAGCAGGCAGAATAAAAATAAGAGTAACAATGTAAAAACGCGCATAGGGGTTACGGCTCAATTAAACGATAGCTCACAAATGCCACCTGCTTGCTGTCGGGCGACCACGACGGCACATTCATTGTCCCTTGCCCGCCGAACAATTTGGCTAAGACCTGGATTTCGCCAAAGCCTGTGGGCGTAACGGGAATTAAGCGCAGCATCACGTCTTTGTTGGCCGGATGCCCCGTCACATCCTTTTCGTACGAAATTATCACCAGCCATTTGCCATCCGGCGAAGGATGCGCAAACCAGTTGTTGTAACCGTCGTTCGTGACCTGTGTTTGTTCGCTGCCATCGGGTTTCATACGCCAGATTTGCATCAGGCCAGTGCGGACGGAATTGAAATAAATGTATTGCCCGTCGGGCGAATATTCCGGCCCATCGTCCAAGCCTTCGGTAGTCGTCAACCGCTTCTCCTGCCCGCCTTCAAACGGGATGGTGTAGATGTCGAAATTGCCGTTGCGTTCGGCGCAGTACGCCAGCGTTTTGCCGTCGGGCGACCAGCCGTGCCAGTACGACGGCGCTTTTTCGGTGACGCGGCGCGGTGTGCCGCCCGTGATCGGCACGACATAAATCAGCGATTGGCGCACCTGCCGGGCGGCATCCGTAATCTCTGACTGATCGCTGATCGCCAGCCATTTGCCGTCAGGCGAGATGCCGTGATCGTTGTTGCTGCGCGTAATCGTGCCGGTGTCCAGTGCAACGGGATTGCCGCCCGTGACCGGCAGTTTCATAATTCTGCCCGCTTGATTGAAGTACAAATCCTTGCCGTCGCGCGACCAGTTCGGCGCTTCAAAATGGGCGCGTGTGGTGTAGACGACTTTACGGTCTTTGGAGGAAATCGCAACGGTTTCCAGCGTGCTTTCGACAATGGGCTGAGGACGCTGTTTGATTTCGACGTTAAATACTGCCTTCTCAATCACGTTATTGTCGTGCGCGCAGACGCCGGGAATGGCCGATGTAAAACGGTTCGGTAAAGCGGATGCGAAACGATCCGCCAGCGGATTGCAACGGCTCGCCTGCGCGGGCAATGCTCATCCAGACATAATCGCCGCGTTTTTCGATTTGCAGGCGCATTGGGCCTTTGACGTTCGATTGAATCTCGCGCGTCGGCCCGCCTTTAGTTTCGCGGTATTGCAGCGACGTTAAGCCATCACCGTGTAACGCTGCATCGGCATAGGCTGCGTCAGCGTCAAAGCTTTGCCGCAGGATCAGCACGCCTTTGCGATGCGCGTTGCCGCCCGTGCCGATGAAGCTGATGTCAGCGGAGATGGAAACATCACCCGTGATGCGCCGGTAGACATAATGAAACGCATCCGCCGTCGCCCACATATTTTCGCCGCCGCCAGCAATCGTGTACGTCTTTTTCGCCGCGTCGTACTCGACCGCGCCAGGATGCTTGACCGAACCGATGTCGCGCGCGTCTTCAAACACACCGTATTTATACGTTGGTGGATTGTTTTGTGATAAAACGGAGGTACTGAAAATAAGCAGCCAGCAGATAAACGTAATAAGTTTCATAGCGAGAATGATAGAACGCGGATGACGCGGATGACGCGGATTTTCGCTGATCTGCGTGAATCTGCCTGATCCGCGTCATCCGCGTTCTATTCCAAATTTCAGAATTTCACGCGCTCCAGAAAGCGCAGGCTCAGCGGAATCTGTTGCACCGAAGTCGGCGATTCGTCTTCGATAAAGTAATACTTCACGCCTGCTTTTTGCGCGGCGCGCAAAATCGCAGGCCAATCCAGTTTGCCTGTGCCAATCGCAACATCATTTTTGACATCGGATTGACCGGTCAATAAACCCGTCGGCGTTTCTTTCCTCATGTCTTTGACGTGCATCAGTTCAAAACGCCCGCTGTATTTTTCCAGCAACTTCACCGGGTCTTGATTCGGATGCACGATCCAGAAGACATCCATCTCGTACTTCACAAACTGCGGTTTGGTTTCGGCCATTAACAAGTCAAAGAGCGTGCCCTTTGCATGCGGCTGAAATTCGTAGCCGTGCGTGTGATAGAAAAATTTCAGCCCGTGTTTTGCCAACGCTTCGCCCGCTCTGTTGAAGACAGCAGCAGCTTCGCGCGCCGTCTTTTCGTCGAAGTCGCCCTGATGCGGAATCCACGCACAGCCGACGTATTGCAGCCCCAATGCTTTCGCTTCGGTTGCGATGGCTTCCACATTGTCGCGGAATTTGTCGTACGAATAATGCCCGCTAATCGGCTGCAAGCCTTTGGCCGCAAGCTGGGCTTTGAACTGTTCGGGCGCGATGTTGTACGTGCCTGCGAGTTCGACGTACTGAATGCCGAAATTGCGCGTTGTGTCGAGTACCAGCGGCGCGTTTTTCGCGGCCATGTCGCGCAGCGAATACAACTGTAACCCAATCGGGCCTTTGAAACTTGCGCCTGTGCCGGTCGGATACGGATGCAGCATGCCAATGTCCGTCATCCATTCAGCGAAGCGTTGCGGCCACGTGCCAAACGGGATGCCGTCGCGTGGTTTAATGCCGCCGCCGTGCCCGCCGCGCGCATAGATATGCAGATCGGATGTCACGCCAGCATTGAAAAGTGAGTTGTGAAATTCGACCGTTTGTTTGGCGTGAAACGCATCATCCAACCCGGCGCTCGTCAAAAACGCAGGCGCGGCGTCTTTCGGCGCGGTAATGTCCATTGGTGCCCAGCCGGGATAGACTAAGCTGACGAAATCCGGGCGACAGCTTTCACGATCTATTGAATCAGCCGCGTCGGGCTTGCCGCGATCAAAGCGAATGTCAGCGAGTGCGCCGAGCGCGCCGCCCGCTGAGAAGCCAAGCACGCCGATGCGATTCGGATTCACGCCCCATTCCTTCGCACGGCTGCGCACGAGGCGGATGGCGCGTTGCGTGTCCTGCAACGCTTCGCCTTCGACGGTGTATTTATAATTTGGCGTGAATTGCAAACGGTATTTCAGGATGAAAACGTGAATACCCAGATCGTGCAGCCAGGGAACTAAATCCGTGCCTTCGCTGCCGATGACCAATTGCCGGTGCCCACCGCCGGGCGCGACGATGAGCGCCGCTCCGGTCGCTTTGTTGGCTGGAGCCGGGTAGACCGTCAACGACGGATTATGGACGTTGATAATGGACGCGATGCGCTCGCCGGGTTTTGGATTGGCGGGCGTGGTAACTTCTTTTTCGTTGGCACCCTGCAAGGTCGGATGACCGGCGGGCCATAGGTAGACAACTTGCGGATTGGCTTGCGCCAGGGCCGTCAGTGCGAACGCACACACGAACAACACACGAGAAATGATCTTGCCAAGCATTTAGGTTTTTCCTTTTTGAGAAGTCGAAGGTATAGAAGGCAAAACCGCAGCCTTGCCTTCTACCTTCATCATCCCAGCATGCTTGCTAGGAATGCAAACATGTTGGTTCTCTCCACAGCTTTTTTCGCTGCGTTAGAAAATCAACTTGAGCGCCAATTGAATTTGGCGTGGGCCGTTGCCTTGCCCGCTGACTAGACCAAAACTGCCAGAATCAATCTGACTGTTCGGCCCCGCGAAGCGAACACGATTGAATGCATTGAAGAATTCCGCGCGAAACTGGATAGATTTGGTTTCTCTGATGTAGTAATTCTTGAAGAAAGACAAATCAAAGTTCTTCTCGCCGTCCTGCCGCAGGTTCGGCATCACACGCGGTGAATTGCCAAACGTGAAGGCCGGCGTCAGCGAGAAATCGCCCGTGTCGAACCACTTCGCAATCTTGTCGGTTTTGCTGCCGCTCAGATTGCCGTCGGTTCCGTTCCAGGTCGGGCGTTGCGACGGGTTGAAGAGGCCGACGTTGTTTGCACCCTGCGTAATTAGAATCGGTAAGCCGCTCTGGAACGTGACGATTCCGTTGAATTGCCAGCCGCCCAGCACGCCATTGACAACGGGATGCCAATTCGCGCCGAACTTTTTATTTTTGCCGAACGGCAAGTCGTAGGTGAAGTTCGAGACGAAACGGTGCGCGATGTCCTGCGAACTGATGGCGCGCTCCGCCGCACGGTCGTAAACGTTTTGGCGTGTACTGGCTTGCCCCAAAAATCCGACCGTCGTCGAAACGTCGTCAATCAACTTGCTCCAGGTATAAGCGGCAAGGAAGCTCATCCCGTTGGAGAATCGCTTGTCCGCTTTCACGGTTCCCGCGTGATAAATCGAGAAGCCGAACGGCACACGAAACGCGCTGACCGCGTCGTATTGCGGGAATGGTCGCCAGAGTTGTTTGCGTTGCACCGTAGCAAAACGCAGGTTCGAGGTCGGGTTAGTGAAAATGCCGAAGAACGGATTCGCCACCAGCGTATTCAACTGCTGATCGAGGCTCGTATAGCCCGATTGCAATGTCAGAAAGGAGACGGGCAATTGGTTATAGTTCAGCCCGCTTTCCCCTGCGAGCAAGCGTGTACCTTTGCTGCCGAGGTACGCTGCCTCAAACAAAATGCTGCCTGGCAATTCGCGTTGGACGTTGGCATTCCATTGCTGAATGTACGGACTGCGCGTGTCGGGGAACACGCCGCCGTCACCACCGCCTACGCTCAAGCCCAGGCGTGTGGAAGCACCAAGTGCCGTGCCCGTCGGCAGATTGAAGCCGCTCGGAAACGGATTGTCGAGGAAGGCAACCGGCACGCGCCCATCCAAACTCACGACCATCTGGCTGGCCGTGCGGAAGCCAACCATCCCGGAGGAGCCAGTGTGGCCTGCGGCCTGATAGGACGAGGGCGAATACGAAATGCCATACGCCGCTCGCAGGACGGTTGTTGGTGTAATGTTATAGGCAAAGCCAATGCGCGGGCCAAAGTTGTTTTTATCGGTCGGCACTTGGCGGCGATTATCCGCCGTGACGAAATTCACCGCGCCTTTCAGCTTGGTTGAATCGAAATACGGATTCGCTGGCACTTTGCCCGCCAGCGGTGACGTAGCATCAAAGTCGAACCAGCCGTAACGATTGAAGCGTTCCGTGCGCGGCACATCGAGTTCATACCGCAAACCGAGCGTTGCTGTCAGCTTCGACGACACGCGCCACGAATCTTCCGCATAGAAACCATAGTACGGACTGGACGAAGCGGGTGAAGGATCGTGGCTCAGCGTGCCGCCGCCTGCCGTCGTGCTGTTGCTGCTGCCCGGCACGCCGAGCAGGAACGTCGCAAAGCCAAAGCCCGCCGTGCTGCTGCCGGAATTGAACACGCGCTGTGTCCACGATTGATTGAAGGTGTATTGCCCCGCCGGTTGGCTCAACTGCGTGAAGTTCAGCATCAGGAAGCGATAATCCATCCCGAATTTCCACGTGTGCCGCGCGTAGGTTTTCGTCAGTCCTACGATAAAGCTGTGCGTGGTCGGCGCGATGACTAAATCGTTGAAGGTTTCCTGTCCGAGGGACGAAACACCGCTGATGTCGAAGCGCGGGAATTCCAGTGCATCGGCTACGGATTTCAGCGAAGTTGGGAAGCCGAGTTGCGTGAAGTCAAACCCGGCGGAAAACGGCGTGCGCTTCGAGGTACGACGACTTAAACCATAACGCACGCTCATCACCAGCGTCGGGCTGAACGTGTACACATTGTCCATCGAAATGCTGGTGTTCGTGTCATCCACCGGCCCGGCATTGTTGGGTGTAGCGGCATTTCCGTAGTGATTGAACGGGCGGCTTTCCGCTTTGAAGCGGCGCGAAACACGCAGGAACGAGCGCAGCCTTTCGCTGAACACGTGATCCACGCGCGAATCAATTAGCTGGCTGTTATTGATGTTTGTGCCGGAGGCGAAGAAATTATTGGCCTGGGTGTTGACGTTGGTTGGCGTTGTGTTGGGGTTCGGCCAATACTTCAGCAAATTGCGGGCAATCGCGCTTTGCCGACTGGCGCAAATCACATTCAGGACGCCGTTGCACGAAATCTGATCGCGCGTGCCGTCGGCCTTTGTCGTGAATTGCTTCGACTGCATACGAATACAGTCCGCGCTATTCGCCCGATGGCAAACACATTGCGTTTGAATCGAACCGCTCCGGCAGCAGCGAAATCTGGATTTGCGATAGCGAAGGCGGCAATTCGGTGCGGCTCACGTCCTTTCGCGGCCCATTGGTGGGATCGCCGAGTTGGTCGCCTGATGGCAGAGCGATTGCCTTTGATTCGCGGCCTGATGGCAATGCCGATATTTATGTGGTCAGCAGCGAAGGCGGCCAGCCGCGCCGCTTGACAACCGATGCGGCGGAAGATGTCGTGCCGAGCTGGTCGCACGATGGGCAGTGGATTTATTTTGCCTCGCAACGCAGCGGCAGGCTGCAAATCTGGAAAGCACCGAGCCAGGGCGGTGCAGCGGTACAGGTAACTCAGGGCGGCGGCTTTGACCCGTTGGAATCGCCCGATGGTCAGTGGCTTTATTACACCCAGGAGCGCGGTTCCGCTGCTATCTGGCGCGTGCCGGTGGCGGGCGGAACGGAGCAACCGGTGTATGATTTTCGCCAGCGCAATTACAGTCGCCTCTGGATGATTGTATCCGACGGCATTTACTTCGCCGTGACCGATTCACCCAATAATTTCTCCATTAAGCTGTTTGATTTCGCCAGCAGCAGCGTGAAAGATGTCGCGAATATCGCCCTCGCTTTACGCAGTGGGGTTTCCGGCCTGGCCATTTCTCCTGACGGCAAATGGCTTTTGTTCCCGGTCGTGACTCAGCGAGGCAGCGATTTGATGGTGATTGAAAACTTTCATTGAAAAAACTGGGCCAGACACTCCGCCCGCTTAATTAATTCTCCAAAGCAAAGACAAAGAGCGAGAGTCCCGCTGTGATCGCCACATATTGTTTGCCGCGTATCAGAAAGCTGACGGGATTGGTGACGATTTGCGCGCCCGCCATGAAATGCCAGAGCGGTTGGCCCGTGCGGGCATCAAGCGCATAAAAATAGCCTTCGCTGCTGCCCCCGAACACCAGCCCACCCGCCGTTGCCATCAGCCCCGCCATCGCGGGCGCTTGCAATTGAAATTCCCATTGCTGCTTGCCCGTTGTCGCGTCCAACGCTTTGACCACGCCGTACGGTTCCAGCCCTGCAATGTCGCGTCCGCCGCCACCTTCAAACAAATCGCCGGGGTGATAGTTGGCCGTAGACTTGAAAAAATATTGCGGATGGTTTTCACGCGCCAGCACGTAAAACAACTTTGTCTGTGGACTGTAACTTGGACTGTACCAATTCGTCGCGCCACCCAGTCCTGGATAGAGAAGCGTGCCTTCTGGCGTTGGCTCGGTGTTTGGCAATTTGATGGGACGACCTTTGTCGTCCAAACCCTTAGCCCACGTTTGTTTGATGTACGGCGTGCCGCAGAGGAATTCGCCCGTCACACGATCCAGCACGTAATAAAACGCATTGCGATTGGCCTGAGCCACCAGCTTGCGCGACTGTCCTTTGAACGAAGCATCAAACAGGACAGGCACCTGATTTGCGTCCCAGTCGTAAACGTCGTGCGGCGTGAACTGAAAATGCCATTTCAGCTTACCCGTGTCGGCATCGAGCGCAACGACACAACCCGTGTAAAGATTTGTGCCTTCACGATCCGCACTGTAAAAATCCGAAGCCGGATTGCCCACGCCCCAGTACACCAAATTCAATTCGGGATCATACGTGCCGGTCATCCACGTCGCGCCGCCACCATACTTCCACGACTCGCCTTTCCACGTTTCGACGCCCGGTTCGCCCGCGCCGGGAATCGTGTAAAAGCGCCACTCCAACTTGCCCGTCCGCGCGTTGTAGGCTGATAAATAGCCGCGATGCGCGCTGTCGCCGCCCGTCACGCCGACAATCACTTTGTCTTTCACGACAATCGGGGCGGCAGTTACGTTGCAACCACATTGCTGATAATTCTCAATCTCGATATTCCAGACTTCCCTGCCCGTTTTCGCATCCAGCGCGACCAGATGATTGTCGAGCGTACCCATAAACACGAGGCCGTAGCCCACCGCAATCCCGCGCACCGAAACGCCGTAGGGGATCGCGCCTGTCGGCACTTTATAAAAGTAATGCCAGAACTGCCTGCCCGTTACGGCATCGAGCGCAAAGACGCGATTGTACGAACCGACCAGATACATCACGCCGTCCACGACAAGCGGCGCAGCATTCAATCCGCCTTCGATCTTGCCCGTTTGGAAAGCCCACACAGGAGCCAGTTGTTTGACGTTGGTGCGATTGATTTGCTCCAGCGTACTGTAGCGTTGCCCGTCGTAGGTGCCGAAATACGACATCCAGTTCTGCGGCTCTTTCGCAGCAGCGGCGAGGCGTTCGCCCGTGACTTCTTTCATCGCCGGCATCGGCAAACTCGTCGTCGCCTGATCGTCTGCGCCGCCCCGTCGCGCTACGGCTGCTGGTGCGGCGGCAGCAGGCGCATTGCCTTTGGGCAACGACATCACGTAGGCAACAAGCTGCTGAATTTGCGGTGCCGAAAGCTGATTCTTAAACGCTGGCATCGGCGTGCCGGAAACACCATCAGAAATCACGCGCGTTAAATATTCGGTTGTAAAGCTACGGCCCTGCAACGCAGGCGCGCTGCCATCCTTGCCATTCGGCCCGTGGCAATAACCGCTGGCGCAGGTTGGAGCGAACAACTTGCTGCCTTGTTCAATAAACGCTGCTTGATTTTGTTGTGCACTCGCCCGCCAGCCTACGACCAGGCACAGCAAGCACATCATGCCTATCCCATATTTTCGCGGGGTCATTCGCCCGTCCTGTTTTGCCTGATGATTCATCGCTGCCTCACACATTCACCATTCCCCCCTCACCATTTCTCTGCACAAAAATGGGGAAGGGGAAGGGTAAATAATCTCGTCTGATGAAAGGGAAAGAGACACTTACTTCTTTTTCTGTTTCGCCAAAAATGCCTT
>JAXLQQ010000028.1:0-62867 GCA_046331525.1 Blastocatellia bacterium
GGGCGTTTCACCGAAGCCGCCGCCAACGAAATCGTCAAAATCATCAATGCCTCGCAAGGCCGCGCCTTTGTGCTTTGCACGAGCAACAGTTCGATGGAAATGCTGCGCGATCTGGTCGCGGCACAAGTAGATTTTCCGATTTACAAACAAGGCGAAGGCTCACGCACAGGAATCTTGGAGAAATTTCGCAACACGCCGAACGCCGTGCTCTTTGCGACGAGCAGCTTTTGGCAGGGCGTAGATGTGCGCGGCGAGGCGTTGTCGTGCGTGATTATTGATAAGCTGCCGTTTGCCGTGCCGTCCGATCCGGTCATCGCCGCACGCCAACGCTTCATTGACGAAACGGGCGGCAGCAGCTTCAGCGATTATTCGGTGCCGTCTGCGATCATCACGTTGAAGCAGGGCTTAGGCCGTCTGATTCGCAGCGCGACAGATCGTGGCGTATTGTCCGTGCTTGATCCGCGCCTGACCACCAAAGCCTACGGACAAACGTTTCTGAAAAGCCTGCCACAATGTCGCATCACGCACGACATTGCCGATGTCGAGCAGTTTTTCAGTGCCCGCTAATGCTGGCAGCGCGTCCGTTTTTACTTGAACTGAATCCTCACGGTATTTGCGGCTTTGCCATCTATCGTCAAGACGACATCCACCTCGCCGCGCCCACTCAGACTGCGTGGCAATTCGATATTGACCTGATCCAATCCTTCATAGCTGCCCTGTGCTCCGGCGTAATCCACTGGCAACGTGACGCCGCCGATCTGCGCCGAGACTGCCGACAGGGCGCTGCGATTGCGTAACCCCGTGCCATACAACAAGAGGAACAACCGGTCAGTGCCGTTCTTGAAATCAATCGGGAGCGGTACGAATTGCCCTTTGACAGGATCAAAGCTCACGATCTCTTCAATCGTTTGCTTGTTGTCAGTAGTGACGCGCTGCACTTGCGCCGCCGCATACCCCTTGCCATCCGAGGTGGCGGAGAAGAGGCCGGGCGCGACTGTTACAAGGTCTATTAACCCAACGGAAGTACTGCCCGCCCCGCTCGTGATTGTTACAGTAGCTTTACCCGGCGCGGTGGCGAACGGGATTTGATAATTCACCTGGGTGGGCGACACGTAAAACAGCGGGGCCAATCGCGTGATGCCCGCACTGTCGGTCACGCTTACGGTGGTGCCGAGCAAGGTAGTCAGTAACGGCAGACCGGGCGCGCCCTGTGCATTGGTGGCCAGCGCACTGCCGAACGCCGATGCGATTTGCCCGGCAGCGAGTTGCGGGCCGAGATAGGTGGCCGCGGAAACGGTTGTTGCGGCAGGCAGCACGATCACGCTGCCATTCGTGAGCGAAGCGGGCAGCAGCGTATCTTCGTTGAGCGCAAACTTCTGCCACGTTAAGTTGGTGGTCGTGCCTGCGCCGATCACATTGAACGTGAGCTTGAGCAACGTGCCGGAACCGCTCAATGCCGCTGTACCGAAGGCGGACAAGCGCAAGCGACCGGTCGTTGCATTCGCCGTGACAGTCATCGCGCCAGACAACGTTCCCGCCGTTTCGTACGGCGTCGTTACTGGTGGCAACAGCGCCAGATCAAACGTCAGATCGAAGTCGTACGCGATGACGTTCATCCCGGTCAGATCGCGACGTTGACAGGAACCGTGATCGTCGTGCCGTTGATCGCATTGACGGCAGGCAGCGAAACGTTGGTCTGCAACGCTTCGAGGCGCAACGCGCGGCGGCAACAGGCTTGCGCCCGGCGACCAGTGCCGGGGCATCGCCAATCAGCACAGCATCGAGAATTCTGTCCAGTTTGCGTGCCCGTCAGACTCGCGTATGACCGCGCAGGCACGAATTTCCACGTGCCGGTGAAGTTCGCCATTGGGAATGCCGACGACGGCTTGCGCAATCAGCGCGGCATCGAACGAAGACAGCGCGCCGTTGTTACTCGCGTCGCCTGCGACTTGCTGACAACTGCTGAGCGTGCTCGCACCGACGACGTGCAACGCGACGAGTGCGGCATCGAAAGACGAGATACCGTTGACATCGCCGTTTTCGAGGGCGTCAGCGTGTACGCGCCGCGCGAGGCCCGTCAATTGAAATACGCCGTTCATACCCGTCGTGAGCGAAGCCGCAGGCGTGCCGTTCGCGCTGAGCAACACGCCTGGCCGGGCTTCGGCGACACGCAATAGCTGACGGTGCCGGATAAGGCGTTGCCGCTGCTGCCGACACACGCGCGGCCATTCGTTGTCGTCGCGCAGGGCGTGCCTTCGTTGAAGCGGAAGCTCGTCCAATTCAAATTGCTGCATGCGCCGTTAGCGCCAATGACATCGAACTTCAAATTGAGCAACGTGCCTGCGCCGGACAAGGCGGCAGCATTGAATGCGGAGATGCGGATTTGTCCCGGCGTGCTGGTGTTCACCGTGACGGTCATCGCGCTGCTGAGCGTGCCAGTGCGATCTACGGGTGTGCTTTGCAATCGCAACACGTTCGGGGCAAACGTGATCGTTGCGTCAAACGACAGCGCACCTTTGCCCGTCAGGTCGCTGACCGTGATGGGCACGGTCAGCGTGCTGCCTGCGCTGGCGATGAGTGAAGAAGAAAGCGCTACGTCCACACAGGCCGCCGCGCCTGCGCCGGATTGCGTGATCGTGAAGGATTGTCCGCCTAGGGTGATTGTGCCGGAGCGTGCGGCGCTGCTTGTGTTCAGCGCAACGGAATATCCGAACGAGCCATTGCCGTTGCCGCTTTCGCTGCCGGTTTGCAAACTGATCCACGCGGCATTGCTGCTGGCTGTCCAGGCGCATCCGGCGGCAGTGGTGACATTTGCATTGCCGCTGCCGCCGTTGTTATCAAAGGCGCGACTTGTCGGTGTGAGCGCGTAGGTGCAACTGGCGTTCGCGGCTTGCGTGATGATGAAGGTTTGCCCGGCAATCGTGAGCGTGCCGGTGCGTGCTGTGCCACTGTTTGTGGCGACGGCAAAATTCACCGCGCCATTGCCGCTGCCGCTTGCGCCGGAGTTAATCGTGATCCAATCGGCATTGCTTACGGCTGTCCACTTGCAACCTGCTTGGCTCGTCACATTCACGCTGCCGATGCTACCCCCTGCGGCGATGGTTTGCGAAGTCGGCGCGAGGGCGAACGTGCAGCTGCTGTTGGCGGCTTGGGTGACGGTGAAGGTTTGCCCGGCAATCGTGATCGTGCCAATGCGCGAGGATGTGCCAGTGTTTGCGGCGATAGCGTAATTCACCACGCCACTGCCGCTGCCGTTTGCGCCGGACGTGATCGTGATCCAGTCCCCATTGCTTGCGGCTGTCCACGGGCAATTGGTTTGGCTGGTCACGTTGACGCTGCCACTGCCGCCGTTGGCTGCGATGCTTTGCGACGTGGGTGACAGCACAAAGGTGCAACCAGCGGGCGCGGTCAGGCTCAACGTGTATTTGCCCAACTCATTCTCGAAGGCGCTGCTGGCTTCGATGATGTACGTGCCGTCTTGTGGCAGCGTGACGAAGCCATTCGTGACGGGGAGGCGCGAATTCGTGCCTCCACCGCCGTCATCATCGTCTGCGAGGACATCGCCCTGCGGGCCAATCAACGTTAGATAGGCATCCAACTCCGATGAGTTCATTTGGATCGCTACCTGCTGCCCCGCTTTGGCAGTGAAGTACCACAGATCAGCGTAAAAATTTGGCCCATAAATCGGCGAGCGACAATCCGTGTTGACGAGCGCGCCATTGACGGTTTGGCCAATATTGATCGGCGTCAGACCACAGGTCGCGCCGGTTCCGGCTTGCCCGGCGATAAAGGTTTGCCCGGCGACGATGATAAAGCCCGCACGCGGAATGGGGCTGCTGTTCACCGCAACGCGATAGCTGACCGTACCGCCGCCGCTGCCGCTCGCACCTGTGGTAATTGTTATCCAATCGTCATCGGTGCGCGCTGTCCAGTGCAGCCGACTTTATGCGAGCCGACGCTGATGCCGCCATTGCCGCCGCTCGCCGAGAAAGTTTGTGAGTTGGGCGAAATCGTAAATGCGCAGGTGCTGCCACCGGCTTGCGTGACGGTGAAAGTTTGCCCGGCAATCGTCAGTGTACCGCTGCGTGTCGCAGTGCTGCTGTTCGCGGCAACGAGGTAATTCACCGCGCCGTTGCCGCTGCCACTTGCGCCGGAGTTAATCGTGATCCAATCGGCATTGCTCGTGGCTGTCCAGTTGCAACCGCTCTGACTCGTGACATTCACCGTGCCTGCGCCTCCGTTGGCTGCGATGCTTTGCGAAGTTGGCGCAAGTGTGAAGGTACAATTGCTGCCTCCGCTTTGCGTGATGACGAAGGTTTGCCCGGCAATCGTGAGCGTACCACCGCGCGCCGCGCCGGGGTTCGCTGCAACCGTAAAACTCACTGCGCCATTACCGCTGCCGCTCGCATTCGCCGTAATCGTGATCCAGTCTTCATTCGCCTTTGCTGTCCAGTTGCAGCCGTTGGGCGAAGTGACATTCACGCTGCCCGTGCCTCCGCTTGCGGCAAAGCTCTGATTCGTCGGCGCAATTGTGAATGTGCAACCGCTTCCGCTGCCGTTTGCGGTGACGTTCAGGTGGATGAAAACGCCAGTGGGATACGGACTGCGTGCGGCATCGTTGGAAGTCACGAG
The DNA here is from genome assembly GCA_046331525.1 of Blastocatellia bacterium. Classification (GTDB taxonomy): domain Bacteria; phylum Acidobacteriota; class Blastocatellia; order RBC074; family RBC074; genus JAFDVL01. The sequence goes on from JAXLQQ010000028.1 coordinate 4,633, forward strand.
CAAGCGTTCTGTATACAAGCCCGCCGCCAATCCGATGGCATTCACCGCGACGCGTACCGGCACAGAACCTTTCGGCGGAATGTCGAACGGCACGTTGGATGGCGTCGTGAACGAAAGCCAGGCGGCGTTGTTCTGCTTCGTGATGCCCGTGACAGTGAGCGTAGCATCGCCGTCGTTGAAGATCGAGAAGCTTTGTTCGCCAGCTGCCTGAATCTCCCACATCCCGCGCCCGTGCGTGGCTGCGCGCAGTACGTTGCTGTTTTTGCGCAGCGCCAGATCAAACACCGCAACGTTCGGGAGCCCCGTGCCCAACGGCATCCAGTTCTGCCCCGCTTCGGTGGAACGATAGACGCCAATGTCGGTTCCGGCATAGACCGTGCCAGCGCCGTTCGGATCAATCAGCACGGCGTTGACCGGAATGTCCGGCAAGCCGCTGTTCGCGCTTGTCCACGTTGTGCCGCCATCGGTGGTTTTGAAAACGTGGTCAGTGCCAAAACCGGAGTAAGAAACATACGCCGTTTGCGGATCGCTTGGATGCGCGGCGATGCGTGTGACGAAGCGACCGGGCAAAGGCGCTTTGGTCACGTTCGTCCACGCCCACGAAGCGCCGTTGAAATCGCCACGCCAGACCTGTGAATCGCCGCTACCCGTCCAGATGCGGGTGCCGTTTGCGGCTATCGTGATTGCTGAGACAGTGCCGCCGCCCGTGACATCTCCGCTGATCGCATTCCAATTCGTTGCGCCATCGGTCGTGTACCAGACGCGGTACGATCCAAACGCCAGTTGCAATGGATTCGTCGGCGACATCGTGAACGGTGCATAAAACGACGATCTGCCATCGGCTACGCCATTGGTGAGAGGAATACCGTTGGTCGCCCCTGCCCACGTACCCGGCTCGCCGGAGCTGAGTGACTTGATCAGGCTGCCGAAAATGTACGTGCTATAAACGGTCGTTGGCGTATTGAAATCAAAGAACGTCGAGCCATTGTCGCCTGTGCGTGTTTCGCGCCACTCGCTGTTGCCCATGTATTTCTGAATGCCGTTGTCCTGCGTGCCGCCAAATGCCAGCGCGTCGTTAGTCGGATGCAGCGCGACGGTTTGGAATTGCGTCAGGCTCAAGCCTTCGTTGCGACTAAGCCATGTGTCGCCGCCGTTGTCTGACCGCCACACGCCGCCATCGCTGCCGAGCCAAATAATCGAAGGATTCTGCGGATTGAACGCGAAGGCGTGCTGATCTGGGTGAACATCCTGAAAGAAATCGCGCGGGTTGCTGACGTTCGTCCAGTTTGTACCGCCGTCCAGCGAACGCCAGAGCGAGAGGCCGCCGAAATAAATCACGTTCGGATTCGTCGGATGCAGGCCGAGCGAAACGTTGTACCAGCCCTGCGCGCCAAAGACATTCGGCGTGTTCACGAGCTTCGCCCAGTTCGCGCCCGCGTCCGTACTGCGATACAAGCCTTCGAGTTTGTTGTCACGCGCTGTGAATGAAGCGAGCAACGTGTTCGGCGCGGCAACAGAAATCGTGAGATGAATGCGGCCAAAATTGCTGGCGGGCAAACCGCTCGTCAGCTTCGTCCAATTCACCCCGCCGTCTGTAGATTTGTAGACGCCGCTCGAATGAATCGCGCTGTAAAACACGCTGCCGTTGCCCGGCTGCGCGATGACATCAGTGGTGATGCCTGCCAGCACGCGCGTCCACGTCGCGCCGCCGTCTGCACTGCGATACAAGCCATTATTCGAGGCTGCCAACACAGCTTGGCTGTTGCTGGGACTGACGACAATGCGGCTGACGGTTTGGCGCGCAAAAGTTGCAGTGCCGAACACTGACCACGTCACGCCACCATTTGTGCTTTTCAGCACGCCGTTGCCGTAGTAACTGTCGAGCGAAAAATTCTGCTCGCCCGTACCCGCATAAATCACGCTTGGATTGTTTGGATCAAACGCGAGCGCACCCATTGCGAGCGAAGGCTGATCGTCCGTCAGCGCCATCCACGTCGCGCCGTTGTCCGTTGTGCGCCAGACGCCGCCTTGCGCGCCGCTGATGTAAACAATGCTCGGATTCGTCGGATGCACGATGATCGAAGTCACGCGTCCGCTCACCTTGCCCCACGCACCGCTCGTTGTGACAGTCGGGCCGATGTGCGTCCATTGCGCAGCAACGGCTTCGGTGGCTGCTTCGGTTTCGGCGAAGCGCATTCGTGCTTGTGCCTGCGTTTTCTCCACAATGGCGCGTTCGCGGGCGCGTTCGGGAATTTGATCGAAGGGATATTGCCGCTGCCGATAAAACCAGTCGCGCCGTTCCTCGGCGTGATCGTCGCCGTCTTCTTCGCGCTTTTGTTCCTGCTCGGATTTGGGGCGCTGGATGTTGATCGGTTCCGGCGGATTCGCCGCCGCCAGATTCAACGATTGCCCGCGTGCAACATTGAAGCTGAGCGTGGTAGGTTCAATGCGAATCAGCGGTGTTCCTGCTGTCGTACCGGATTGATTGACGGTGAAGGTTTGCCCGGCAATCGTCATCGTACCGCTTCGCTGTGCCGTGCTGGTGTTGACGGCAACAGAATAGTTCAGCGTGCCGCTGCCCGTGCCGGGCGTACCAGACGTGATCGTGACGAAATTGGCATTGCTTGTTGCTGTCCACGCGCAGCCGGGTTGCGTGGTGATTGTGACGCTGCCCGTGCCGCCGTTTGCGCCGAAGCTCTGACTCGTGGGCGAGATTGAATAGGTGCAAGTCGGGGCTGCCGTGATCGTGAAACTATCTGTTGTGAGAAGCATGCCGTTGTAGAACACACGCACCTGCCAATTGCCGGGCAAATTCGCCGCCGCTTGTCCCGCAATGCTCATCCCGTCCCAGAAGCACACGTGTTGGCTGGAATTGTTGACGGGCGTTTCCTGCTGCCGGTAAATCGTGCCGTTCGGCTGCACCCATTCCCAACGAATCACCGCCCCATTTTGAAAGCCAGACACGAACGTCCACTGAACTACCTGCGCGTCGGTGACAGCAAAAGTGGTTTTCGTGGTGGGCGGATCGCACGCACCAGGAATCGGGCCACCCGTGATGCGATGGTCATTGACCGTGACGCCGCCCGTGTTGCCCGTGACGGTGAAGTTCACGGCATTGCTGGTTTGCGCCGCGACGGTGACAGTGACGGCGACAACACCCGGACTCAAATCCGGCGGGACGATGACTTCGAGCATTGTGCGATCTGCTGTCGCGGTTTTGACGAAGGCTTGCCGCGTGCCGAAGAGGACGATGTTGTTGGCCGCGACAGGATCAAAACCGCTACCCGTGAGTTTGACTTGAATGCCTGCGGCACCGCTTGATGGTGTGATGGAATCAAGGCGCGGCCCGGAACCGCTCGGCGCTTGCGGCAGGACGTAAAACGGCGTGGCGTCTACAGCGATGATTTGACGCGTGGAAGTGGTGATGACATGCGAGCGCACCTGCAACGGATTGGTCGGATCCGTCGGTGCCACATCTCGCCGCACCTGCGATTGCGTGTAGCGTCCGTCATTCGCTGTAGCATCGCCATTCGTGCCGTTGTCATAGAGCGAAACACCAAAGGTTGCGCCGCCCGCCAGAGTAACGAAACCGGTACACTCGTTTTTCAGCGCGAAGCCGCAGGTACGTGGCCCGCAACCCACGCCTTGTCCGCCGGACGCGCACAAGGTGAAGGTAGATGTGGTTTGTGCCATCCGCTGTCACATAGCTCGGATTGAAGTTCACTTCGGACACCGATGGCGCATCGCCTACAGAAACAGGGTTGATGTCCGCGACCCAGATTTGATTCGGCTGTCCGCCGGGCGTAGCGCGAAACACGAACCGCTTTCCGTCGTCGGCTAACCAGCCGGAGCGACCGCCTCCAACTCCGGCCCACGGATCAACATCACAATCGCCGAGCCTTACTAAATCCAATTGCCCGCTGCCGTCCGTGTTCAGCAGCGGCAGAGCGGCAGAGCTATCCAGATTGAAATTGGCTAGCGTTTGCGCGCCATTGCCGGACATCCCGAATAACTTCGTGCCATCGCCATAAATCGGGGCGAGTTCGAGAAGATTTGTTCCGTCAAAGTTGATCGCCATCGCTGACGTGCGATCAGCAAAGCGGCGAACGATAGTCACTTTGCTGCCGTCGCTGCTGAACGCGATAGTATCGTCCGATAATCCCGCAAAGTCCGTTAGCTTACGCAGCCCCGTCACGCTATCCCAAACGATAGCATTGCCTGCGGGCTGAAAATTGTAGGTGCCGAACACCATCCGTAAGCCATTGGCGGAAATCGCCAGCTTGTCACGAAAGGAAACGTTGCGATTCAATTCGCTGCCATCTTTGCCAAATAACGCCGCCATCTGTCGGTAGCTGAATAGCTTCGTCAGCCCCGTACCATCCGCGTTGATGCGATAGCCGCCCGCGTTGTCCGGCGAAGGGCCAGCCTGCGTGAAAATGACGCGCGTGCCATCGGCGGTCAGACAGGGATTCAGATACAGTTCCAGCACATCATTGCCGCCAAACTGATTCGGAAAGGCGGGCACAAGGCGAACGAGGTTTGTGCCATCAGCATTGGCAGTATAAATTGCTGGCCCAGTGCTCGCGGCCCAGAGGACTTTCGAGCCATCGGCGCTGATGTCTACCCACGTCGGAGCGGTATCCGTCGCCGGATTCGGCGCATCGTAAATTTCGCGCAGATTCTGCCCGGTCGCGTCTATCGTGAAGACTTTGCGCCCGCTGAGAAAAATGATCTTCGAGCCATCAGCACTGATCTTCAGGTTATGAATCGCGCCAACGCTCCCGCCGTTCTGAAAGTCGGTAAGCTGGCGGTAAACAATCGTGCGGATGATCGTCGCGTTGGGCGGTGTGGCTTGCGCGGGTGAAGGAGGCGCGAACGCTCGTAACCATGTGCTGGCAACCGGCAAACTGCCGCTGGCTTTGCCTGTGCGAACGAGATACCGGGACGCAGGCAGAACCAACGCCAACAGAATCAAAACGAAAAGGCGAAGGTGTTGCGGGGCTTTCATAAAGTCTCCAATGAATTGGACGAGAGTGACGCCGATAGATTTCGATTTTTGCTTCGAACGTGTGCCACAGCTGATTTTTTTCGCCACGGCCTGATCGTTGTATTGGGTTTGTGTGAGCAACAGGCTACGCAGTGACATAACAAAAGCGACAGGTGCCCTGCGGCTTCGTCTTTTCCCCTGTTGCCTGCGAACAATAGGTGGACGCAAAAGGTACTGCCTCTTATTGTTGCGGCTTGCCCCGCGCGCTGATCATCTGTCCGCCGCCTTCCTGGCTATATTGCACTGCGACAACTCGCCCCGCGGCCAGGACAAAGCTCAGGAACACGCAGGATTTTCCGACCAGCCGGAGAGAAAGAATGTCCCGTTCTTTCTGGCTGGTGGCGCTTCTGGTCACCCCGACACCCGATTCCCGGAGCGGACAACTGCCTCCGGTGGTGTTCCAGCGTAATTTCCCGCCCCGCTCCAACACCGTGACGCAGCGGGGCAGATTGGGAGAATCAAAGTCAGGTAATGGAACATCAGGTAGTGAGACATAGCAGAAGAGATATGATTCCAACTGCATCCACTTGCCGCGATTGTCACAGTTCCAATACCAACATTTCGCAGATTTTTTATAATTTGACTTATGGCACGTGGCGATAGTTGTAGACGAAGACCACTTCGCCTCCCATCAGCGAGACTTCGACGCGCGCTTCCGTTGCACCTGCCATTGGCTTAAAGGTCACCGTGGTTTGCCCGCTGGCACTGGCTCCATTTTCCGCTACAGCATGCGCGAACCCTTTTCCATCCGGCACCTCCGTCGTAAATCCGGCACAAGCAAGGCTCAACATTCCTGCGGCGCGGCCTTGCGATGGCGCGCTCGCTTGTGTGTTTGCGGACACGGTGAAGCTCATCTCAAATTGTTGCGGCGGTTGCGTCCATTGCCACGAAAACCGGCTGCCATCATTCGCGTTGTTTTGAGCAGCAGGAGATTGCGTGCTGTAGCTCCAACCACGTGGTGGTGTTTCCGGGGTTACACTGACCGATACCAATTGCCAATGCCTGGCAATTGGCTGGTTCCTCGTATCGCCAATACTCGGCGTAGTGGGGGGGACGACCGGGCTGCCATTACCTGCACAGGCATCTGGCGCTTGCGCGATGGCGACCGAAAGATCGGCAAAGAAGTTGGCACGATTCGCAGGCGCGAGACAGGAGAATGCTGTTGCAACTTTCCGTTGCATATCCTCACGTATAAGTGCTTGACTTTGTCTGACAGACCAGTCGTAATGCTCAGCCCGGTTGAGCGTCACTGCTCCCTGATCACCATTGAAACAACCGGCGTCCACATATTTCCCGATAAGGAGCGAGATTTCGGCAAACGCACAGTCCAGGGTTTCTTTACGCAGGGAAGGGCAATCGAACAGCAAGTCAATTTTGAAGCGCAGGTTGGAGAGCAGCCGACTTTCATTTTGCTGCGCGTAGTTCAGATGATCATTGCGATTTACTACACCTGCGCCCGAATCGCTGGAAAAACAACTGTTTGGGGCCTTGGAGACTGGAATGCCGCCGCACAAACCAGTTTTGCCTACGGCGGCTTCGGCTTCCTCGCAACAGAGATTGGTTTTACCGGGTACGAGTCGCCAGCCATACCCTCTTGAGCCAGGGCCTTTGAGAATGGACAATTCCCCCGTTTCAATATTTTCCCATACGGAATATTCGCGGCAGCAATAGTTGGAAAACATTGGCGAGGCACGCACGAGAGCCGCTTCCGCCATCGCTTCGTCAAACGTACAACCCGCCGGTTGGGTGCATTTCAGCGGCGATTGGATCAAGTCGGCAGTTTGATAATAGCCCGTGCCGCCTAAGCCGGGGTTTTCTTTGGCGACACTGATCCAGTCGAACCGTCCTGCGCAGGGCGAAGTTCTCACCCACACCATCCAGCCTTTGCCGCTTTTCGACGACGCTTGATCTGACTTACCGAGCAAAGGCAGTAAGGTACAGGCGCTGGCGAGCATCAGGGCGATGCTCGCCAGCAGGCTTATCAACAGCCGAAGAAGTGGATTCTTGTTCATCGTTTGCGCCTTTCTTTCGGCTGGTGCGACAACCGAAGCCAATTTGTTCAGCAGCCTCGTTCGGTAATTTGTCTGCGGAGTCGCAGGCCTCCAGCGTTCCCTAGCGCTTTTCAAGCACGCCAGGTTCTTGCCTGATTACGGGTGTCCTGGCCCTGACCAGACCAACTCCCATTGATTATTTTCAAAGGCCTCCTTCATTCACCAGCGTTCCCAAGTGCTGCTGCACCTGGTCGCCATAGATGACTCGCGTGAATGTGATCTGATTCCCGCTCACCCGTCCGTTTTTAATCAGGCCATTGCCATTCTCGAACCCACCTTCAAACGTTGTGTCACTCGTCGCTTTGAAGCCAATTAGTAATTCCCACGGAGAACCTTTGCACTGTTGGTGGAATTGCCAAGACCCTTCCAACTTAAACGCACTAATCGCCGCGCCGCCACCGCCACCGCCACCGTTGCCCCCTGTTGTTCCTTTCACGGCAGAGATATGACCGCGGGCAGAAACTCTGCCAGTGACGGCGGAATACAGGTAACACATGGCTTGATCTGTGGGTTTGTAAGTTCCAGCTTGAATCCAGGTGTAGCCTTTGCAAGTGGGATTATTGGCGCAATCCGTTTCGCATTCGCCCACACTGCTTCGCGGGTGATAGGTCAGGTAGTTTCCGTTTAAGGAGATATTCGCTTCTCTGCCTCCCATATTGGTCGCGCCCGTACCGCTATTGCCGCCCCCGGTCGTCCCTTTCACCGCAGAGGTATGTCCGCGAGCAGCGACGGTGCCGGTGACTTCGGCCATCAGGTAACACATCGCCGGATCATTGCGGGAATACGTTCCGGCTTGAATCCAGGTGTAGCCTTTGCATCTGGGATTATTGACACAATCCGCTTCGCATTGACCCATATTGGGGCGCTGGTAGTACGTCAGCCTGGTTCCATTCAGGGCCGTGCTCTCTAGTCTGGTGCCGACATTCTGTGTGCTGGCACTGAAGGGCAGTAGCACGGCGATCATTGTCAACGCGAGGAAAAGGAAGCGAGTTTTCGATTTCATATAGTCTCCTTCTTGGCTGTTCGGCTACCACGACCTCTTCTGTCCTGTCAGCCGCATTTGTCAAACAACGATTCACGACAAATCCGCTTCTCGCCACGCGCCAGCCGGATTGTATGAATGTTCCCGGCAGCCACCCATTTATCGAATTGCCTGCCATCTACTCCAAGCACCGCGATAGCCTCGTCCGAATTGAGCGTTGTCACCTCATAACCGCAAACGGGGCAAAGCGCCCGCACAACAGTCAGGCGCAGGCGGCGCGTTTTGGTAATCGTCAAGCGGCGAATCTCTTTCATCGAACTACTCCTGATCGCCGTGCTATACTGCGCGGCGCAGTCTGAAATGGTTGGGTGACGGTGACAGGTTTTCTTTTCTCATCAGCGGCGGGGAAAGTAACGATACACAAACGAAATTCTTCCGATATTTTACCGAGCGAGCGCTATGAAGTTGCTTGACCGACCTACTTATCTGGTTGAAGACTTTGCGGTTGACCCGACGCGGATGTCGCTCCGGCGCGGCGACGAAGAAATTCTGCTGCGGCAAAAAACGTTTCAGGTTTTGCTCTACCTGCTCGAACATCACGAGCGATTCGTTACCAAAGAAGAACTGATGCAAACGGTTTGGGACGGCTCGGCGGTCACGGACGATGCGCTCGTGCAGATCATCGTTGAACTGCGCAAAGTCTTCGGTGACAATTCGCGGCAGCCGCGCTTCATCCGCACCGTGCCAAAAGTCGGCTATCACTTCATTGCCCCCGTCCACGAATTGCAGCCAGAACACAAGACGGCGCTTGTCGAAATCGAAGAAGTCACAACCGTACAGGTCGAAATCGAACGTCACGATGACACGGCAATGGCGGGACGGCGCGACACGGTGAAAGGGGAACTCGCTCCCCGCCTTCCTGCGTCTTTGCGTCCTCGCGTTGCCTTGATCGCTGCGCTTGGCTTAGTCGCTGTGCTGACGGCGGGCTGGTTTGCGCTGCGGCGCACGAGCGAGACGTCAAACGTCATCCTGCCGCGTGTGCCGGGCAAGAAGCCGGTCGCGGTGATGTATTTTGAAAATCGCGCGAACGACCGCGAATTGGATTGGTTGCGCGAAGGCCTGGCCGATATGCTAATTGCCAGTCTTTCGCGTTCGCAGCGCCTGACCTTACTCAGTCGCCAACAATTAGCTGCTCTGCTTAGCCACATCGGCCAACAGAATTCCGCATCCATCAAACTCGAAGACGGTTTGGAAATCGCGCGGCGGGCGCAGGCAGAAATGATGATCCTCGGCGGCTTTGCGCGGCTCGGCGACAAGGTGCGGATTGATGTTACGCTGCACGATTCACAGACCGGGCAACTACGCGCTGCGGAATCACTGGTTGCCGATTCACCCGCGCAAATCCTCACGCAAATTGATTTGCTTTCACTGAAACTGGCGACGCATCTCGGTGCATCATTGGCGGATTCAGATGCGCAAAGTGGATTGGCTAGGTAATGACGAACAACCTGGATGCCTATCGCTATTACTTCGCTGGCGCCTGAACAGGCGCAGATGTTTCAGCCGCACGAAGCACAAGACACCGGAAAAAGCGCTCGCCCTTGATCCGCAGTTTTGCCATGGCGTCGCGCATTGGTTGCGTTCATGGCGTGGTGCGTCTGGGTTATGGCGACAAGGCGAAGCCGCATCTGGAAAAAGGCGCTGGCCGTTCGATGCGCGCTTCTGGAGTGAAAAGGACAAACTGTTCATCACCGCGTGGCAGGCAACCGCCGAACGCAACCCATACGTATGATTGAAGTGTATCGACGGACGATCGCGCGCTATCCGATGGAAAACGGAGGCCTATCAGCGCCTGAATTATGTGCTGCAAACGCAAGACTCGCACGAAGAGGCGCTGCAAGCACTGGCAGTGGGACTTGTCACTGACCCGGAATGGAAAGAATCTTTACAATCACCTCGGTGGGCGTTTTGCTGCGGCTGGGACGTAATGAGGAGGCGCGCGCAGCGTATCAGCGTTGCATCGAACTGACGCCCAAAGACCCCAACTCCTATGATTCGCTGGGGCTGTTTTACCAGTGGATTGGACAACAGGCTGAAGCGGAATCCGCTCACAACCACGCGCTTGCGTTTTGAACCCCGAATTAGAGTAGCGATTATTCACCTGGGCAATTTGCGTTTGCAGCAAGGACGGTATGCGCGGCGGCGGAGCAGCATCGCCGCTACATTCAACGTTCGCGACGACAGGCAACGGCGTGCGCTACAGTTGTCTTGGCGTGGTTGTACTGGCGACAAGGCGATGTGGCACAGGCGCAGGAGCGGCAGTGCTAAAAGAAATGCGGTACGATCCTAATGGTTTTTGCCCTGCTCGCACTCGCGCTTCAGCAACGCGATGCAGCAATGGCAACCAGATTCGAGTGAGATCGCCTTCACCCCTGCGAATCACGATTCCCGGCGCGAACGCGGGTGCCTTCTGCGGATTTGGGAATATTGGCAGGGCCACGGCCTGGCACAAGGACGCCGACGAAGTACCCAACATTTTCGCGCCGCGTTGCAGCATCGCGCCGTCGAATGGCATATGGATCTGCTTCGAGAGCTGTTCACGATGCCCATCTGGAACTGGGCAAATGCGACGAAAGCCATCGCCGAATACGAACGGATATTGAAGATTAATCCTCGTTACCCCCTCATTATCACCCCGGCCAAGCCTACGAATAAAGGCGACCACGCAGAAAGCGCGTGCGCCTATCAGCAATTTCTCGTGTGTGGAAAGAGGCTGATCCCGACCTGCCGGAAATTAAGCAGGCGCAATAAAAGGATAGCGCGCTGATCTCTCAATCAGCTTATACACGCGGCTTTCGGCCCAGATCAATCACCCAATAACGAATGCTTATGTGACAGGGTCAAAAAAGACGCCACTGACGAGGGCCTCTCCCTGCGCGGGCGTAACCGTTAATTGCACGTGGCCTTTGAGTCGCCAGACCAGATATTGTCCGCCGTTCGCATCCCGCACTTCCTGCGTGTCCAGAACGGTATTCTCCAGGGCATCCGTGATTGTGATAGTTTGTTCCAACCCCACATTTTCCCAGTCCAGGCAATAAACAGAAATGAGATGTTCCTGCTCATCTGTCAGATTGATGTCCAGCACAAAACCCTGCTCTGCCGCCCAAGCCCAGGCAAAGCGGGTGTCATTCTGAACGCGCTGTAACGCCCGCGAATCTGTTGTGGGGTCTTCCCATAACAAGAGCGCAGGGTCTTTGATCGAAACCTCAGCATAGTCGGGAATGCTGGCCTCCTGATCACACAAAAAGTAGCCTTCCGTTCCGTACACGTCACGCCAGGTACCTTGTGTTTCGCGATCTATCTTGACGAGAATCGTTGATGACGGCCCAGGAGGAGGAGGCAGCGGATTGCCTGAAGTGAAGCGAGCCAGCAAATTCCGTGTCATCTGTTGCGCCGCAAGGTTGACGGGAACTTCTCCTCTGGCGGACTGCCCAAAGTCGTCCAATACCAATGACCAATACATCGTTCCGCTGGCAAAAACGAGCGCTCCGCTGCTGGGCCAAGTGTAGAGGGTCACATGGGTGAGCCGGTTGGCATCATAAGATAACCCTTGTACCTGCACTGGTGACGCACACAAAATTTCGGTGTTCGGCACTTTAGTATAGATACGATCTACTTCTCTCCCGTTTAATAAATTGATGAACCGATCTCCGTTGCGAAGCCCTGTATCCTGAAAGACCCAGTGCGTGTCGTTAGCAACCACTACATTGCCTGCTGCCGGGAACATCGCCTCGTCGTATTGAATGCCGATCAATTCACATTCTGGACGGTTGACTGGTTCATCTCGCCAGGAGACCGTCGTTAGATGTTTAGTTGCTGTTTGCTTGGCTACGGGGTCTATCAAGTTGTCCTTGTAACAAACCACTGTCCGATTCGCGGCTCCGGTGAGCGGACTGGGTTCCAGGCGGATTTGTCGGTAACACGTATTGGACGAGAAAAAGGCCAGATGCAGTCCACTTGCTCGTGCTTCTTCCACGTGTTGGCGCATTTCCCACGACCAGTATTCGTCATGTCCAACAGACAGAAATGCTTTGGCTCCCCACGTCGCAGCCGGTTGCAGGTGGACATCAATGTTCGTGCAATATTTGACATCATAGCCTTCGCGCTCCAGGAATCGCAGCATCTGCATCTCTTCTGCCCAAACGTGCCCCGCTCCACCTGAATCATCATAGGGACGGTTGAAAGACACCTTGTAGGCTCGCTGCCCGCCTGTGCCGCCATAAAGATTTTTCCCGCCCCACAGATTATAGGCCGCATAGGTCGTTACACTTTGCTGGAACAACAGGTCTGCTTTTCTCTGATCATCTCGTACCAAAAAGATGATGTAGGACTGGTAGCCGCGTGGTTGCGAGGTGAGCCGCGCAAGATAATAGCCGCTCGGCCAAGCCTCAGAGTTGGTTTGGGTATTCACCGTATAGGAGGCCGCCCAGTTACATTCAGCCAGCCCCGTGCTGGCGTTTGGCGTAGGCATCGGCTGACTTCGCGTGGTAACTGTGACATTGGGCAACATGAGTCGTGCGCCCATCCCCTGATACCAGCCGAGCCGAAAGACCTCTAACTTTACGCGCGGGTCAATACAGTGGATGTGTAAGGTGATCGGCTCGCCACGGTTAACGCTGGTGGCGGACGCATAGCCGGCTACCTCGTTATTTCGTGCTGCTGTGATCCACCAATCTGATGTACCAGGAAGACTGTTTTCCTGCTTGGTAGGATTGGCTATGCCAGTCTGGAGCGCAAAAGCTGGCTCTGCGATGAGCGTAACTCCGGCCCCCAGCGAGGCACTCTAGAAATGCCCTTCGGGTTCTTGTTCATTTGTAGTAGTTCCTTTGTCTAGATCAATCTAGGCTGCTGGAGATGTAAGGCTGTACTTGCTTTCTCGTTCTGATTTCCAACAGTCACCTCTAAAGGCGTGTATCGCGGCAATACGGTTACCGATAAATAATATTTTTTTATGAGAAGGCGAACAGAGGGGGTTAAAGGAAGGTTTCTACTTGTTTTAAGCTAAAGAGCACGAGACTCCGGTTCTTTAGTTAATTTGCACATTGACGGGCGCATTACTACGGAAAGGCGTAAGGCAGGCGTCTTTGGCAGGTGCGATAAAAGAGTTTAAGGTGGGAAGTGTGCGAGGCAAAGCGCGATACAGCCCCGCGCCTTTTTCTAACGGTTTTGTCATCACCCAATTGCTCGCGCGACTCAACGGGCGAGAGATGCGATTTTCAAAGAAGCTTACCTTTTCCATCGTTGTTTCCAGAATAAACGCATCCATTGCCAAGGTTGGCAATTCCACTTTCAATGGTTCAGGCACTTTCCCTTTGAAATGCAGTGCGGGCGTGAAGCGCAAGCGTTGTTCCGGCGCGGGCGTTACACTCGTGAATGATTCCGGCATCGCGACGGACGTGGGTTGCGGCGATTCGCGCAATTCGTTGCCGACTGTTGCCAGCATAGGCGCGATGACGGTACTCACAGGCAAAGCGACAACAGTAGCGCGAGTTTGAGGCGCACGCGGGTGGGACGGTTTTTTCGCCGGTTCGGTGCGCGCCAGGCGAGTTTCTGACACCACCGGGATGGGAATAACTTCTGCCGGACGTTGTGGCTCGGCCAGCGCAACCGCCGAGTGCTGGCGTTCTTCAAAAAAAAGGATGAGCGCGGCGGTGGCGATCACCAGCAACACGGCTTGCACTACGATGAGGGGCAGCGGGACGGCAATCGAAGTCGAGAAAAAGCGCCGCCACCACGGCACGCGCGTGAGTTGCTGGCGATAGGAGGCGAGGACGCGATTATCAAGCGAGGTGGGAACACGCGGGGCTTGCCAGGACTTAAGGGCATCCGTTACATCTGGCGTAGTTTCGTGTTCAGGATTGGCGTTACGCATAAACTTCTTTATGATGTCGGAGTGGGAGCGTCAGCGTCTCGCTTGCCAGCCCTCTTGTTTGCCTACCAACTCTCCAACATGCGAGCAGTTGTTTACTGGCAAGCGAGACGTTGACGCTCCCTTCCGCATTAAGGCGAAACCGTGTCGGCATCGTGTTTGACGTAGGGCGCAAGACGTTCCCGTAGCTTGCCGCGCGCCCGATGCAACCGTGACTTCACGGTGCCGACATCCGCACTCACGACGAGTGCAATTTCCGCCAAACTCAATTCTTCATATTCAAACAGGATCACCGCCTCGCGTTGCAGTGGCGGCAATTCCGCGATGGCTTGTCGTACGACCGCCGCGAGTTCTGCGCCGATCATTTGCCTGAGCGGATTCCAGCTTTCGCCCGTGTGCGGCTCAGCAGTGATTTCTTCCCAAGTTGTTTCGTTGCCCGCACGCCGCATCAGCTTCAATGCCTGATTGCGCGCGGCGGCGCAGAGATAGGTTTTTAAGCTCGCACGGGAAGCGTCGAAGCGTCCCGGCTTTTTAATCAAGCTCAAAAAACAATCGTGCGTGATTTCCTCCGCCAACTCGATGGACTGCAAGAGGCGATAGGCGAAACGAAAGACTAGCGTGCGATGTCGTTCATAGAGCAGGCGAAACGCAGTTTCATCGCCGCAGGCTGCCGCCGCCAATAAATTTTCGTCCGTCATGTCCGCAAGCACGGACGCCGTCTGATCCGTCGCAAATACCAGCAAGCCAGGTTGTTCAGTAATGATTTCCAATGCTGATCCTAACTCTATCAATTCAATCTTGTGAGCCGTTGATTTCAGTGTAGCTCTGTTTGCTTATTACCGGAAGGAAAGGAAAAGTTACGCGGAGAGGAAAAAAATCTGTCGCCCGGAGTCCGTGGTCAGTTGTGCGTTGTTTTGCCAAGCAACGTTTGAGCAAAAACGACGCACAACTGACCACGGACTACGGGCAAAATTTACCGATGCGCTGCCCGCGCCTGAATCGCTGTCCGATCTGAACGCTGGCGTACGGCATCCCATTCAAAGACTTGCTGCGCGCGACGGTTTTCGTAGGCGGAACCAAGCGCGGCAACAAGTTCATCGTCAAAGCCATCGGCATAGGCCGGGCGGCGCATACTTTCCATAATGGAAATGTATTCGTTGATTTCTTCGATTTCGGAATCTGAGAGGTGGTCTAATTTAAAGGCGAGTTTTTCCCGGTTGGTCAGTTGCATAGCCATAATTACCTCCATTGGCGTGCGCTGACCGGTTCCGGTATTTTGTGGGACGGTCAGCCTGCCATCTTAAGTGGGCGCTGAGGCAGCGCGCGAAGTTCGGTTTGATACATCAAGTGTAGTTTCTGCTCCTTGTGTGTGCGTCTAAATTTGCTTGTCAAACTGGATTGCCTTTTCGTGGTGAACGATGCAAATCATAATACAAAACCTGCGCCTAAGGAAACCGCCAAACTTATTCCTGCAACAGACCACAAAGCAGGCGGATTTATGTAGATTACCGAAAACCTGCTTGATCCGCTTGATCTGCGGTCTATTCTCCTGACATTCGTTTGCCGCTGACTCGCCATAAAAACGTGAGCTTTTACGCTCTTCGCGCCGCAGTCTTATCATCGCTTTGTAAGAGCTGACAAACAGCCTTCCACTATCGTTTGCCCTGTAGTCGCGTAGAACACACGGCGCAGAGCAAACGAGCAATATGAACGGATTCGATTTCTCCAAATATTCACGGCGCAACCAAATCCTCTGGTGTGCAATCGTCTTGTGCGGCGGCACCGCGACGTTGGTGAGCGTGACACAACTCCACGCTTTATCGCCGACGCAGCTTTGGCAGGCGCTCTGTCTGTGGCTGATGATTGGATTGATCGGACGCCTCGCCGTCGTCATGCCCAGCAGTTCCGGCGTGCTGGCACCGACGGATGCGTTGCTGTTTCTCGCGGCCTTTTCGCTCGGCACGCCCGTTGCTACGCTGGGCGCGGCCCTGAATGGTTTTTTGACAGCGCGTTACACTGCACGCAAATGCGTCGAATGCCTTTATCAGGCCGGTACGCAATCTGTTGCTGCGTGGCTAGCTTCAACGCTGATGTATGTCGTCATCAATCAGCAATCTCTGACCCCGTGGCGCGATATGACGCTGGCCCTGCCGTCGGTTGAATTATTTTTGACCGCTGCTGTGGCAATGATTGCCGTGTACTTTTTCTGCGCTTCAGCCAGCACCGCATTATTTCAAGCCTGGAAACAGCGGCACCCTTCAGGGCAGTTTTGGTTGCAACATTATCTGTGGTCGGCGTTGCACGTGTTTGCAACCGGATTAGTCACCACAGTGGTTTTTATTCTCGTACATCGCGCCAGCCCGCTGTATTTGCTCGTCATCGTACCGATGATGTGGGCGAGCTTTGCGGCGTGCCGGATGTACTTCACCAAAGTCGAAGCAGCCTCGACGAATCTGGCTGAAATCAATCGCCTGCACTTCGCCACCGTCGAAGCGCTCGCCACCGCCATTGATGCCAAAGATCAAGTCACGCATGAACACGTCCGCCGTGTGCAGATTTATGCCGAAGGCGTTGGCCGTATTTTCAACCTGCCAGAAGACGAAATCGAAGCGTTGCGCGCAGGCGCTTTGTTGCACGACATCGGCAAACTGGGCGTGCCAGATCACATTCTGAACAAACCCGGCAAATTGACGCCTGCCGAGTTTTGAAAAAATGAAAATCCATACAACCATCGGTGCCCGCATTTGGAGCGTTGGCTTTCCGTACTCGGTCGTGCCGATTGTGCGCTACCACCACGAACGCTGGGACGTAAAGGTTACCCCGAAGGCTTAGCGGCACGAAGCATTCCGCTCACCGCGCGCATTCTTGCGGTTGTGGATTGTTTCGACGCCGTGCGTGAAGATCGCGCCTATCGTTCGGCCTTCTCGCGCGCAGACGCCTGCGAGTTGCTGCGACAGCAAAGCGGCAAGCATTTCGATCCTGAAGTCGTTGCCACGTTCCTCGCACATCTGGACACCTTTGAGCAACGCATCAGTGAAGCCGGGCTATCGCTCGAACCTGCGCAGAACAATTTGTTTTTCCTCGAACCTGAAAACGAAGACACTGCCACTTCTTGCCGCCTGAGCGATCAGCCGGAATACCTGGATCAAATTGCCGCCGCGCACCACGAAATGTCGTCGCTGTATGAAATCGCACGCACGTTCAGCACGTCGCTGAATCTAGAAGACACGGTGGCCATTTTTGCCAACAAACTGAAATACGTTATCCCGTTTGAGACGTGCGCAATTTATCTGTACGACGAACAAAAGCAACAGGCGCGCGCCGAACATGTTGTCGGCAAATTTGCCGAAGCCTTTATTGGACGGCATGTCCTGCCCGGCGACGGCGTCACAGGCTGGGTGCTCGCGCATCGCAAGATGTTTTGCAACGCGCACCCTGACCTGGACTTGGCCGCGCTGAATCTGGCCGCCGACGAATTCAAAACGCTGGCCGTCGCGCCGTTGCTAAAAGGTGAGCAACTGATTGGCGTGATTGCGCTCTATTCCGAAAAGCTGTTGCGTTATTCGACCGATCACATTCGTATGCTGGAAACGATTTCCGGCCTCGCCGCTGATTCGATTTACAACGCGATTCATCACGCCGAAACGCGCGAATTCGCCTTGACTGATCCGTTGACTGGAATGCCGAATGCGCGTTCCTTGTTCTTCCAATTCGCACAGGAATCGAATCGTGCGAATCGCCAAAATACGCCGCTCTCTGTGCTGATGATGGATTTAGATGGCTTCAAGAAAATTAACGATACTTACGGGCATCACGCGGGCAACGAATTTCTGATTGGTATCGCACAGGTGATTGCTAACGAACTGCGCAGCTATGATTACCTGGCGCGTTATGCGGGCGATGAATTCGTCGCATTACTGCCGGGCGCAACCGAAAGCGATGTCGAAGATTTGATGTGGCGAGTGCAACGCGCCGTCGAAGACTACGCCTTGCCCGTGCAGAACGGCCAACGCGCGACGGCTGGCGTCAGCCTCGGCACGGCTCGGTACGGCCTCGAAGCCGATTCGCTCGAACGCCCGCTGAAGATTGCTGACCGTCGATACAAAAAACAAACAACTGGCGCCGCCAACACGAATTCCTAATGGAAGCGGGCGAATTTGGCGATGCCGTCGCATCACGGTGATTGCCCGCAGTAGTTGAGCCGCACAATCTTTGCGCATTCTGCGCCCGGTTTGAGAAAATTTTCCTGCTGAATTCGGTTGTTTTGATCCTTGCTTTTCTCCGGCTTATTCGCGGAAATCTGCCGAAAGCGAATTATTATAGGGTTCGGCATCCGCTTGCTTCCTTCTCCACTCAGCTTTCATTTTTCATAGCATAGCAAGTAAAGAATCCCGTCTGTTCGGAGGTGAAGGGCTGGGATGTGATCTTCGACGGACGATGATTCTTCCGGTCGTTTTCGTTTCCACGCGCGAGGCTTTTATGGCAGGTTCCCTGATCTGGCAGTTCATGCAAGCGAAAGGGTATCGCCGCGACTTCTTCATTTCTGTACGGTAGCCGCTTCCGTCGCTGGGCGTAACGCTTCGGGCGTTGGGCTGTTGTGCAGGCGTTTGAGAAGAAACCGCGTCCGCCTGTTGTCTGGCTCCATTTTCAGGAATGTACCTGTTGCAGTGAATCGTTTATTCGCTCTTCGCATCCTGCTGGGTCGTAGCGGATGTCTTTGCTGGATTATCTTTCTCTCGACTACACCGAAACCCTGATGGCCGCCGCCGGTCATCAAGCCGAAAATCCTATCACGGACACCATTAAACAATACGCCGGGCAATACATCTTGCTCGTCGAAGGCTCCGTGCCGATGGGCGACGACGGCGTGTATTGTGATGGTAGGTGGTCGTTCGGCAGAGCAGATTTTGCAGGAGGTTGCGAAAGACGCGAGCGCCGTGATTGCCTGGGGCAGTGTTGCGCTCGCACGGCTGTGTGCAAAGCGCAAAGCCGAATCCAACTAATGCGACGCCGATTCACAAGATCATCAACAAACCGGTCATCAACGTGCCTGGTTATTGCCCGCCGATTGCGGACGTGATGACAGGCGTCGTCACGCATTTGCTCGTGTTTGGCAAGTTGCCTGAACTGACAGTCGCGGGCGTCCCCAAAGAATTTTATGGGCGGCGCGTACACGACACGTTACCGGCGGCCTTATTACGACGCGGGCTTGTTTTGTGGAAGCCTGGGATGATGAGCGAAGCCGCGCGCAAGGGGTATTGCCCGTACAAAATGGGCTGTCGCGGGCCGACAACCTACAACGCTTGTGCCGTGACGAAATGGAACGGCGGCGTTAGCTATCCAGTTCAATCCGGGCACGGCTGCATTGGATGCAGCGAAGCGGGCTTCTGGGACAATGGGCCATTTTATCAACATCTGGCGGGTTTCCCAGGCTTTGGCATTGAAACGACGGCAGACACGATTGGCACGGTTGCGGGCGTCGCCACGCTGGTTGGTGTCGCTGCGCACGCGGTAATGACGCCGATGCGCAAGCGCAAGCTCATTGCTGAACTCAATGGCGAAGCCGGGGCGGATGAGCCGGAAGAAACTCCCACCAAATCCGACAAAGGAGGTAAGTAAGTATGGCACGCGTTGTTGTTGATCCAATCACTCGTATTGAAGGGCATCTGCGCATCGAAGCCGTGATTGAAGGCGGTAAGATCACCGATGCCTACAGCTCCGGCACGATGGTGCGCGGCATCGAGAAAATTCTCAAAGACCGCGATCCGCGTGATGCCTGGGCCTTTGTCGAACGTGTCTGTGGCGTTTGCACGACGGTGCATGCGCTGGCCAGTGTGCGTGCGGTGGAGGACGCGCTGAAGATCGCCGTGCCGAAGAATGCGGAGTTGATTCGCAATCTGATGTTTTGCACGCAATTCGTGCAAGACCACGTCGTTCACTTCTATCACCTCCACGCGCTGGATTGGGTGGACGTTGTGAGCGCACTCAAAGCCAATCCGGCAGAAGTCTCAAAGTTGGCGCAATCGCTTTCCAGTTGGCCGAAAAGCTCGCCTGCGTATTTTGCCGACTTGCAGAAACGGTTGAAGGGCTTTGTGGACAGCGGGCAACTTGGCATTTTCGCCAATGGTTATTGGGGGCATGCAGCGTACAAGCTGCCGCCTGAAGTCAACCTGCTCGCAGTTGCACATTACCTGGAAGCATTGGAGTGGCAAAAAGAAATCGTCAAAATCCACGCGATTTTCGGCGGCAAAAATCCGCATCCGAATTATCTCGTGGGTGGCGTTCCTTGCTCAATCAATCTCGAAGAAGTCAACGCCATCAACACCGAACGTGATTGAATCACGTCGGGCAGTTAATCAAGGACGCCATCACATTTGTCGAGCAGGTTTACATCCTTGACCTGATCGCTATCGCAGGCTTTTACAAGGACTGGGGCGCGATTGGCGGCGGACTGAAGCATTACCTCGCGTACGGCGATTTGCCAACGAAGGGGTATGGCTTCCCCGAAGCCTATAAATTCCCGCGCGGCGCGATTCTCAATCGTAATTCCAACGAAGTTCACGACGTGAACGGACGCGGAGGCCGAAGAGATCAAGGAATACATTTCGCATTCCTGGTACAAGTACTCGGTGGGCGAAGCCAAAGGGTTGCATCCGTGGGCAGGCGAGACGGAATTCAACTTCACCGGCCCGAAACCGCCCTTCGAGCAACTGAATGTCGAAGGCAAATATTCGTGGCTGAAAACACCGCGCTGGAAAGACAACCCGATGGAAGTCGGCCCGCTGGCTCGCTTATTGGTTGCCTATGGCCGAGGAAGTACAGAAGTCAAAGAAGTTATCACTGAAACCCTGCAAAACTCGCCGTTCCAATTGACGCCTTATTCTCTACGCTTGGGCGCACGGCAGCGCGCGGCCTGGAAACCAAGTTGGTCGTCCATTGGATGAAGGGCTTCTACGATGACCTGCTCGCCAATATCAAAAGCGGTGACGTAACGACATTCACGCGAAAATGTCCCGTGACGTGGCCGACGACTTGTGAGGGCGGAATGACCGCCGCGCGGTGCATTGGCACATTGGATTCGCATCAAGGAACGCAAAATTGAGAACTATCAACTGGTCGTTCCTGCGCACGTGGAATGCCTCGCCACGCGATGCGAAAGGCCAGCGTTCTGCCTACGAAGAGTCACTGCTCGGTACGCCTCGTCGCCAATGCCGAACAGCCCGTCGAAATCCTTGCGCACGATTCATTCGTTCGATCCGTGTTTGGCCTGTGCGGTGCATTTGTATGACCCGGCAGGCAAGCACATTCATCAGGTGCAGTTTGAATGAGGTAGGCTATGGCAACTACAGCAAAAGCAATTCTTCTCAATAATTCACTCGCCTGCGAATTATGTGCGCGCATTTATGTTTGGAATTGCCCGTGCGTATTTTCCATTGGGCGAATGCGGTGTGCATTACAGTTCTGGCGGCGACGGGCTATCTCATCGGCAATCCGCAGGCCGTCTTCAATGCTTCCGAAGCGTATCAGCAATACTGGTTCGGGACGGCGCGCTTTCTGCATTTCGCGGCGGGGTTTGTATTCTTCTTCAACTTTTTGGGGCGGATTTACTGGGCGTTTGCGGGCAATCACTATGCACGCTGGAACCAGTATCTTCCGCTGCATCCGAAACAATGGCGTGGCTTACTGGAAGTGCTGCAAGTAGACATCTTCATGCTCAAATTGCGGCGCGCGTTAGAGCTTGGTCATAACGCCTTGGCAGCGACGAGCTACTTTCTACTCTTTCTCTTGTCGCTGTTTCAAATTATGACGGGATTTGCGCTGTATGCGGATATGAGTTCGTCGTGGATTCCGAAGATGTTCAAATGGGTAACTCCGCTGCTTGGCGGCGATCAGGCCATGCGGCAATGGCATCATCTGGCGATGTGGGTGACCATCGTTTTTGTCATTGTCCATCTCTACATCGTGCTTTATCACGAGTATGTAGAGGCCAGAGGCACTGCCGCTTCTATCGTTAGCGGCTGGAAATTCAGGCGCGAAGATGAACTCAAGTAATTCCCAGGCAGCCGCACGCGCACAAGTGTTGGTGTTAGGAATCGGCAACACGTTGATGGGCGATGAAGGCGTTGGTGTTCGCGTTGTCGAGGCGCTCAGCCGGATTCCGCTGCCCGAATACGTCACGTGTTTGGACGGCGGAACCGGCAGCTTCCTGTTGCTGGAACCGATGCAACAAGCGCGGCAAGTGATCCTCATTGACGCCACCGCCGACGGCGCGCCCGCTGGAACGGTGCATTATCTGCGCCCCCGCTTTGCGCGCGATTATCCGCACACGTTGACGGCGCATGACATTGGGCTGAAAGATTTGCTGGATACGTTTTACCTGCTTGGCGATGTGGTAGATGTACGGCTGTTTGCGGTGTCTATTGCTCCCTTGCAGGATTTATGCGTTGAGCTTTCGCCCGCAATCCGCGCTGCTGTGCCGCGTGTAGTGGAATTCGTACTTGACGAGATCGCCCAATGAACTGAGGACTGTGCCAGTAAACCTCTTTGGTTGGCCAGTCTCTCAAGCACCACGCGAAGCGCCTGGGAGCGCACGCGGCTCGCGTGCTGTGGCGTCAGAAAGGAACCGCCTGCGATGAACGTTATGGCTTGCGGGCCTTAGCACGCGAGCCGCGTGCGCTGGCGCTTCGCGGTTTCCGTACGGTCTCAAGAAACTATGCACGAACTCGCCATTATGCAAGGCGTATTGGATATTGTCAGCACCGAGGCAAGTAAGCACGGAACTGCACAAGCCAATAAAATCAAGCTCCGCATCGGTGCCTTCACTGGTGTGGTCAAAGATGCGTTGGAGTTCGCCTTTACCGCCATCAAGCCGGGAACCGTAGCCGAGCGGGCAATGCTGGAAATCGAAGAGGTTCCCCTGCGCAAACGTTGTTCGCAGTGCGAGCAGATTTTCCAAACCCGAAATGACTTCAACTTTTTATGCCCTGTTTGTCAGCATCCGTTGGAAATTCTCAGTGGGCGCGAAATGCAGGTGGAGTACATAGATTTTGTTTGAGTCGGGAGTCTTTATGCACGAAGTTGTTGTAGACACGCACATCCTCCAACAGAACGAATCGCTGGCCGCACACAATCACGCGCACTTTGTGGCGCAGCACGTTTTCGTCGTGAATTTGATGTCTGCGCCGGGAGCCGGAAAAACCTCTGTGCTTGAACAAACGATTCGGTGTCTCAAAAACGATTTTCGCCTCGGCGTAATCGAAGGCGATTTGATGACGACATTTGATGCCGACCGCATCAGTGCGCTCGGCGTGCCGGCACTGCAAATTACGACGGGTTCGATTTGTCATCTTGACGCGCAAATGATTCATCGTGCGCTCGACAGCTTCCCGCTCGCGCCGCTTGATTTGCTGTTCATCGAAAACGTCGGAAATCTGGTCTGCCCGGCGGAGTTTGAATTGGGCGAAGACTTGAAAGTGATGGTGTACAGCACAGTCGAAGGCGCAGAGAAACCGATGAAGTACCCGCTGATGTTTCACGAAGCCGCCACCGTGTTGCTGAACAAAATTGACTTATTACCTTACGCGGGCGTCAGCCTGGACGAATTACGCCAGAACGTGCGGCAGGTCAGTCCCGCAACCACCATCTTTCCTCTTTCCTGTCGCACAGGCGAAGGCATAGACGCCTGGGCGCAGTGGTTGAAAGAGCGTGTGGTGGCGAGTGGCAGACTGGCAAGCAA
Organism: Blastocatellia bacterium; assembly: GCA_046331525.1. Taxonomy (GTDB): domain Bacteria; phylum Acidobacteriota; class Blastocatellia; order RBC074; family RBC074; genus JAFDVL01. Next base: position 28,378 of record JAXLQQ010000028.1, read on the forward strand.
AAAAGGAAACGCCGGATGAATGCCGCGTCGCCAATTGCAGTGACGACAACAGCGCGGCTCCGGCTGGTCATTCGCGGTGCGGTGCAGGGCGTGGGCTTTCGCCCTTTTGTTTACCGGCTGGCTACGGAACTGGGATTGACGGGCTGGGTGAATAATTCCGCGCAAGGCGTTTTTATCGAAGTCGAAGGTGCGCCGCCCATCTTGCACAACTTTCTCTTGCGCATCACTACCGAACGCCCGCCGCGCGCCGTTATCCAAAGCCTTGAATCCGCCTTTCTCGATCCGTGCGGTTATGCCGATTTCACGATTCGCCACAGCGAAGACGGTGGCGCGAAGACGGCTTTAGTCTTGCCGGATATTGCCGTTTGTGCGGATTGCCTGGCTGACGTCCGCGATCCGCGCAATCGTCGCTATCGCTATCCGTTCACGAATTGCACGAACTGCGGGCCACGCTTCAGCATCATCGACGCTCTGCCGTATGACCGTGCCCACACGACGATGAAGCATTTTGCGATGTGTGCGGAATGTCAGGCGGAATATGAAAACCTGCTGGATCGGCGCTTTCACGCAACAGCCGAATGCCTGTCCGCGCTGTGGGCCGCAGTTGGGTTGATGTGGAATGCAGCCGGACAGCCGCTGGCGACAAAGCACGAAGCGTTGTTACAAGCCGCTGCTGCGCTTCGCACGGGAAAGATCGTCATGGTTAAAGGACTGGCGGCTTCGTTCCCATATCGTCAACGCGCACGATCAGGAGGCAGTGTTGGAACTACGGCGGCGCAAGCATCGGGAAGAAAACCGTTGGCTTTTGCTGTATCCAACGCTGACCGCGATTGAGGCAGACTGTGAAGTTTCGCCGCTCGAAGCGCGTTTGCTGCAGCGCCCGAAGCGCCGATTGTCCTGCTCAAGCGGCAGCGGGTCATTTATGTGAAGCAATCGCGCCACAGAATCCTACCTTGGCGTGATGTTGCCCTACACGCCGCTGCATCATTTGCTGCTGGATGTATTGCCATTCCCGGTTGTCGCCAACGAGCGGCAATTTGTCAGACGAGCCGATTTGCATTGATGAACAGGAAGCGCGCGAACGCCTAGCGGGCCTCGCCGATTTTTATCTCGTGCATAATCGCCCCATCAATCGCCACGTAGACGATTCTATCGTGCGCATAATGGCCGGGCGTGAAATTGTGTTGCGACGCGCACGCGGTTACGCGCCGTTGCCTGTGCCACTCAGTATGCTGCTTCCGCCAGGGTTGGCGACGGGCGCACATTTGAAAAATACGGTTGCGATGGCGGTCGAACAGAATGCTTTTGTCAGCCAGCACATTGGTGATCTGGAAACGCTGCCCGCCTTTGCTGCTTTCCAAAAAGTGATTGCCGATTTCGCGGCGTTGTATGAAATCCAACCCGCGCGGATTGCTTGTGACGCGCATCCTGATTACCTCTCGACGCGCTTTGCCCAAGGGTGCGGACTGCCGGTGACGTGCGTGCAGCATCACTTTGCGCACGTATTGGCCTGTCTGGCAGAGAATGAAGTGACGGAGCCTGCGCTGGGCGTGGCGTGGGATGGCACGGGCTACGGCGACGATGGGACGATCTGGGGGTGAGTTTTACGTGGAAAATTACAGGTATGAACGTGTAGCGCATTGGCGGCAGTTTCGTTTGCCGGGCGGCGAAAAGGCCGTGCGTGAACCGCGTCGCATTGCGCTTGGCTTGCTCTACGAAATCTATGGCGAGGGACTTTTGAGAAGAACCTTACCTCTTCTCCACCGTTTTCGCCACACGAACAAACGCTGCTGCGACAAATGCTGCGGCAACAGGTGAATGCCGCTGACTTCCAGCGTTGACGCCTCTTTGATGCCGTTGCGGCGCTGGCGCAAGAACGCTGGCACACGCAATTTGAAGGGCAGGCGGCGATGGCGTTGAATTTGCGATAGCGGGTTTGGTGACTGACGAAGCGTAATCTCGGTGCGTTTGCAGGAAGCCTTGCGCAAGCCCCTCGTGATTGATTGGGAGCCGATGGTGCGTGCGGTTCTCACCGATCTTCAACTACGCGTCTCGCTCCGCCACATTGCCGCGAAATTTCATAACACACTGGTCGAAGCCATCATCGCGGTTGCCCTTCATGTTGGCGAAGCGCGCGTCGCGTTAACCGGTGGCTGCTGGCAAAACAAATACCTGACCGAGCGCGCCGTCCAGCGCTTGCGCGCCGCTGGCTTCCGCCCGTATTGGCATCAACGCATTCCGCCCAATGACGGCGGCATCGCGCTGGGACAGCTCGTCGCGCTGGCATGCGAAGAATCAGGAGGAATGTCTGCATGTGCTTAGCCGTACCCGGAAAAATCATCAGCATCGAAGGCGAAGATTTGTTGCGTCGCGGGCAGGTCAGTTTTGGCGGCATTCGCAAAGAAGTCAACCTAAGCTGTGTGCCTGAGGCGCGCCTCGGCGATTACGTTCTGGTACATGTTGGACTGGCCATCAGTGTCGTAGACGAAGCGGAAGCCGAACAGGTCTTTGCCTATTTGCAAACCATGAATGAACTCTCCGAGCTTGACGAAGAGGAGGCTGCGCGATGAGATTTGTGGACGAATACCGCGACGCCGCTGCCGCCCAAAAATTCGCGCAGGCTATTGCTCGTCACACCACAAAGCCGTGGACGATTATGGAAATTTGCGGCGGCCAAACGCATTCCATCGTGCGTTACGGCATTGACGAATTGCTGCCGCCGCTTATCACGTTGGTACATGGCCCTGGTTGTCCTGTGTGCGTCACGCCGATTGAATTGATTGATAAAGCGGTCACGATTGCCGCGCGGCCTGACGTGATCTTTTGTTCTTTCGGCGATATGTTGCGCGTGCCGGGCAGCGGTCAGGATTTGCTGACGGTCAAAGCCGCTGGCGGCGATGTGCGCATTGTCTATTCGCCGCTCGATTGCCTCACGATTGCGCGCGACCATCCCGACAAACAAATCGTTTTCTTTGCGGTCGGTTTTGAAACGACTGCGCCCGCAAATGCGATGGCCGTGCATCAGGCTGCACAACAAGAGATCACAAATTTTTCCGTGCTCGTTTCGCACGTGCTGGTGCCCCCGGCGATGGAAGCGATTCTTTCTTCACCGCTCAATCGCGTGCAGGGCTTTCTTGCCGCCGGGCACGTTTGCACCGTGATGGGTTTCACTGAATACGAGCCGATTGCGCGCCGTTATCACGTACCGATTGTCGTCACCGGCTTTGAACCCGTAGACATTTTGCAGGGCATTTATCTCTGCGTGCGGCAATTGGAAGCGGGGTGTGCAACGGTCGAGAATCAATACGCGCGTTCAGTTCGTCGCACAGGCAACGAAGCAGCGCAGCAATTGATCCGGGAGGTTTTTCGCATCGTACCCCGCAAATGGCGCGGCGTTGGTGCGATTCCAGCCAGCGGCTTGGCTTTGCAGGAACAGTATCAGGCATACGATGCGGAGCAACGCTTTGCCCTGGCGGATTACATTGCAGAAGAGCCGCCGGAGTGTATCAGCGGACTAATTATGCAAGGCGTCAAAAAGCCGCACGAGTGCCCGGCTTTTGGTACGCGCTGCACGCCTGAATATCCGCTCGGCGCGCCGATGGTTTCCAGCGAAGGCGCTTGCGCCGCCTATTACCGCTATCGTCGCATTGCGCACACCGCAAAGTCGGAGGCCTAGATGAGAAGCACGCAGCCAGAATTTTCCCTTTCGTGTCCGCTGCCCATTCAGCAATACCCGCGTGTGTTGTTGGCACACGGCGGCGGCGGCAAATTGATGCATCAATTGATCGAGCAAATGTTCGTGCCTGCCTTTCGCAATCCGTTGTTGGGCGTGCGGCACGATGGCGCGGTTTTCGATGTGAATGGCGCGCGGCTCGCTTTCACGACGGATTCGTATGTAGTGCGCCCGCTTTTTTTTCCCGGCGGCGACATCGGTACGTTGGCGATCAACGGCACGGTGAATGATTTGGCGATGTGCGGCGCGCGCCCGTTATATCTGAGCGCAGGCTTTATTCTGGAAGAAGGCTTGCCGATGGAGACGCTGTGGCGTGTGATCCAATCTATGCAACAGGCCGCCGCGCGCGCTGGCATTCAACTTGTGACTGGCGACACCAAAGTCGTGGACAAAGGCAAAGGCGATGGCATCTTCATCAACACCGCTGGCGTCGGCGTGATTGAACATGCATTGACGATTGCGCCGACGAGTATCAGCCCGGCGATGCCGTGTTGCTCAGCGGCGATCTGGGCGGCACGGCATTGCGATTATGGCGTTGCGCGAAGGACTGTCTTTGCAACCGCCATCGAAAGCGATTGCGCGCCCGTCGCTGAACTGGTGCAAACGTTGCTGGCCGCCGGGCTGGAGCTGCATTGTTTACGTGATCTGACACGCGGCGGCTTAGCCAGTGCGCTAGTTGAAATCGCCGAAGAATCACAGCGTCAAATCGCCCTTACCGAAAGCGCGATTCCGATTACGGAAGAAGTGCAGGGCGCGTGCGAAATCCTCGGCCTTGACCCGCTTTACCTGGCAAATGAAGGACGCTTTGTGGTGTTTGTGCCCGCCTCGCAGGCGGAGGACGCGCTCGCCATTTTGCAAGCACACGAACTCGGCGCGCAGAGCGCCTGGATCGGCACCGTCACGGAAAACACGCCCGCGTTGGTGACGATGAAAAGCCGCATCGGCGCGCAACGTATTGTGGATATGTTTTCCGGCGAACAATTGCCGCGCATTTGCTGACCCCCTCGCTTGTGTTTTTCTCGCTGAGCCGTAAAGATTAGGCAATGAGAAATCACCAGGAATCGCCGCAGTTCACGAATCGTTTGATTCACGAAACCAGCCCATATTTAATCCAACACGCGCACAACCCGGTAGATTGGTATCCCTGGAGTGAGGAAGCCTTTGCCAAAGCCCGGCAGGAGGACAAGCCGGTTTTGCTGTCTGTGGGCTACGCCGCTTGCCACTGGTGCCACGTTATGGCGCATGAATCCTTTGAAAACGAAGCCATTGCCAAGTTGATGAATGATCTCTTCATCAACATCAAAGTTGACCGCGAAGAGCGTCCCGACATTGATTCGATTTACATGAACGCCGTGCAAATGATGACGGGACATGGCGGCTGGCCAATGACGGTTTTCCTAACGCCGGAAGGCGTGCCGTTTTATGGCGGCACCTACTATCCGCCCGAAGATCGACGCGGAATGCCGGGCTTTCCGCGCGTGCTGATCTCGATTGCCGAAGCGTACAAGGAACAGCGCGAACAGATTACCGCGAATGCCAGCGTCATCATTGAACAGCTTGCCAAGCTCAACGAATTCACGTCGGCCGAGGGCGAATTGACGACGGAGATTTTGGACAAAGCGGCGCAGGGCATTATGCGCAGTTTTGATCCTGAGAATGGCGGCTTCGGGCGCGCGCCAAAGTTTCCGCCCGCGATGGTGTTGAGCTTTTTGCTGCGACAGGCACGGCGCACAGACGACGGTGCCTTGCAAACGGCAGTGGAATTGACGCTCATCAAAATGGCGCACGGCGGGATGTACGATCAACTTGGCGGCGGCTTCCATCGCTATTCCGTAGACGAAAAATGGCTGATTCCGCATTTCGAGAAAATGCTGTACGACAACGCTCTGCTCAGTCGCATTTACCTCGATGCTTATCTGGTCACGGGGAAAGACTTCTACCGGCAAATTACCACGGAAATCCTGGATTATGTCGTGCGCGAAATGCTGGATGCGAGCGGCGGCTTTTATTCTTCGCAGGACGCGGACAGCGAGGGCGAGGAAGGGAAGTTCTTTGTCTGGCGACCCGATGAAGTGATGGCGTTGCTCGGTGAGGAAGACGGGCAGTTATTCAACCGCTACTTTGACGTTTCCGCGCACGGCAACTTCGAGCACGGTACGAGCGCGTTGCACGTGGACACGGAACTGACAACGGTGGCGCGCATTCTGGACGTGACGCCGGAGCGATTGGCCGCAGCAATTGCGCGCGGCAAACAGGTGTTGTTTGCTGCGCGAGAACAGCGCATCAAACCCGCGCGCGATGAAAAGATTCTGACAGCGTGGAATGGTTTGATGCTGCGCAGCTTTGCCGAAGCTGCGCGCGTGCTGAAGCGTGAGGATTACTTGCAGGTTGCCGTACGCAATGCGGAGTTTTTGACTTCACAACTCAAGCGTGACAGACGCCTACTGCGCACATACAAGGACGGGCAGAGCAAGTTGAATGCGTATCAGGAAGATTATGCTTATTTGATAGATGGGCTGCTTGCGCTGTATGAAGCGACGTTTGATGAACGCTGGTTTAGCGAAGCACGCGCGCTGGCTGACACGATGCTCGCGCTGTTTTGGGATGAAGCGGAAGGCGGCTTCTTCTTCACCTCCAACGATCACGAACAACTGATTGCCCGCGCCAAAGAGTCCTACGACAACGCGACGCCATCAGGCAATTCAGTTGCGGCGCACGTGCTGCAACGGCTGGCGCTGTTCACGAATGACGCGCGCTATTACGAGGCGGCGGAGCGCACGTTGAAGCTGCTGGCGAGCGCCATCACGAAGTTTCCGAATGCATTTGGCCACCTGCTTTGCGCGTTGGATTTGTATTGCAGTCAGGCGCACGAAATTGCCATCATTGGCGCGCGAAATGGAGAAAAGACACAGACATTGATTGATGCTGTGTTCAGCGCCTACTTGCCGAATAAAGTGGTTGCTGGTGCTGCGCCGGAGGAAGTTTCGTCCATTCATTTGCTCGCGGATCGTGTGCAAGTTGATGGGCAGGCGACGGCGTATGTTTGCCATCGCTATGTCTGCGCTGCACCTGTGAGGAGCGCCGACGCCTTACAAAAACAATTGCACTAATTCTTCCTGACGAATGACCGCTACCCGCTGGCCCTGTCTACAACCTTTCCCCGCCGACGGCTGAGAGGTTTATAGACAGTGGCCAGCGGGTAGCGGTCAGTCGTCAGGAACTGCTCAAAACCTCAAAAAAACATGTCCAACGAACTTTTTGCGAAGGTCAAAGCGATATCGGATCGCATTGCTTATCTCAATCACCTCAGCATCGAAATGCTGGATGCAGGCGAGGGCTGGGTGAAAATGAAAATGGCGTTTCGCCCGGAATTTTTGCAGCCTTTCGTCGTTCACGGCGGCGCGCTTTACAGCTTGGCTGATGCCGCGGCCGCGCACGCTTTGATGACGCTGCTGCCTGCAAACGAAACGCTGACGACTGTCGAACAACGCATCAACTTTCTGAAAGGCGTCAAAGATCAGGATGTGTATTGCGAAGCCAAAATCGTACATCTGGGACGCACGCTCGCCTATGCCGAGGCCAGCATTACCTTTGCTGACGGCACGTTGGTTGCGCGCAGCACGGCGACGCTAATGCGATTGGATTTGTCGCGGGTGAAAGGCTGACAAAGAAAAAGCAGCGAGGCTTTCAGAAAGCATCTCGCTGCTTGAAGAACCAGAAAGGAATTATGCAAAAACTACTTACCGCGAGTCGGAACTTTGAGCGTTTGCCCGGCACGCAGTGGCGTTGCCGCATTCAGGCGATTGAGCGCCGCGATGTCTTTGGCCGATGATCCATAACGCGCTGCGATGTCGTTGATCGTTTCGTTCGCTTTGGCCGTGTACACAATCACTTTCGTGTAGCCGCCGCCAGTTGTGGCAGGTGCCGCCGCAACGTTAGCCGCCAATGAACCCTTCGGCCCAACCTGTGCGACAGTGCGTACGTTGCTGCCGGCCGGAACGATGACCTTTTGTCCTGCCTTCGGTTCCACGCCGCCATTCACTGCTACCAATGTCGCCTCTGAAACGCCTGTGCGCTTGGCAATCGTGGCAAATGAATCTTCATTTTGCGCCGTCATCAAGCGCCAGGAATTGCGTTTGTCCGCCGGAATGCGCACGAGCCACGCTTGCAGATTCTTGCCGCGACCGGGTGGCACACGCAGGCCGTAAGCAAAGCCTTGCGGCGTTGTGCCACGCTTCAGTTCAGGATTGAGTTCCAGCAGGAAATCATAGCTGGTGTCGCAGGCTTCTGCGGCCAGGCGTAGGTCGACGGAATTGTTGACCAATACGGTGTCATACGCGAGCGGTGCCAGCGGCTTCGCGGTGAAACCATAACGCTGTGGATTCTTGGCAATGATGATCGTGGCCAGAATGTTCGGCACGTAATTCCGAGTTTCATTCGGCAACAATCCGCGCTGATAAATTTCCCAGAAGTCGGCATAGCCCGAACGCGCAATCGCACGATCCACATTGCCTTCGCCGGAGTTATACGCCGCCATTGCCAATTCCCAGTTGCCGGCGTAACGATTGGCTAAGAACTTCAAATACCGAGCCGACGCGCGCGTCGCCTTTTCAAAGCTGGAGCGTTCATCAATATAAAAGTCCTGCCGCAATCCAAAGCGTGCCGCGGTGCCGGGAATAAATTGCCACAGGCCGACGGCTGCTGCCCACGAACGCGCATTCGGCGACCACGCGCTTTCAACTTGTCCGAGCCAGGCCAAATCCTGCGGCACGCCTTCTTCCTTGAAGATGCGCCGCGCCAGCGCCATATAACGACCCGAACGCTGTAAGCCGCGTTCCATCGTCGTACGTCCACGACCCTGATAATAGTTAATCCAGCTTTGCACCAGCGCATTCGGCTTGAAACCGAAATCAATCTTGGCGGCCAGCAAGGCGGCTCTGGCTTCGGCATCCGTTGCCTGGCGTTCTTCTTCCGTCAGATTGAGTTGCGAAATGTCATCCAACGGGGAAGAGGAAGCGCCGGGATTCGTGGCTTGGGATTGCTTGGCTAATTGTGCGGCCTGCGCGTCGGTCATTTCATCTTTAGCCTGCGCGCTGAGCGGCGTGGGAGCGGGTAATTGTTTGGTGAGTGTTGCCTGGCGTTGATTGATCTGGTCAATCAATCTTTGATACTGCTGTTTCAGTTGGGCATCGCTGCGAATATCAATGCCAGTTTCTAAAATAATTTCCAGCGCGCGGTCGTAATTGCGCCGTGCCTGTGCATATTCGCCCGCCTGAAAAAATTCTTCGCCTTTGCGGAAGCTTTCTTGCGAGCGTTCAATCGTCAATTGAATTTTGTTGCTGCGTTCTTGATTGGGAACTTGTGCGAACGCAGTCAGGGCAAAGACTACACAGAGGCAGAGGCTGGATATAGTGGATGATAAAAAAGAACTGCAAAGCTTATTCATTATGTTCGGTAACTCCTCGATCTATTCATTACAGCAAAGCCGATTGCGGGGAGGTTGTGTATTGCGTTTTGCTGACAAAGAAATTGCAGGCAAAAGCTGAGGCATTGTAACTTTTACATACCTGGGTGTCAAACTTAACTTCCTGTATCAAAATAGACCACAGGATCGTTTACAGTACGAATTGCGGCTGATCTTCAAAACAATTTGCTGGTGTACTGCTGCGCCTGCACGATGATGTCTGCCTCTGCAAGCGTTTGCAGCACGCCGTCGCGCAACACGATGCGCCCATCAATCAAGACCGTTTCCACGTTGCTCGCTTGGGCGGAATAGACAATCGTGGAAACTAGATCAGGTTGCGGCGTGCAGGAGAGATGCTGCAAATTGAGTAAGAGCAAATCGGCTTTCTTGCCGATTTCGATACTGCCGATTTCATCGTCTAAGCCCAGTGCCTTCGCGCCTTCATTTGTCGCCATTCGCAAAGCCGTTAGCGCGGGCATTGCCTGTGGGCCGTGTTGCACTTTTTGCAGCAGCGCGGCGGTGCGAATTTCGGTGAACATATCGAGCCGATTGTTACAAGGCGTGCCATCAGCGCCGAGTGATACAGAAATGCCACGTCCCAGCATTTCTGTAATCTGTGCAATGCCAGAACCAAGCTTTAAGTTAGACGACGGGCAATGCGCGACCTTTGTGCTGGTTTGTTGCAGCAACGTCATTTCCGGTTCATCGAGCCAGATGCAATGCGCCAACACGACGTGCGGCGCGGCCAGACCAACGGAATGCAAATAGGCGATGTTACGCAGACCGGTTTGATTTTCAACGAGCGCAATTTCCTCGCGATTTTCCGAGGCGTGCGTGTGAACCAGCACTTGCCGTTCACGCGACAACTGCGCGACCTGTTCCAATAATTCGCGCGTACAACTCAGGGCAAAGCGCGGGGCAAAACAGGCGCGAATGCGTCCGTTGCCTTTTCCGTGCCAGCGTTCGATGAGTGTGACCGCTTCAGCTAATGCCGCATTTGTTTCTTCGTGCAATGCCGCTGGCACCTCGTCGCCCGCGTCCATTAGGCATTTGCCCACTGTTGCGCGAAATCCTGATTCTTCGACTACGCGAAAGACTTCTTGCGTGTAATTTACCGTTTCCATTGTCAGCGCGCAGGTCGTACCGCCGCGTATCAATTCTGCGATGCCAAGCTGGGCTGACAATCGCAACGACGCAGGCGTATGCGCCGCTTCCATCGGCCAGATGCGTTGTTTCAGCCAGTCAATCAAGGTCAGATCATCCGCCGCGCCACGAAAAAGCGTCTGGCACAAATGCACGTGCGTTTGCACAAAGCCAGGCAATAACACGCGCCCCGTCGCATCAATGATTTCAGCTGCCGTTGTGGTGGGATTGAAAGCGGCAATGCGATCCCCCTCAACCAGTACATCGCCCGTGAAGATATGATTGCCAGCATCAAGCATGAGGACAGTTGCATTTTTGAATAAGAGGGAATTGCCCATAATTACACATACCCATTGGCTTCAAACCACTGCACGGCTTTGGCAAGCGCCCCTTCAATCGGGCTCTGTGGCAGGCCGAGTTCCCGCACTGCCTTTGATGAATCATAGTACATCGCGTGCCGCGACATCTGCACCGAATCGTAGGAAACCTGCGGCGTCTTGCCGAAGTAGCGCGCGAGTATTCGCTCATCTACAAAAGCGACGGCGAGCGGCAAAAAATGGGGCACCGCAATTTTCGGTGCGGGTTTGCCCGTGATTTGGGCGAGCATTTGCAGCATTGCTTTGAGCGTTAGATTGAGATTCCCCAAAATGTATCGCTCGCCCCTACGGCCTTTTTGCCACGCCAGAATGTGGCCGCGCGCTACGTCTTCGACATCTATCAGGTTGAGGCCGGTGTGCACGTAGGCGGGCATCCGATCCTGCAAAAAACGCAGCACGATTTCGCCCGTCGGTGTTGGCTTCACATCGTACGCGCCAATCGGCGTCGAAGGGTTGACAATCACGACATCCAAGCCGTTGCGCGCGGCGTCGAGGGCGGCTTGTTCCGCTAAAAATTTGGATTTTTTGTAGGCGCTGACTAAGGCTTCGGCGGTCGTCTGCGTTTCTTCCGTTGCCGAAGTCCCTGCGCGCGGCACGCCGATGGCGGCGACGGAACTGGTATGCACGAAACGTTTGACGCTCGCTTGCTGCGCCGCTGCCAAAATGTTTTTTGTGCCAGTGACGTTGGCGCGGTAAATCGCTTCACTGTCTTTCGCCCAGAGCGAATAATGTGCGGCGACGTGGAACACGACTTCACAGCCCGCGATTTGTTCTGCCAATTGCGTTGGGTTGTCCAGATCACCATCGGCGAATTCGATGGGCAATCCTGTGAGGGGACGACGATCACTTTGGGGGCGAGCTAAGGCGCGGATGTGATGCCCATCGGCCAGCAATGCCCGCACAAGATTGCCGCCGACGAAACCAGTCGCGCCCGTAATGAATGCTTTCATACGCTGCTTGTTATACAAGTGCCGCCGGGCTGTGACAACTCACACCGGCAGTTTTCGGGCCAGCACCAGGGCTTGCGAGGCGCGTAGCCGTTGCGGTTCCGCTTGCAGCGCAAGGTGCGTGGCGTGCCGCAAGGTCTTCATCGCGGCGCGCAGGCTGAAGAGAAATTGAATGGCGGCAACGGGGCGAAGCGTCATCGCCAATAACGATTTCGCCGGATTCATTTGTCCCTGCTCATTCAATGCCAGATTGAAATCGGGGGTCTTCTGTTCAGCCTCGTCCAGAATAATGCGCAGCGTTACGACAGGCAGCCCTAATTCCATGCCGACGCGAATGACATCGTAACTTTCCATATCCACTGCCGCTGCGCCATACGATTCGCCCAGCGATAATTTTTCCGTCGCCGCCGTCACCATAAAATCCAGCGTCAGTCCCGCGCCAAAAACACATTCCAAGCCCTCGGCCAGCAGCAGTTGGCGCAGCGCCGAAGCCGCTTGAAAATCGCACACGCTTGCGCTGTCCTCGGCTGCGGCAAGTTCCGGGCGAAAGGAAAAGCAGGTGTCGTAAAAAATCACTGTACCCGTCTTCAGGTCTGGCATCAACGCGCCCGCCAGCCCGATCATCAGCAGGGCCTCGTATTTTACGGCTCGCAAGTGAGCGGTTAATTTGCTTTTGAAATCAGGTGCGCCGACCTCCGATTGCAGCACCGTAATGAGGTTTCGTCCGGCACGCCCGTGGCATTGTTTCATTCCGGCGACGACCGAAAAGACCTGGTCTTCCAACCGCGCGGTCACAGCCTTGAATTCAATATCGGCGGCAGTGATGACGCAGAGGTGCGGCCTGGGAATGGGCAAAATGACAGTATCCATCGTTTCTACAGGTTGTGCGAGGCAAGGTAGTAACTCATCGGCCTGTTCGGATCATACTGAATTTGCGGCGTAGTGGGAAGGTTACGCCGTTGGCTGCAATAAGACTTTCAATTGCCCTGCCTGTACCGCCTGCTGCATCGCCGCAACGCCCGCCGTCAAGGGGAAGGTCGCAGAAATCAACGGCGCGACGTTTACTTGCCCGCTCGCCAGCAACGCCAGCGCGGGTGCGAAGCGTCCGCACCGCGAGCCGATCACGCTGATTTCGTCCACCACAATGCGTGCCGTATCAAGTTGCACTGCGCCGTGGAACGTGGATTTCAAAATAATCGTGCCGCGCGGTCGCACCAGCTCCAGCGCGAGTTGCAATCCGGTTGCTGCGCCGCTGGCTTCGACGACAAAATCAAAGCTACGGTGCAACGTGGACGTGAGCTGCGGCAGTGCCAGCGTTGCAATGCCTGCCTCGGCGGCGAGTTGTAGTTTTTCCACGTGCTTGCCAATCAGCCACAGTGTGCAGCCCGTTGTAGTGAGGACGCGCGCAATCAATTGTCCCAGCTTGCCATCGCCAATCACTGCGACGCGCTGGGCGGGCGTGATCGTAACCTGTTCAAGAATCTCGCACGCCGCCGCGAGCGGTTCGGCAAAAACGGCTTGCTCATCGCTTACCTCGTCCGGCACGCGCAGCAGATTGACAGCGGGCAACCGCAAATATTCAGCAAACGCGCCATCGCGTCCCACAATGCCGAGGACGGTACGCTCAGCGCAATGCCGCGCGTCACCCGCTAGGCACAAGGCGCATTGACCGCAGCCCGCATTAATTTCCCCGACCACCCGTGCGCCGATTTGGGCCGCATCGGGCGACACTTCGACTACGCCCACGAATTCGTGGCCGAGCGTGCCCTGAAAGTTGGCGTAGCCGCGCACGATTTCCAAATCCGTATTACAAATGCCTGCCATCGTCACGCGCACCAACGCTTCGCCCGCGCGTTCCGGCAGCGGCACATCCGTCAAGGTTAGTTGTTGGTTCGTAAAGCGAAGAGCTTTCATCATACGTCAGAATTTGCTCAGCAATTGTTTGGCTTCGTCCTGCGTTTCGCGTTGAATGCGCGTCGCGGGCGTGGACTGGACAACCTCTTGCAAGAGCCGCTTGGCGTCCGCTTTGCGCCCGGCTTCCTGGTAGGATTTGGCGAGCGCGACTTTTAAATCCAGGTTGTTGGGCGCAAGCTTTAACCCCTGTTCATAATACGTCACCGCCCGCTTTTTATTGCCGCCCATTACGCCGGGCAATTCGCGGTCAATTTCGCCCAGTGCCAAATAGGCATTGGCGTCTTCGTAAGCCGCATCTACTTTTACGACCAGTTCCATTTCCGCGCGAATTTTTTTGACCGTCGAAAGCGCCTTGAGCGCGCCGACCAGTTGCGCCTTGCCGCCATAATTGGCCGCCAGCCAAAAATGTCCTTCGACGCTTTGGCCTTGCAGCGCGATGGCGCGTTGCCCAAAGGCAATGCCTTTATCAAAGTATTTGGTTTTGTCCGTCGTCGTGCCGAAATCCCCAATGTAATAGGCTGCCCGCGCTGCGCGCCACAACAAATCATAATTTTTCCCATCGGCCAGCACTGCCTTTTCCAGAATCGCCAACGCCTGTATGTCTTTGGCCGGATCGTCCGCGCGCGTAAATAACGCATCCGCATCCGCAATCGGAGTATTGCTGCCCGCTGTTACGGGAGCCGGTTTGGTGGCGGCGGCGCTTTTGTCAGTGGGTTGCGGTTTATTTTGCGCAAGAAGAGGAGCGGTGCAAAAAAGGAACGTCAAGCTCACGAGAAGATAGGATTTTTGCATAGCGGTTAAACTAACAAGCAGCCCGCTGTTTCGCAAGCCAGCCAAATTAGGCGACAAACTTTTGCAAAACCAGCCCCGATAGGTATAATGCCCTAGCCTTGTCGGGGCGTAGCGCAGCTGGTAGCGCACCTGGTTTGGGACCAGGGGGTCGGGAGTTCGAATCTCTCCGCCCCGATCAAGTTAACTGCTTATATATAAGCAGTTAATAGCTTGTTCTTCAGCCAAGCTTTTTGAGGTGTCCCACATTGAGTCCCACATTCAACTCAAAATTTCCCCTTGTCTGGGTTCACAAAAATTTTGTCTCGAGTAAGCAAAATCGCTTCAACGGTTCGCTCCAAATGCTCTTGAAGGGATTTTTTACGGGGGAGGGTAATATTTTTAGTTCCCGCAAGGCAGAAATTGTCGAATGGATAGGGTGTCCTGGCTGCGCCTGACAAACAGGTTTTGAGCCGATGAATAGATCGCTCTATGCTCTGTCATACGTAGTGGCTAATGTGGCAATTGGAGCGTTGCGCTAAGTCCAGCAATTTGAGGCGGTCTGAATGCTGTGCCTTGTTTGTTTTTCCGCCCGCTTCAAGCCAGGGAATCAAGTGTTGCCCGCCATTGCAAATCACTCGCCGTCCGACGCGATAGCATTTCAAGTGCCCGCTCTCCAGCGCCCGCCAAATAGTGATGGCCGCCACTCCGACTGCTCTGGCCGCTTCAGGAACTGTGTAGTTACGAAGAGGCTCAAGCAGAGGACGGTCATCAGGCACCGCGTTGCTGGAATCAGGTATCCTCGTGAGCATTCGGGTTTCCTCCTCTACCAAAATAATCTTGTCATTGAGAAAGCGGGATGTAGTGGCTCAATACCGTAACGTCATCGCCATCTCTGTCTGCCGCGCCAGATCGCGACTCAAGGTACTAACAATCTGTGCCATCTGATCCAGTTTTACAGCCTTCATTCCTGAAGCACGCATCAGTTCTGCGGCCTTCAATGCTCCGCTCAGGTTGCTTTGATTGGCCTCTAAATGCAGTTGATAGGCTTGGCTGATGCCTTGCACCTGTTGGCGATACCCGCGCTCGACTCCGCCTGCCGATAAGTCACGGTTGGCGCGCGCCCCCGCGTTACTAAGTGGCGCATCCACCAAATTCTTTGTAGAATCCATGGCAGTTGAGGGGACTACAGATGACGATCAAATTACGAGTCTTAACAGACGAAGAAAAGGCGGCGCTTGGACTGGCCCGCTCCCGAACCCTGCCGCACGGGAAGTGGAGCGCGCACACGAATCATACTCTTGGCGAGCACAGGCCAGCGTGTGCCCGTGCTGGCCGCGCAGTTGGCTGAGTGCGGCCACCGTGCCGCACCTGGCTCAAACGCTTCAACAAGAAGGGGCTTGACGGCTTACAGGACAGGGGGCGCTGCGGTCGCCCGGCAACGTATAATGCCGCGCAAGTCGCAGAAGTGATAGCGGTGGCCTTGAGTGACCCGCAAAAGCTGGGACAGCCCTTTGCCTGTTGGACGCTGGATCGGCTGGAAATATACCTCAATGAGGAAAAGCAGATCGCTATCAAACGCAGCCGCATTGATGAATTGCTGATCGCCGAAGGCTTCGCTGGCGCTCGCAGGAGACTTGGTTCGGGGAACGCGTTGATCCAGAGTTCGCGCGCAAAAAAACCCAAACGCTCTACACCGCTCCCCCTGCCAACAGCGCCGTGATCTGCCTGGATGAGATGGGGCCGGTTGCCGCCAAAAGTTATCCTGGCCAGTCGTTGGTTCGCACCCAGGCGCAAGTCGAACTACCAGCTCCTGCTGGGCGGGCGCGGCAGGAGATTGATTATGGGCGGCGGGATAAAGGGTACGTCTTCGGAGCGTTCCGCCCAGCGACCGGAGAAGCGCGGACAAAAACGTATCCGGCGCGCACGACCGCCCACTGGGTGGACTTTCTGCAAGTGGTTGAGCACTGGCTGCCGCAGGATATTGAGCGCCTCTACGCGATTGTGGATAACGAGCCGCATCGCGCCGGTGATGTCTTGTTATTTAGCTTGCAGTATCCGCTGGGAATTCGTCTTTCAACCGAAGTATGCCGCCTATCTCAATCTCATTGAGCCGTGGTGGAAAATCCTGCGCTCGCTGGCGCTCAAAGGTCGGCGCTTTGAGACGTGGGCGGACGTGGAGCAGGCGATTGAAGCTGCCACGACGTATTGGAACAAGCATCGTCATCCCTTTCTTTTGGGGCGACGTCGCAGGCATCAACCTCCTCGTCAAGCAGGCATCGCCCAGATGCCAAAAGTTGCATAGACTTGGTGGATGCACCACTAAGTAGTCTGCAAAAAGTTCTTTGACAAGAAATCAATTTGTTAGCCAAAAGTCTTCAGAAAGCACGCCAGCTTTCGTCAATCGCTCTTGGCGACTCAACTTGTAAAGATAACGGCAGGCCGCATCTGCGGAGGAGTCAATCGAGAGTGTTTGGCGATTGGAAACGCCGCGTCCTTTGACGGAACGAAACAAGTGATCTACTGCATTCAACTCTGGGCAAGCGCGCGGCAACAAGCGTATTTCAATGCCCCTAGTGGTGGCGTACTCCAAACTGTCTTCTGCGGTGTGCGGCGAGCCGCGATCTTCAAACAGGACAATGTGCCAACCCCGCCAGTGGGCGCGAATCATCTCTAAAAAATACTGATGCGTTAACGCATCCCAAACGGTTGTGATCAATAACAAGAGGTCACCCGTTTCAATATTGAGGGCGGCGTGGAGAATCCGTTTTGCGCGATTGCCAGTGATGGGGACGCACACTTGTTGTCCGCTCCGGCCATAGCAGCAAGATAAAGGTGGCGTTTCGGTGATGATGACTTCATCCAGCATCAAGACCACCGTTCGGGGGCGCGTCCAAAGCCCGCGTTTCAGCCCCCTTTTGCTTGCCGCCAAAAGGGGGCGCGTAGCAACAGGGTGTGACGCGGGTGTTTCCAGCGGATCGCGAGACGCTCTAAGGCGTAGCCCACACTGCGCAGTCCAACGCCTTCTTGATGGCTGTCGTTGAGATACCGCCGTAGCAAATCGGCTGTCCAAACCGTCGAGTTATAACCATAGTCACGCGGGTCACTATCAATTACGGAGTCAATTAACGGTTCAATGACTCCCTTGGCGGTGACGGGACGTCCGCTGCGTGGAGCATCCGCTAACCGCTCAATCAAATGCCAGGTGGCGCGTTGCTCAAAGCGAGCCACCCAGTTGTAAACGGTTTGACGTGAGACCCGCAGTAATTCGGCTACGTCAGTGGCGCTTTCCTCTTCATCTAAGAGCAGGAGCGCTTGCGCGCGCTGATGGATTTCACCGCTGGCTCGTGATTTCAAGATGGCTTCCAATTCGCTTCGTTCTTTATAACTGAGTTTCATCATCAGACTCCTCACCTGTTTTCACGAAGGGGAACTGAGGAAGTCTATCATTTTGTCAAAGAACTTTTTGCAGACTACTTAGTGGTGCATCCACCAAGTCTATGCAACTTTTGGCATCTGGGCGATGCCTGCTTGACGACGAGGTTGATGCCTGCGACGTCGCCCCCAAAGAAAGGGATGACGATGCTTGTTCCAATACGTCGTGGCAGCTTCAATCGCCTGCTCCACGTCCGCCCACGTCTCAAAGCGCCGACCTTTGAGCGCCAGCGAGCGCAGGATTTTCCACCACGGCTCAATGAGATTGAGATAGGCGGCATACTTCGGTTGAAAGACGAATTCCCAGCGCGGATACTGCAAGCTAAATAACAAGACATCACTGGCGCGATGCGTGCTCAAGTTATCCACAATCGCGTAGAGGCGCTCAATATCCTGCGGCAGCCAGTGCTCAACCACTTGCAGAAAGTCCACCCAGTGGGCGGTCGTGCGCGCCGGATACGTTTTTGTCCGCGCTTCTCCGGTCGCTGGGCGGAACGCTCCGAAGACGTACCCTTTATCCCGCCGCCCATAATCAATCTCCTGCCGCGCCCGCCCAGCAGGAGCTGGTGGTTCGACTTGCGCCTGGGTGCGAACCAACGACTGGCCAGGATAACTTTTGGCGGCAACCGGCCCCATCTCATCCAGGCAGATCACGGCGCTGTTGGCAGGGGGAGCGGTGTAGAGCGTTTCAAGGAGCCCCTTTTTCGCGCGAACTCTGGATCAACGCGTTCCCCGAACCAAGTCTCCTGCGAGCGCCAGCGTAAGCCTTCGGCGATCAGCAATTCATCAATGCGGCTGCGTTTGATAGCGATCTGCTTTTCCTCATTGAGGTATATTTCCAGCCGATCCAGCGTCCAACAGGCAAAGGGCTGTCCCAGCTTTTGCGGGTCACTCAAGGCCACCGCTATCACTTCTGCGACTTGCGCGGCATTATACGTTGCCGGGCGACCGCAGCGCCCCCTGTCCTGTAAGCCGTCAAGCCCCTTCTTGTTGAAGCGTTTGAGCCAGGTGCGCACGGTGGCCGCACTCAAGGCCAACTGCGCGGCCAGCACGGGCACACGCTGGCCTGTGCTCGCCAAGAGTATGATTCGTGCGCGCTCCACTTCCCGTGCGGCAGCGGTTCGGGAGCGGGCCAGTTTCTCAAGCGCCGCCTTTTCTTCGTCTGTTAAGACTCGTAATTTGATCGTCATCTGTAGTCCCCTCAACTGCCATGGATTCTACAAAGAATTTGGTGGATGCACCACTTAGCGGAAAGTAAAAACTTTCCGCTTCAGCGGTGACGTTGTACCAGCCGTGTGGGCTGAAACAGTAGCCGAGCGGTCGCCGAAACTCGCGGTACATCAGGTAGAAAAGTTATGACGAGATAACAACTCTTTGTTGGCGCTTACCGTTCCTGGCGCGCCCCGATCAGATCATCCGCGGGTTCTGAAACACGTAAGGCAAAAGCCGCGGTCGCGTCCGCCACTGCCTCCGGCTCCTCTGCCAGCGCGTCCGTTTCGTCGGTGAGCACAGAGCGCATCCGTTGCTCATCCAATGCACCTTCCCATTTCGCTACGACCATTGTAGCCACACCGTTGCCAATCAAATTCGTGATGGCGCGTGCCTCCGACATAAAGCGGTCTATGCCGAGCAACAACGCCAGCCCCGCGACCGGTACGGTGCCAATCGTCGAAAGCGTCGCTGCCAGCGTAATAAAGCCACCACCTGTGACCGCCGCTGCGCCCTTGGACGTGAGCAACAATACAGCCAGAATTGCCAGTTGTTGTTTTAGGCTCAGCGGCACATTCGTCGCCTGCGCAATAAACACCGCCGCCATCGTCAGGTAAATCGAAGTCCCATCGAGATTGAAGGAATAGCCTGTCGGAATCACCAAACCGACCACCGGTTTGGCACAACCAACATTTTCCAATTTCGAGATCATCCGAGGCAACGCAGCTTCGGACGAAGACGTGCCGAGCACAATCAGAATTTCTTCTTTGATGTAGCGTAGGAATTGCCACAGGCTGAACCCCGCGAACCGCGCGATTGCGCCAAGTACGAGAAAGACAAACAACAGGCAAGTGAGGTACACACACGCCATCAGTTTGCCGAGCGAAAACAACGAACCGATGCCGTACTTGCCAATCGTGAACGCCATCGCGCCGAATGCGCCAATCGGTGCGACACGCATAATGATGCCGATGACGTTGAAGAGCGCGTGTGAGAATTGATCCAGCAAATCCACGAGCGGTTTGCCTTTTGCACCGAATCGCGCCAGCGCCAAGCCAAACAACACGGAAAACAACAAGACCTGCAAAATCTCGCCGCTCGCAAACGCGCCGACGACCGAATCGGGAATCATGTGCAGCAGCAATTCGACGGCGGAAAATGATTTCGCTCCGTTGGCATAGGTCTCGACGGCTTTCGTGTCCAGCGTCTTCACATCGGCATTCACACCTGCGCCGGGTTGCGCGACGTTGACGACAATCAAGCCTATGGCCAGCGCGACTGTCGAGACGACTTCAAAGTAAATCAGCGCCTTCAAGCCCACGCGCCCGACTTCTTTCATATCGCCGATCTTCGCAATGCCGACAACGACGGTTGTGAAGATGATCGGCGCAATCATCATTTTGATGAGCTTGATGAACGCATCACCGAGCGGCTTGAGACTGGTCGAAAACGCAGGAAAGAAATAGCCCAGCACAACACCGATGGCGATGGCGACGAGGACTTGAAAATACAGATGCGTGTAAAGCGGCTTGCGGTTAGTTTCGCTCATTCGTGTGAGTCGTGGATGAGAGCGGTTTGAATGCTTGCGGACGCCATTGTTTATTTAGCGCCAGCAATTCATCGTAAGCGACTTTCTGCAATGCGACAGCTTGTTCCGGCGTCAGGCCAAGTTCGGAGGCCGCCCGTTCCTCGCGGCCCAGGGAACGCGGGTCAAGGTCGGTGATGTCTCCGAAAATCATCAGCGCCTCCAGGTAATAACCCGCTACGCAGGCGTGATAATGATCCTTGCCCCACAGATCAAGCTGTCCCGGTGTGATGCCGTCATACGGATTCGGATCGGCCAGCCCGGTTTTGATCGCGCGGTTCCAGGCTTCGCCCACCGGAATCACTTCACGAATCAGTGGCGCGCTTTCTTTCAGTGCAAGGTCATAACCGTGACGAATATCCAGCGCCATTTTCTCGATGGGCTGTCCGTGCCAGTGTCCTTCCGCTGGATAGGTCTGATCAGCGCGTGACCACGTGGCGATCAGTCGGATGTCGGCGCTGGGGTTTTTGCTGCGCAGGAGTTCGGCTAGTGCTTTCGCTGCGTGCGCGTGTGTGGTCGCGTCGCCGGGCTTGTCTTTGTCGAGCATACTGTGCCCCTGCAACAGCACGTAATCCCACGACTGGCCGATGACCTCGGCTTTTTCCTGCCAGTGAAATTCCAGATTCTTGCCCGGCGAAGTTTCCAGCGAGACATTGAAATCGCGTCCAGCCTGCGTGACAAACGCCTTGAAAATCGCGGGGACGCCGCCGATGTGCGTGCCGTTCAAATCCGTCACGGTTTCCGGCCTCCATTTTTGCACGGGCGTACCGGAACCAAAGGTAAAGCTGTTGCCAATGAAAAGAATGCTCGGCGCAACTTTCTTTTCCTGCGCATAAAGAGATGGCGCAGCGCACCACCACAGAGCGACCAGCGAAAGAAACAGCGTCAATAAGGGACGCGTGGAAACAGCGCGAAAAGATTTGTTCATACGATTGTGATTCCCAGCAAGGTTTTTGTGATGACCGCCTACGTAAGCCTAGCTCCGCGAGGAGCGGCCTGTTTATAGTTTGGAGCGTAGTGTTCTGCAAGCTCCGTGAGGAGCGACCTGTGGCAGATGCCGCTCCTCACGGAGCTTGACGATTCTTTCATCGCATGGCTATAAACAGGCCGCTCCTCGCGGAGCTATTACTCACACCAAGTTCAGCAAGGCTGTCTCGCTTAAAAATTCACGCGCAGCACAAACTGCATCAATCGCCCGCCCGGATCGTTCGTCGTCGAATTATCCTGATAGGCAAAGGTCGTTTGCCCGAAGGTGGCGGAACTGAAATTGGAGATGTTGATGACATCCGACGTAGGGCTGCCGATCTTGAAGTTGATGTTGTTGAAGACGTTCAGGAATTCGGCGCGAAACTCTACGTTAAGGCGCTCTGTCACTTTGAAGTGCTTGATGGCGCTCAGATCAAAGCGTGTAAAGCGCGGGCCGTGCAGCACGACGTTGCTATAGCCGCATTGCCCCGTGTAACCCGGCACACAGCCGCCGCTGCCCGCAGGCGCAAGGTAGCGGCTGTTTGCATCAGGCGCACCCAGCGCAGAGTATCCTATGGACGTTACGTTGAAGGCGCGGCGCGTATTCAGAATGACATCGTCGGGCAGATAGAAAACCGCCGCCGCGCCCTTGCGAATCTCCACCAGCTTGTCCAATTCCTGCGGGGTCATGCCAACCAGCGAGACGTTGCCGATGCTGAAGGCTGTGCCGCTTTGCACGCGCCCGATGCCGTGAAATTCCCAGCCGCCTACGATTTGATCCAACGCACGATTCGCGTTGCCCAGCAGCGCCTTTCCGTGTCCGAAGGGCAATTCATAAACCCAGTTCACCTTGAACCCGTGCGTCAGGTCGAATGGCCCATAGCTCTTGGCTTGCGCGGTGCGCAGCGAAACCGGCTGGCTTTCTACGTCATTGTTGCTGGCGAACATGTTCGTGAGCGACTTGGAGAACGTGTAACTGCTTTGCACCAGCAGCCCTTTGGCAAACCGCCGCCGCAACTCAATCGTCAAGGCGTCATAGAAAGACGTGCCGCTGTTGTCTACGCGCCAGGCTCCGCCGAGGTAGTCGGGGTTCACGACAAAGAAATTGGACGGCAGCCCAGCGGCGGCAGCATTGGCGCGGCGTGTGGCGTTGGAGTTGAGGTTGCTGGCGAATCCTTGCGGATTGGCGTTGAAGGGCGAAAGCGGATTCACAAACGTTGTGTCCGTGAATGACGTGCCCGTATAATTTGCCACGTTGCCCGCCTGTGAGACAGGCTTGCCATTCAAGTACGCCAGCATAATCGGCAGCGGCGACGTGCCCGAAATGCCCGTGTAAGCAAACGTGGCTCCTTTGCCGCCAGCGATGTTGGCTTGCAGATTGGCCTGCGCCAGTTTGAATTCGTCGAGGAATTTGTTCTCGATGGTGTTGATGTCAGCGTTGAGATCATACCGTCGCCACAGGTCTTTGCCGCGCGTGCCGACGTAACGGATTTCAATTACGTTGTCCTTCAGGAACTCACGCTGAAGCCCGAACGACCAGGACTTCACATTCCCCACCTTCAAATTTGGATCGAAGATATTGACCGAATCAGTGGAAACACCTGTCACCGGGTAAGTCACGGTTGATGGAAAAGCCGAGGGCGCTAGCGCGGCACGGTCGCGGAAAAGCTGCCCCGGCGTGAGATTGCCGGTCGAGATGGTGCGCGCAAGATTCACCGTGCCGCCGGGGTTAGCAGTGAATGATGTTGAAGCTACACTCGACCCTTCGCGCGTGAAGGCTACGGAATAACCTGCGCGCAACACCGTCTGCCCTGACTTACCCAGCAGACCGCCCAACAGCTTGCTTTCGGAATGAGGCGTCCACGCGATGCCGAAGCTGGGCGCAAAGTTGGCGTTGTGCGTGTTGTAGGCGTAGTCGCCCTGCTTGAATTGATCGAAGGTTGTTGTTTTGCCGGTCAACGTACCCGGTTTGAAAAGATTGCCTTCGCCCGATACACCGAAAAGTCCCGCGCCGCTGGCCTGCGAATATACAGTGTTTTTCGTCGTGAAGGGATACGGCGCTTCCCAGCGCAAGCCGTAATTGACCGTCAGATTCGGGCGCAAACGCCACGCATCCGAGGCAAAAAAGCCGAACTCGCGTTGCTGAAGCCGTTCGGTGAATTTGCCCATGTACTGATACTTGAGCGTGGTCTCATCGAGAAACGCCCGCGCCGTCACCGAGGTCAGCCGCCCCGTCAACACGGCGTAGATGTTCCGCGCCTGTGTGATCTGTGCGCTCGACGCTCCAGGAAACTTGGCGGTCGCGAACAGCGCCGACGCCGGGTCGCTGGTATCCAGGCCAAAAGTCACGGTCGGCACCTGCCCATCCACAAAGCTCGTGCTGTAAAAATTGTACTGGCTGAAATTGCCGCCGAAGCTGAAATTGTGAGCGCCGCGCACATAGCTCACGGTGTCACTGAACTGTTTGACCGGCGTGTTGCGCAATTGCGAAACCCGCTGCGCCGTCGGGTTGCTGATGCCCGCGCGACCAAATCCGGTCGTCGTGCTGGCCGCGCTGGAACCGATGGAAAAGCCACCCTGATTGTCGAATTGCGCCGGATTGATTTCCGGGCGGAAGCGGGCATTGCCGCCTACGAAACCGAAGCGCGCTTCGTTGACGAGGCTCGTGCTGAGCGTAGAGCGCAACGCGGTCACATTCGAGAAACGGTCGTAATAAGAGCCGCCGAAGTTGGGAAAGCCCGGAAAGGCTTCGTCGGCGTTGTTGATGAACTGGCGCGACTGATCGAAGCGTTGGTAGTTGTAGATGTTTTCGAGGTGATGCTTGCTCGTCAGGTTGAAATCAAAGCGCCCGGTCGGAAACTTGCGCACCGTCGAGCCGGTGTTGATGAAACTGAAATTCTGCAAGTTCGGATCGCTCGATTGCGACACGCCGCCCTTGCTCGTACTCGCGCGCATGTCGCTCAGCAGCTTGCCGATGATCGGATCAACGGTAGCGGTCTGCTTGCCGTCGGCAGCCAGCTTCAGCAAATCAACGGACGCCACGCCCGTGGCCGTGTTGTACTGAAAGATGCCCTGTTGCGCTTGCGGGCTGAAAATCACGCGCTGCCGCGATTGCTGTTCGGGCAGCCGAAACTCTTCGTAGTTGATGAAGAAGAACACGCGGTCGCGTCCGCTGAACAGGCCAGGAATCGAGATCGGCCCGCCAATGCGAAAGCCCGGCTGATTCAGCAGCACGCGGTCGCGCGGCGCTTTGCCGGTGCGCGGGTCGGCGGGCAGGTCACGATTATTGAACCAATTGTTCGCATTCAGCGCCGGGTTGCGATGATACCAATATACGCTGCCCTTGAAGTCGTTCGTGCCGCCGCGTGTGACGAATTTGATCCGGATACGACCCCACAACCACCCGGCAATATTTTTTTCACACGGTTTACCAACTTGAGCGCCAACAGCCCAACCAACCGCTGGGAAATATCGGCGTCCTTGTTTTTAGTGCGCATCCCGCCCAGTTTCCTTCCACCAATTATCTGCCCAAACTGGTGGCGAAACATCAGGGGCGGGGCAAAGAAATTGATGGATTAATGGGCAAAATGGAATACCGGGTGGCGCTCACAGAAGGCGCGGAAAAACGCGATCTGGTCAATACGAATCCGGCGGTTGCCGCTACGCTAACGCGCCGTTTTGATGAATCAGACAGACTGTTTCCGGGGTTGACGTTTGCGCTTTCCTCGCCTGACATCGAAGCCAAACCCGCCGCCAAAGAATATTTTCAAGCGAGCATCCTGCTCGGCCTGAGCGCGGCGCTGGTCGTGATTATCGGGCTGATATTAACCTGGCGAGCGGTGCAGCGTGAACGCAAAGTCGCGCAACTCAAATCCGACTTTCTCGCGGGCATCTCGCACGAGTTGAAAACGCCGCTCACCGCGATTCGCGCCTTCGGCGATTTGTTGCATTCGGGCCGCGCGCGTAACGCCGAGCGTATTCACGAATATGGCGGCCTCATCAAAACCGAAAGCGACCGCCTGACGGCGCTCATCAACAACATTCTCGAACTGTCGCGCCTCGAACGCGGCGTGCGGCGCTATCGGTTAGAAGAAGGCATGCTTTGCGCCGTCGTTGCCGAAACCGTCGAAGTGTTCCGCCACAGCGCCGAAGCGCAAGGCTTCACGATTGCGCTTACCTTGCCCACGCCGCCCGTGCAAGCGAGCTTTGACAAAAGCGCGCTGCGCCAGACCTTGCTGAATCTGTTGTCAAATGCAGTGCGCTATGCGGGAACCGTGCGGCGTGTTGAAGTTACTGTCGCGCGCGAGCAGGCGGACGCGGTCATTGCTGTGCGCGATTACGGCATTGGCATTGCGGCTTCAGAACAACGCCGCATCTTCACACCGTTTTACCGCGCACCGCAATCCCAAGAGCGGGGACTGGGCATCGGCCTCGCCATCGTCCGCGAGATTGCCGAAGCGCACGGCGGCGACATCAGTGTCGAAAGCGAATTGGGGGCGGGCGCAACCTTCCGACTGCGCTTGCCATTGATCATTGAAGTCAAAACCTCTGTGGGGCAGGAAGCGCCTGCCGCACCGCTTTCTAAACCGAGTGAGTATGGCCAGAGTTTTAGTCGTTGAGGATGAGCCTAGCGTCGCGATAGCGTTGCGTGACAGCCTCGAATCTGATGACCACCAAGTCACGTTGGCGGGCGACGGCAGCGAAGGTTTTCGCCTCGCCTCGCGCACGGGCGAAGACGCGCCGGATTTGATTTTGCTCGATTTGATGCTGCCGAAAATGAGTGGCCTGGAGATTTGCCAACGTCTGCGCGCGGTCGGCATTGAAACGCCGATGATTATGCTGACCGCACGCGGCGCGGCGTCGGATGCGGCGTTTGGGTTGAAGCTCGGTGCGGATGATTACATTCCGAAACCGTTTGATGTGGGCGAATTATTGGCGCGGGTGGCAGCCGTCCTGCGCCGCTCCAAACCACGTCAGCCGGAAGCGCACGAAGCCATTCGCATTGGCAATGTCGAATTGGATTTGCGCCGTTTGCACGCCACGAAAAATGGCGTGTCGCTTGATCTTCAGCCCACGCGAATTCTGAAATCCTGCAATTCCTCATCGCGCACGCCAATGCGATACAGTCACGCGCGAACAACTGTTGCATCACATCTGGGGAACCGCAACCGAGTTCGCGCGGCAGGTCTTCCCAGGCCATCCCGGTTTTCAGGATGAAGAGGATGCCGGTGAGCGCCTTGCGATCATCAATCGGTTTACGTCCGGGATAGCGCTTGCGGCGCGCTTTGGGTACGGGCAGCAGTGGTTGAACGAGGTCCCATAATTCGTCGGAAACAAGTGGTTTAGCCATTGAGCAGTCCTTTCGCACAGGGGCGGGAAATCTGCTTATCGGCCAAGCTGGCAAAGAACATGACTCTTTTTGTTAGGCGCTCTTAGCAGAAAAATTACCCTCGCCTGAGCTTGCCCTAAAACAGAATCAATATCGCCGTTGTACTTTTTCTCTCGCCTCTTGCAAGGCGGCGAATCGCAAAATCGGTTTGGTCAGCAACCTGTCCAGCAACAGGTGAGGTTCGCTGCCTTTTTTCTTTTTCTTGGGCATCGCATGACAACTTTTACCCAGCACTATCCCACCACCTTGCTTCGTACTGATACGTTAGAGGTCAAACTCGCCACGAGTTTTGCCGAGATTGATGCGGCGTTGCGGTTGCGCTTTGAGGTCTTCAATCTGGAATTGCAGGAAGGCTTGCTCGCTTCGTATGAGCGCGGCTACGACAGCGATGCGTATGATGCGTATTGTGATCATTTGATTGTGAAAGACCTACTCACGGGCAAAGTCGTCGGCACGTATCGCCTGCTCCGGCAAAGCGTCGCTGAACGGCAGATCGGCTTTTATTCCGAGAATGAATTTGACCTGACACCGCTCAAACGCTTGCCGGGCGAGTTGTTGGAATTGGGGCGCTCGTGTGTCGCGCATACGCATCGCAATGCGACGACGATTTCCAAACTTTGGCATGCCATCATTGAGTATGCGCGGCAACGCGGGATTCGGTATTTATTTGGCTGCGGCAGCCTGCACCAAACCGAAGTAGAGCAAGTGCAGCCGCTGTATACCTACCTGCGCGATCATTACTGCGCGCCAGAAGCTTATCGCGTGCAGCCGGTGCCGTCGTGCCGGCTGGCTTTTGATGAATCTTCACCGCTACTTTACGAAACCCGCGCAATGTCACGTCAGCTTTCGCCCGTGATGAAAGGCTATCTACGTGCGGGCGCGATGATCTGTAGCCCGCCAGCCTTTGACGCGGAGTTTGGCACGGCGGACGTGCTGGTGTTGCTCGAAATGGAGAAACTGACGGCGCGTTATCAACAGCATTATGCGGAGCAGGCTGCCTGATGCGACGACTAATGAAACTGATATGCTGCACGTTGGTGTTCAGTGCTTTTATTGTCTCCTCGCTGGTCAGCAAATGGCTCGCTCTTGATGCGTCTTCAGCCAAGCACAAAGCACGCGCGATTCATCTTACACAACGTTGTGCGCGTATTTTGTTGTGGGTTATTGGGATCAAAATTGAACTAACGGGAAGCTTGCCCGCCGACTTGCGCGGCTGTCTGGTGGTGAGCAATCACCAGAGCTATTTGGATATTCTGGTGTTGGTCGCGCATTTCCCCGTGCAGTTCGTGGCCAAACGCGAAGTCGCCGCGTGGCCGATCATTGGTTGGATGGCGCAATTGGCGGGAACGCTGTTCGTTGATCGCGACAGCCTGCGTCAAAGCTTCCGCTGTGCCGATGAAATTGCGGCGGCACTGGCGCAAGGCATCAATGTATTAGTCTTCCCCGAAGGCACTTCGACAAATGGCTCACAGGTCTTACCCTTCAAACCGATGCTCTTGAATGCAGCATTGACGGCGCACGCGCCAGTCTTGCCACTCACCTTGAATTACATAGCACGCAATGAACAACCACTTACTGAGGAAACCCGCGCTCACTGTTGCTGGTATGGCGAGATAGAATTCGTCAGTCATTTCTGGCGCGTCCTGGCCTGCCAACAAATCACCGTTGCTCTGGAGATTCATCCCATGTTTAGCGCCTCTCAAGCCATTACCGCACACGAACTGGCACGCCTTGCACACGAAAAAGTGGCGCGCCGTTTTACTGCCCCACCGTCAACAACATCAACGACAGAAGTCTTAGACGCACCGGAAGAATTGCTACTCGGCGCGTTGCTGCTGTCGCTCATTAACTATGAAACCGATTATCTCAAGGAGAACCAATATGGCGAGGCATAGTGAAGAAGAATGCGCGTATTGCGAAGGCGATGTGTTGCCGCTGAGCTACATCGTTGGCGAAGACGATGAACTTTATTGCAGTATCAAATGTGCGGATGCCGGTGAAAAACGCTGGCGCGAGCAAGCGCCAAGGATTACACGCGAAGTTCGTGTGAACTTGAGCGTAACTTAAAGTCATCCTAAAACAGCCCTAACATCCTTGCTGTAGGCTGTCGCTTCCATCGCTATTCCAATCATCCACACAAGGATTTTATGCTGAAGACATGGGCTTTCCTGGTTGTCGTGTGCGTGCTTGCACTCAGTGCTGCTGCACAAGCGCCACGCCGCACGACAACCGCAGAACCGTTATCCTTTTACGAATTTTTTGCGCCGACGCCGAACGTGCTGCAACCGTCGGAAAAGCTCTTGCGCTTGCAGGGCAAACAGGTGCGCATCGTCGGCTTTATGGCGCAAATGGAAGACGCTCCGACGGGCGCTTTCTATCTCTGTCCGCGTCCCATCCAATGTGATGAGAGCGGTGCGGGTGTGGGAGACCTGCCGGTCGCATCCGTCCTGGTCATTGCGCCTGCGATGAAGGGCAAGAAAATTCCTTTCATCGCGCGCGCCCTGGCCGTTACCGGCATATTGGAAGTTGGGAAGAGCGGCGACGGCGAAACTGCACTCGCACCGATTCGCCTGATTTTGGCGGCTCCGGCGCATACTCCACGACACACAAAACCTTAACTATCCACCCTCATTGCTTAAGAAGGAGAACCAATCCATGAGATTCACTCTGCGACAGTCTCTGCGACTGCTGTTGCTCGCCTGCGCGCTTGGCGCGGGTTTGCATGCGTTCGCTTTACCGACCGAAGTAACGATCACACCGCCCGATGGCGCACGCTTTCTGGTTGGCCAGAAATTCGATTTGCGCGTCGAAGGCAAAGGCACGGGGCCGTTTTCGGCAACACTCAAAATTGATGGCCGCGCGGTAGACTTTACCTCCGGCGTGCAAAATTCAAACGCGACCGATGGCATTACGTCAGCGGGCTACGGTGGCTTCAATCTGCGCGGCTATGCCAATCGTCGGGCTGGTTTTCACGTCCTGCGAGCGACGTTCACCGATGCGACGGGTACCGTTGAAGCCATCGCGTCGTTTGAAATTCTTGATCCGCTTTCCAGTGCTGCCTTAGGCGCGGGAACGCAGGCGGCGCGCGCCGCGCGTGGCGAAGACAACAATGCGCCGGAAGTTGCTACAAGCTTTGATCGAGCGAGCAATAATCGCAAGGCCATCAAAAACATCATCATCTTTCTCGGCGATGGGATGGGACAATCGCACCGCACTGCTGCTCGCCTCGTCAAGCATGGCGTCACCGCAGGCCGTCCGAACGATTACCTGGCGATGGAAAAATTTCCGGGTTTGGGTATGGTAACTACGCATTCACTCAACAGCATCATTACGGATTCCGCGCCCGGTATGTCGGGCTATGTATCGGGCAATCACAACAACAACAATCAGGAAGGTGTCTTTCCGGCGCATATCACGAATCCGTTTTTCTATCCGCGCATTGAATACTTGAGCGAGTATTTGCACCGGACGCTCGGCAAAACAACGGGCATTGTCTCAACGGCGGATGTCGAGGACGCGACCCCGGCGGCGAATGCGATTCACACGGCGAATCGCGGCGCAGGCACCGGCATTGCCGATCAATATCTGGACGAAGCCGATGCGGTGAATTCGGGCAATTACGGCTCTGGTTTGCGCGTGTTGCTCGGCGGTGGGCGGCGCTGGTTTTTGCCCGCGACGCAGTTCGGCTCCAGCCGCGCGGCAGGCAGCGATTATCCGGCCTTGCCGAGCGATTTGGTGAAAGCGTGGAACTTGGCGGTGCCGGGAACGTCTGATCCCGGACGCGATTTGTTGCAGGATTTCAAAAACGCCGGATTTACCTATGCGAGTGATGCGGCCACGCTCGGCGATGCGATGGTCAGCCCGCCGGAAAAACTACTGGGCTTGTTTGCCTACGGCAATATGAACACCGCGCTCGACAAATTGGCGAAGCGTCGCCACGCGCCGCTCGATGGCTCGACTTCGTTTGTTGTGGACGATTACCGTGCGCCGGATCAGCCAATGTTGGAAGAGATGACCGAAGCGGCGCTGCGCGTGCTGCGCAAGAACGACAAGGGTTTTGTGCTGACGGTCGAAGGCGCGCACATTGATAAGCAATCGCACGCGATGGATGCGGATCGTGCGATTCTGGAAACAATTGAATTCGACAATGCCATCGAAGTCGCGCGCAAGTTTGCCGAGCAAAATGGCGACACGCTAATCCTCGTCACGGCCGATCACGAATGCTCCGGCTTCAGCTTGATCGGCGCGCTGGGCGGCAAAGTCAAAGCCTTGCCAACCACGCCATCCGACAGTGCGGTACTTGATCCCGACAAACAACCGATACGGCAAACCCTGGTGGGCGTCTATGATGCGGCAGGCTTTCCGCAATACCCCATTGCGGCAGATGGCTATCCGCAAACGCTGGATGTGGATGGCAAACTGCTCGTTGGTTTTGGTGGCAGCGCAGATCGCTATGAAACGTGGCTGACGAAGCCACTGCCGATTGTGGACAGCTTGCTGACCAGTTCGATTCAAGCCGAACTGCGCAGCAAAGGCTATGTGGACAATCCGGTAGACCGTGCCTCCGACAAGCAGGGCATGTTCCTGCGCGGGCAGGCACAGGGCAAATCACAAGCCGTGCATACGGCGTCGGATGTGCCGATTGCGGCGTACAGTAAGCGCGGCGCGCATCAGTTGTTTGTCGGTGAGCAGGAAAACACGGATGTATTCTTCAAGATTCTGCGCTCGGTTTACGGGAATTACTAAAGGTGCCATTCCACAGGGCGAGCAATGCGTTCGTCCTGTGTCCTTTCCGAGCATCGGGCAGGCCGTGTGCTTGCCCGATTTTTTTCGCGGAGATTTTGTAAGCTCGTCACGAGGAAAGGTTCGCCCCTTTCCTCGTTTTGCTATGCTAGCGTTTGCTCCCTTTTTTGAGAGGCGATGAAACATCAGACAAATGAATCCGAGCTTGCCACCCAATTGCATCAATTCGCACACCAGCAAATTGAGACAGCTTTGGATTACGCGACTAATTCCGCCCACGACGCTCGGTTGGCGGTACACGAAACACGCCGTTGCCTGAAGCGATTGCGCGCATTGCTGCGACTGGTGCGAGCAGCTGTCGGGGACACGATTTATGATCGTGACCAGCGCTATTTACGCGATTTAGGGCAACGTCTGGCGGCGCTGCGCGATGCCACCGCTATGCAGCAAACATTGGATTCGCTCCAAAATCAGGCAGCGAATGCACTATCCGGGAAGTCCTGGCGGGCTTTCAAAAAGGGCGTGCGAGGACGGCAACCGCGTGCCGAGCAAATCCTGCTTGTAGTTGCTGCAAAGCTCAAAGTCGCGCGTTCCCGCATTATGAACTGGCCATTGGAAACAGCAGACGAGTCGCTCCTGCGCAAGGCGCTGCGCAAAAGTTATCGTCAGGGGCGTCGTGCCAGGAAGGTCGCGCGGGTAGAGCCACAACCGGAACACCTTCATGAGTGGCGCAAACGGGTTAATCAATTGCGCCACCAATTGCGCATCCTGCAAATAATCCAACTGGTGACGGAAAAAGAACCGCTTCAACGCAGTCGCGCTTTGGTGGAAGCATTGGGGACATACAATGACTTAGCAGTGCTGGCCGCGCGGCTATCACAACTGAAAGTTGACGAACGAACCAGCGAATCTCAGACGCTGACACAACTCATCCAAACTGCACAAACAAAAGAGGAAGCAACCGCAAAACAACTCGGCGCAAAGTTGTATCGTCATTCGGCAAAAGCCTTCCTCAAGGCCCTCTCGCTTTGAAGCTTTACATGGATTTTAGCTCGATTTTGGGAAAATCTAAGTTCGCCCTGAATTTTATTTAACCTCTCCCTTATATCCTCCTCACTTGAATCAAGCTTTACCACAACTAATTGACAACCCAAGATCACGTACATCTACAGAATGTACAATCGCCAATGCTTTAGCTGGGAATTATATGCACGGCCCTTCTGTTTAGGGAACGGTGTCAGTGCTTTCTTTGTTTTATTCAGGAGAACCTTAAGGAGAGTTTATGCGAAGTCCTCGTACCCAATTTATGTGGCTGATCGCGGCAGTATTTGTCGCTTGTTTCAGCTTGTCGGCGCGGGCGCAATCCGATCAAGGGCGCATCGCCGGCATAGTAAAAGACCAAGCCGGGGCGGTGATTCCCAACGCCACTATCATCGTCAAAAACGAACGCACGGGCGACGAACATACCGCGACCAGCAATGAAGACGGACGCTTCGTCATTGCGGGGCTTCGTCCCTCGTTGTATACGATCAAAGTTAGCGCCGCTAATTTCGCCAATTACGAAGTCAAAAGCGCACAAGTGCTGGTGGGACAGGCGTTGGAGTTAAATGCTGAAATGAAACCCGCCGGGACAACCGAAGTCGTCAACATCGTGGGCGGCGCAGAAGCCGCCATTGATACATCCTCGGCAACGATGGGAGCCAACGTAAACCAACGCGAAGTTGGTAGCCTGCCGCTCAACGGGCGGCAAGTCTCGCAGTTGTATTTGCAAGCGCCCGGTGCGCTCAACAGCGGCTCCGGCACGTTCGGCGATATTCGTTTCAATGGCCGGGCGGTCGAACAAAACATCATTCGTTACGATGGCATCGAAGGCACCGCCATCATTGACGCTTCGCCGGGCAACTTGAACGGCGAAGTGCCATCACCTTTCCGCCTGCAATCGTCGCTGGAAAATGTGCAAGAGTTTCGCGTCGAATCCAGCAGCTATACGGCGGAATTCGGCACAGGGACAGGCGGGCAAGTCAGCTTGATTACCAAGTCCGGCTCGAATCAATTTCACGGCGCGGTGTTCGATTATCTGCGCAATGACAAGCTGGATGCGGCGAACTTTTTTGACAACATTGTCGGTCAAAAATCCCCCCTGCGGCTGAATCAATTCGGAGCCAGTCTGGGTGGGCCAATCCGCAAAGACAAATCGTTTTTCTTCTTCAGCTATGAAGGCTATCGCCTGCGTGCAGGTATCAACTCTGTGGAAGCCGTACCCGGTGCACAAGCGCGCATCTGCGCTCCGGCGGCGAACGGTGTTCCGTGTGTGGAAGCAAATGGCAGTGCTTCGCGCACGCTCGCGTTGTTGTCTGCCTTCCGCGATCCGAGTGCCGTGATTGTTTCGACAGGCACGGGCGCGAATCTGTTTGATGTGGCGCAATTACAGGCCAGCGCCAAAGTGGATGAAAATGCTTACGCGCTGCGACTCGATCACAAGCTGTCGGCGAAGCATTCGCTGTATGCGCGTTACTTCCGCGACACCGGGCTGAACAATCAACCCGAAGGCGTTTCCGGTCGTCGCATCAACTTTACGGCGATTCCGCAAAACGCGGTGTTGGGGCTGCAATCCTTCTTCTCCAACACGCTGCTCAACGAATTCAAAGTCGGTTACAACGGCGCGTTCACACGCACCAACGGCATCGCGCCGACGGTCAATGGCATTGATTTATCCAAACTCACACTCAACATTTCCGGTAACACCGCGAACTTTGCGATTGCCGGACAAGGCACATCCGCAGGCACGTCGAATCCTGGCGGTTTGATTCGCGCCAA
>JAXLQQ010000029.1:0-62912 GCA_046331525.1 Blastocatellia bacterium
CAATGTCAGGCTTTTCCGCAGGTAGTCCAGGGCTTGTTGGTATTCGCCTTGTGCATTGTAAACAAACCCGATGTTATCCAGCGTCGTGGCCATTCCTTCCTGATCGCCGAGCTTTTCGCCCAGGGCCAGACCTTTCCGAAAATATTCCAGCGCCTGCGTGTAGTTGCCCTGCGAAAGGTAGATGTTCCCAATGCCGTTCAGCGTGTAGCTGACTCCCTCCTGATCGCCAATGACCTCGGACATCCGCAGGCTTTTCTGATACTGCTCCAGCGCCCGTGCATAGTTGCTCTGGTCATAGTAAATAATTCCAATGTTGTACTCGGTACTGGCAAGTCCGGCTTTATTCCCTACCACTTCGAGCAACGTCAGAGTTTTTTGATAATGTGCCAGTGCCTGAGCATACTCACCTTGTTCTGCGAGTACATTGCCGAGGTTGTTCAGCGTACGAATAATGCCTGCTTTGTCGTCCAGCGTTTCGCTCAATGCCAGACTCTTTTGATAAAGCTCCACCGCGCGCGTGTAATTGCCTTGCCGAAAGTGAATATTGCCGAGGTTATTCAGCGCAATGGCAATGCCCGTTTTGTGATCCAGCGATTCAAAGAGCGTCAGACTTTGCTGAAACTGCGCGTGCGCCTCGTCGTAGTTGCCTTGCGCATAGAGAATTTTTCCGATGTTGTTTAGCGTGCGCGCCAGTCCCGACTTATCGCCGATTTGTTCGGCCAGTGTCCGCGCCAGCCGATGCAACGCCAGCCCCTGCGGATAATCGCTCTGTTCATATAGGCGGTCGCCTTGATTGCCCAGCGCCCGCACCATCTCAGCCGTCATCAACTCCTGTTCTTCTGCCTGCATTTTCGCCAGCAATGACGTGCGTTCCGGCTCGCTTTTGACCGCCGCCAAAGCCGCTGCAAGTTCATCAAAGGTCGAAGTTTCGCGCCAGATTTTCCACGCACCTGCTTCCTTCACACATTCCAGCGTGCGCAGCAGCTTGCCGAAGTCGGGTTTCTCCTTTCCGGTCTTCGCTTCGATCACAATGAGCGTGGCTTCCACGCGCACGCGCACGCGCGCCTGCTCGCCCGCCCCACTGACGCGCCGCACCACGAAGCTTTTCAGCATGATCGTGGCACTGCTTGCAAACAGTTCAGCGAGAGATTTGCGGTGCGCCTCAAGCGCCGGAGATTGGGGACTCCACAGGTGCAACAGCGCGTCCAGGTCTTTGTCGGCATAACGGGCGAAGTAATTTTCCGCTACGGCGCGCACAGCGGATTCTTCGGGCGCGGGCAACGATTGTGGATAGACAGAAGAAACGCAGAACAGGCAGGCAAAACAAAACGAAAGCCAAACGCGGGATGAAGTAATCATATCTACCTCTCATCAGTCACCCAAAACTCAGGAGAGTTGCTTTTTCCGTAGTTAGTGATTTGCGCGGGGGATGACAATTACGTTCGTACTCTACTCTCAGCGCCAGAATTTGTCTCCCGCTCAACCCCTCCTCACCAAAAAAATACGTCACGTGAGAGAAAGTTGCACGCGGTGGCGTCATTCCCTCGCAAGCGAAAAATTCAATATTGCCAGCAACGGGCAAGGGCGGCGACATCCGTCTGACCCGTGACGATAACTATTAAATTCGACCTTAGTCGCAAGGTCGTGCTCGCAGAAGGAGAAACACGATGAACAACTCGAAACGAATTTTCAAAACCACGATCACGCTTTTCGCACTAAGCGCTGCGCTGTTTTCCCTCGCCCTGTGGCCGTCCACGCAAGGCACAGCCAGCGTCAGATCAATCACCAACGAAGCCGCTTTGCAGAAGTTCAAATTCCCGAAAATCTCCATCTCGATCAATGTGGGGAGGAAGAAAAAGGGAGTCTGCAACAGTGGTTTCGGCATCTGTTCGATTACCCTGGGCCACATATCCAGTGCGCCGAGAAGTGTCAAAGGCGAACTGATCAGGACTGAGGATGGGAGGCTGGAACTAACGCTCCTGAAGAAAGCTTCTGAAGAAGGTCGCACTTTATTTGTGGATGAGGATATCCAACTCAGCGCAGAAATTGCCCAGAAATTAGGCGTGAAGAACGCCACCATCTAGCGCGGAGAATATGCCGTTAGCGCCAGCAAATCGGTGCTCCATGCCCGCTTAACAAAATAACCAGCACAAGGAGAAAAACTCATGAAACGTATCAGTATATGTATTCTCGTTATCCTGACTTTGGCGCTGCTCGTCTATGCACAGAGTCAAATACCCTCAGGAACAATCAAGCGCGTAGAAGTGACAGCCCAAACAATTGCCAGCCAACCGGCAGGCAAGCCTTTCGTCCTGGACTTAACCAACCGAGGAACGATTTACACTCTGGCCGCCGGTATTGATCACAGCCGTTTACGTGTTCGTATTGCAGGGAGCGAAGTGGCGGTAAGTGACACGATAAAGAGGATGGGAAGCAGCAGTAGCAGCAAGCTTTTCCTGGGGACGCTGGACGATATGAGCGGACAGAACTTTTTCTTTCCTACTGTGGGCGGTTCTAAGACTGCGGCTGCAACTCAACAGTATGAATGCTCTAGCGGTGCGTGTGCATGCAAGGGCTTTAGCGATTGCTTGCGCTTGAAGCTGGATAAAATGTGCAAGGATTACATTCTTTGCGACCAAACTACCCACCTCTGTTTATGTCCTAAAAAATAAGACGAGAAGCGTCCAGCAATCAGAGCGAAAAGGCAGCGCGTGGGTCGAATTCACGCGCCGCACGCGCTGCCAATCGTAATCCAGATGATGAAGTGAAGTATGGGCAAGCCAATCATGACAACCGGCTTCCAGTGCATCAGGCGCATCGCACTCGCCAGCGCCCTGGTCGTGCTGCTGACTTGTGCATGCGCCGGGGTATGCGTGCATGCGCAAGCGCCGCTGACCGTGCAGCCGAGCTTCGCCGGGAAGCAGACGATTGCCCGCCTTGAGCCGCTCGTGCTTCGCCTGAATCGTTCGCTGCCCGCAACGGAAGGGCGGCTGATGGTCTTCATCGGTTTGACAGACATGACGGCACTGTTCACGATCACTCCGAACCGTCTCACTTATGCGCCTAAAGCGATCCCTTTGCCGACGGGCGAAACTCCGCTGATCATCTATCAGGTAACACCCGCAGATGAATGGAAAGAACTGGCGCGCTTCACGCTGCGAGTAGCGAGCGATGCTCCGACGGAAACCCCTGCATCGGAAAAGGCCAAGCGTCGCTTTGGCTTCGATAAAGTCAATGTTGATCCTGGAGTGACCGTCGGCGTGGTCGCACAACCACGCGAAGCGCATTTCCCGGTGGCAAATCGCCCGGATCGTCCGACCTACACGGATGTCACCTTGCAAGGCACGCTGCAAACCAGCCTGACGCGCGGTCTTTTCAAGGCGCAAACGAATTTCGATGTTGTGGGCGCAAGCTTTCAGGGACAGGCGTTGCGCTTCGGTACGATGGGCAATGCTGCGCCGAACATTGATCTGTCGAGCTACTTAATGCAGTTTCAAATCAACAAAGCGACGGTCGCGTTGGGCGGTGTTTCGTTTGGCTCGAATCGTCTTCTGATGGATCATTTCGCCAGTCGCGGCATCACCGTGAGCGTGCCAATCAATAAGCAGTTCGACGTTGCGGTGGCGGCGATGAATGGCAGCAGCATTGTCGGGTGGAGCAATTTCTTCGGCCTCGATGAGCGTAAACATCAACACCTCAGCGCCACGATTGGCTATGAGTTTTTGCCGGAACGACGCGGCGGCTTGCGAGTGGAAGCGAGTGTATTGCAAGGCTCATTGCTGCCCTTCAGCAATTTCAACGAAGGCAGCATCACCGACGCTGAACAGAGCAAAGGCTTCGGTCTACGATTACAAGCAAGCAACAAATCCGAACGTCTGCGCGTTGATGCGGGCTTTGCGCGGAGTCATTTCCATAACCCAAACGATCCGAC
Organism: Blastocatellia bacterium; assembly: GCA_046331525.1. Lineage (GTDB taxonomy): Bacteria > Acidobacteriota > Blastocatellia > RBC074 > RBC074 > JAFDVL01. Next base: position 3,932 of record JAXLQQ010000029.1, read on the forward strand.
ACTGACGCAAGGCCTGACAGTTGCCCCGGCTCGCGCGGCGACACGCAATGCGCATTATCTCGAAGTCGGCTACGACGTGTTGCGGGGGTGGAAGCTGACCGAAACCAGGAAAGCGAATCTGACCGTCAATGTGCGTGAGGAACAGGTTGCGCCGCTGTTTCGCAGTGTTGCAGCAAACACACAAGCGAACAATTCCCAGCATCAAATCGAAGCCATCGGCAGCATCGGCGAGTTTACGTTGACGGCCTCAAGCTTCCGCTATCACGATAACCTCGATAACCTGCCATCAGTGATGAAGGCGTTCACGCGCCGGGAGGCTTTGCTTTTCGGTGTGCCGCTCGCTTCGTTGTCACGTAATCCCGAAAAGTCTGCGCGGTGGCTGCCAACGTTAAGCTACAGCTTTGATCGCATGCATCAATTTGCCAGCGCGTTACCGTCGAACGCGGATTTTAAATTACAGCAATTGCCCAATCAAATCAGCACGAATCACACGTTTGCGAGCGATTGGCAAACCGAGCATTGGCGCTTCGGGTATCACTACAATCAATCGTTGCAACGCAATCGCGTCGAAGGTGTACTGATTCCGGCGACGCTTGGCAATACGGCGCAAGGCATTAGCATCGGATGGAAAGTGACGCGCTCGCTTGATTTGGGGTTTGATGTCAGCCGCGAGAATTTGCAAAGCCTTGACGGCAACGCCAACAAGGACAAAGAACGTAATGATCGCACGCTGCGGTATAGCGGTACTTTCGTGTGGCGCATCACGCAATACTCAGCATTGACGTTCAATTTGAATAACACATCAGGTCGTTCTCTCGGCGATCTTTCGCTCCGCAGCAATTCGCGCAACCTTGGCTATGACGCGCAATGGGCGCACAGCTTCACCCGTGAACAAGGTCGTCTGAGTAAGGTGAAAGCCCAGTTTTATCTTCGCTATGCCAATCAATATGCGCGGTCGCTGGATGTGCTGTTTGGCCTCAATCATCTGACGCGCAATCAAATCCTGAATACAGGGCTAACCTTTACGTTCTTTTAAGTCAGTTTGTACTGCAAACATCTTGTTTGCAGCAAAGAGTGGTGCGCCCTATACGCGGCTGCAAACAAGATGTTTGCAGTACATCGAAGGGCAAATCGCTCTCGCTGGAGGCTGCTGTGAAAAAACTTTGCTTCATCATTTTGTCTCTCACGCTCCTGCCGCTGCTTTGGTGGACGAGTCAGGCACAAAGCAACCAGGGCATCCGCGTCAGCCCGAACGCCGTCAACGTGAATACGAATGGCCCTACGGTTGTGCAAGTTACATTTGGGACATTACGCAATCAACGCCCCGCCGAAGGTTGCTGGTGCGGCGAATTAATTTCTGCGGCCCCGGATGCTGGACTCAAATGTAACCCAGCGAAGTTATGGGGTTGTACGCCAGCTCGCTTTGATTTCTCGACAGCTAGTGCGCGCAGTAGCTTTACAGACATTATGACAATTCCTGATTCGGTGGCACGGCGTGCCTATCAAGCGGCGGTGGATGGCGCTACGTCCAGTTACTTTTATGTGCGGCGCTTTGTCAGTACGAACGGCGGACGGGACGAGTATACTGCTGTCACGTGTCGTATGGGCAGCGGTGGTGCGACGACGCCCTTTGCTTTGACTGATGTGAAACTCTCTTTCGCCAGCGCCGTTCCGGTGTTGAGCGTGAAACCCGGTGACACGTTGCCTGCGATCAAAGCAGAACTTGTTTACAACGGCACGGGTCGCTTAAAAGGTCGGTGGGAAATCGTCAAGCCCGGCGACAAATTGCCTGATGCGCGTGATCTGTTGACCGAGGCAACTTTGCCATTGGAAGAGCGCGGCACACAACAACGTTATCTGCAACTCAGTACATTCAATGTGCTCTTGCTGCCGACGGGGAAATTTGTGTTGCCCGGCCCTGACGTTGCACGCCTGCCCACGACCATCGCCGGGCAATACCTCATCCTGCTGCGTATCGAAGCAACCGATGACAAAGACGGCGATGCGAATTTGCTCAATCTCGGCGGCCCCGGTGTGGTTCACAACGGGGCCGTCGCGGGTTTTTCTATACCGATGTTACGCTACAACGTTGGCAGCGCAGGCACCGCACAGCCAGTATTAACGGGCGCGCCATTCGCATTGCTGTCGCCCGTAGCTGATGCCATTTTGGATGCGTATCAACCATTAGATTTTCGTTGGTCAGAAACCGGAACGGCGACGCTGTACCAGTTGGAAGTTGAAGACGCCGCTGGTAACCCATTGTTATCCGCGCTTCTGCCAACCGGAACTGGCACATATCACGCGCCGCCCTGGCTGAAAGATAAAGCAGGCAATAAACCGCTGCGCTGGCGCGTGCTGGCGTTGGATCAGACCGGAAAAACATTAGCGGAAACCGCGTGGCAAGGCTTGCGATTGATTCCGCACCAGTAGCGGACAATGCTGTGTTGCGATTTTCACGTTGAATCAACAAGGCACGAAAGCCGCCGCTGCGTTTGATGCGTTTGCCAATCATTGCCAGTAGTTGCGGTCGAGCGTGCGATAGTTCACAGCTTCGGACAAGTGCTCTTCGTTGACCGACGCTGCGCCACTCAAATCCGCAATCGTGCGCGCCACTTTCAAAATCCGATCATAGGCGCGTGCGGATAAGCCATATTTCTGCATCGCTCGCTCTAACAGTTGTTGCGCGGACGCCGCTAATTGGCAATGCTGACGAATCAATCGCGGTGTCATTTGCGCATTGCAATAAACCGCCTCTCCCGTGAAACGTTGTAGCTGTATCTTGCGCGCCCGCACAACCCGCGCGCGAATGTCCGCCGAGCTTTCGCCGTTTTCCTGCGCTGACAACTCCCGGACTTTGACGGCAGGCACATCAATGTGAATATCAATGCGATCCAGCAGCGGGCCGGAAATTTTTGAGATGTAACGTTGAATTTGCGCGGGCGAGCATTTGCATTCGCGCGTCGGATCGTTATGAAACCCGCAATTGCACGGGTTCATCGCGGCGACAAGCATAAAGCTGCTCGGAAAGGTCAACGACATTGCCGCACGGCTGATGGTAACTTTGTGATCTTCAAGCGGCTGTCGCAGCACTTCCAACACGTTTCTTTCAAACTCCGGCTGGGAAATTACAATATTAACGAAATTTTCCAATATTCCCTCTTTAGAACACCTGAAACTTCCAATATTGCGCCTTTCAAGAGCAGGATAGATGTGAAAAGCGTCAGCTTTTCCTGCGAAAACAGCCCTCGCAAGAACGGCTATTGCTGGTTCCTACTACAACTTGGCGGCCATTATTTTCTCTAACAACGGCATACCCAAATAGCTGAGAACGGACCAATCACCGCCCCACAACAACATAACAAGCCTGTCTAATTCTGCTGTACGCATTTGGCCTCTAAGCTTATACTTCAGGCCCGTTCAGCACGGCAATTCATTGCCTCACACAAGGCACTCCATCCCTAACATGAGTGCTGATCAAGGGAGTTGCTTATTCTTTATGGAAATCAGATCAACGAACAGTCTGAAGGTGTTAGTGTTACTATACCTAAGCTTTATTACACAGGCGCAAACTTTAAGTGAGAGCCCCATCACTACACCATCCCCTACACCACCAGTCGTGGTTCCAGCCAAACGTGTTACGGTTAGTCAGGCATTACGATTCGGAGAACAAGCAGAACTACGCCCAGACACACTGGCAAATCGCTCTGACCTTCCCCTTATAACCGCCAAACAGTCTGTGCAATTCGATCATGACCTTCTTCGCTGGGAACTCGGCTTTGACAAAGGTGACGGATATCACAAACTCAGGATCAGGGTAACAAATCTCTCAGATACGCCACAGGGCTGTGAATTGTTGTATGCCCCAACTGCCTCACGTAATGGCATCGCTGAGGCAAGTTGGCGGATTGTGGCCAGTCAAATGATCCAGCCAGGGCAGGTTTTTACCGATTGGCAATCCGTGTTAATTGAAAAGAATATCACCCAGATCGTTTTTCTCCTGCGGCGACGTGACATTCCAGCCAAAGAGCGTGCGATTAGCGCCTATAGTCGTAATCCAGAAGCCGACTATCCCGTTCCTGCGGCAGTTTCGCTAAAAGCCGATTTGACGGGGGACAGCCCCAAAGTGGTTGCTGTAACGAACAATTCTGCCCCCCTTGAGAAGGGGCCACTCATTCTTCCCGCCATGCCAGTATTAGGGAAGTTGCCGAACGCTTCTATTGGGGAAAATCCCAAGAATCATTTTCGTCAAGCCCCCTTTAAATTGGAACGAGATATTGATTTACCGGTTCTGCCTGGAGCCATTCAGTTTGAGTTAGAAGGACTGCGCTGGGAGATTCAACAGCAAAATCAATGTTCCCCTTCAACATCACGACAAGGCGGAGCCTTAATCTCCACAACTCGCTGTACTCTCAAGCTGGATATTATCGTAACCAATCTAACAAACGATAAACAGGCCGCGACTTTGATGACCGCCATTCCAGAGCAAGGGGATGGGACCGTGAGAGATTCATGGAATACGACAGTGCAATTTCCAGAAATCTATCCTGGCAGATCAACACATCAAGAAAGACACCTGCAAGAAATTAAACTGACTGATACCACACAGAAAGCAACTCCTTTGCGTTGGTTATTACGAGCATATCGCCAGCCCAGTCATGAAGAGCTAACACAGAGGCAGGCCCGATTCTATGAGGCGGTCCAAAAGAGTAATAATGCTCGTGACCCATACAATGATGCGTATCACTTGATAAGCGATCCGCCTGCAGCATATTGGGAAGTACAGGTCAACGATCCTTCTTATCAGCAAAACAAACAAAAATCGGGGGCAACTCAGCCAAGTGGAGCCACAGGACTACCTCCTTCAACAGAAGAGGTCGAGCAAATTCACTTTCCTGCCAATATGACATCTCCACCCAAAATCATCACTCGGATTAGAGCGGAATACACCCCTGAAGCACGACAACAACGCGAACAAGGCATCGTTAGCTTAGCGATTACGATTCGGGGCGATGGCACGGTTGAGACAGACACGATCAAAATACTAAAAGGCTTGCGGTTCGGCTTGAATGAAAAAGCCATTGAAGCCGTAAAGAAAAGCACCTTTAATCCCGCACGTTGCGATAATCAGCCTTGTACAGTACGAACTAAGGTTGAGCTTAGCTTTACACTCCTTGAACCAAACCAGACGAATCCCACAACAAACGAGCCGGACAATTCAAAACCTAAAGACCGGCCACGGCTCAACGGACGGTAGACTAAACGTGTGGCATTTGCTGGAAAACTGCCGCTTTCAATATGGGGCTTTTCGTCCCATTGTTGTTTTTTTCCAGAAATGGTCTAAAGACTACATATTTTCGACTTTTCCATGTTATATTTCAACACCTCGGCAGCCCCAAACCATAGAAAACACCTCATGGAAACACATCTATGGGCCGTAAAATTAAAACTCATACGAATGGATGGCAAGAATGACAGAACTAGAACAAGTCTCTTTCTCTGGTGTGGAGTTCGCTGACAACCCTGAACCACGCTGTCCTTGCATTTTGCTTTTAGATACTTCGGGTTCAATGAGCGGAGCAAAAATCTCCGAGCTTAACGCAGGGCTCCAAACATTTGCAGAAGAATTGCGATCTGATGCAATGGCGGCCAAGCGTGTTGAGATAGCTATTATCACTTTTGGCCCGGTGCAAACAGTCCAATATTTTATAACACCGGACGCTTTTCAGGCTCCTCACTTAGTTGCTTCCGGTGACACCCCAATGGGAGCAGCAATAGAGAGTGCTGTCTCGCTTGTTGCTGAGAGAAAAGCTGCATATAAGGCCAATGGTGTCGGTTATTACCGTCCCTGGCTTTTCTTAATTACAGATGGTGCTCCAACAGACAATGTGAGCGCTGCTACCGCAGCAATACGAGAAGGGGAAGCCTCAAAATCACTGATGTTCTATGCAGTCGGAGTGGACGGTGCAGATTTGAACCGTCTCGCTCAGGTTGCCGTTAGGCAACCCCTAAAACTACGCGGGTTATCCTTCAAAGAATTATTTGTGTGGCTTTCCAATTCACTTGGAACAGTCTCTCGCTCACAACCAAGTGAGGCTCCCGCCCTCACAAATCCCGTGGCTCCCGATGGTTGGGCCGTTGCTGGATAAGGGATATATGTGGCGATTTGCCGGAGCTCGAACAACCGGGCTATCGCATCTTAAAACGGGCCTTCCTTGCCAAGATTACTTTGCTTGTCTAGCACTTCCTCATAACACCTTGGTGGCTGCTGTGGCAGATGGTGCTGGCTCTGCAACAATGGCTGAACAGGGCGCAAAAATTGCCGTTACTACTGTCATTAAGCATCTAAAGCAATCTCTTGAGGAGGGATCATCTGATTTTAAAGGTGTAATTCGCAGCGCCGCCGCCGCCGCTCGCCGAGCAGTCGTGGAAGAGGCCAATAGTCAAGGGAAAGATCCTAGAAGCTACGCTTCAACTCTCCTTGCTGTAGCGCTGACACCAAATGGCGGCGGCGCGCTCCAAATTGGTGATGGTGTCATTGTGGTGAGTGATGATGCAGAAGGATGGAGTTGGATGTTCTGGCCTCAACGTGGCGAATATGCCAATACAACCCATTTCTTAACGGACGAAAATGCCCTTGAGCAAATTGAGGTAGAGGTTTTTGGGGGAACAATAACTGACGTCGCTCTAATGAGCGATGGTTTGGAGCCACTTGCGCTACATTATGCGAGCCAGACCGTTCATGACCCTTTCTTTACTGGCCTGTTTCAACCTCTCTTGAAAGCTGAAGGCAATGCAGAGATCAATCAGCTTTCAAGCGCTTTGGAGCAATTTCTGGCTTCAGACCGTGTTAAATTACGGACGGACGATGATGTATCGCTGATACTCGCAACAAGACGCGCTAGGGGATTGTCCCGATGAAACAGCTTACCCTCCTGCGAGCGAGAACCAGCATCCAGCTCGGACAAGCAATTGGCCGTGGTGGAGAGGGAGTAGTTTATGCAATCGAGGGTCAAAACGACCGTGTCGCAAAAATCTATTCGACTCAGCCAGAGATAAGAAAGGTTCAAAAGCTCGTGGCAATGGCCGAGGCAGGAACTCCGGCACTCCTTCGGATTGCTGCTTGGCCAATAGACCTTCTCGCAGATAATAAGGGCAATGTTCAAGGATTCATAATGCCACGAATTGTTGCGCGTAGGGACATCCACGAACTCTATAGTCCAAAGAGCCGGTCAGAGGCCTTTCCTGAAGCGAACTTCCGATTTTTATCACATGTAGGAGCAAACATTGCACGAGCATTTGCCGTCGTACATGAACATGGGCAGGTGCTCGGTGATGTGAATCACGGGAACCTACTCGTCGGTTCTGATGGCACAGTGATGCTGATTGATTGTGACTCCTTTCAAATTGGGATAGGTCCCAATGCTTTTACTTGTGACGTTGGAGTTCCTCTTTTCACTGCGCCAGAGCTTCAAGGCCGAAATTTTAGAAATCTTCTGCGCTCCCCCAATCACGATCTCTTTGGTCTCGCAGTCCTTCTGTTTCATCTTTTATACATGGGGCGGCATCCCTTTGCGGGACGATATTCAGGGGTTGGGGACATGCCAATCGAAAAGGCAATAGCTGAGTATCGGTTTGCTTATGGGCCAGATCGAATTACCAAAGGCATGGAAAGGCCTCCCGGCACTATTGCCTTAGAAATACTAGGCTCCGAGATTGCACAAAATTTTACGAATGCATTCAGCCAATTTGGGAGTAGCGGAAGCCGCCCAGATGCAAAGAAATGGGTGACAACCCTGGAGAATTTAAAGAATAGCCTTCACGAGTGCTCAGTCGCGAGTTGGCATCATTATCCTAACGGATTAGGGGCTTGCCCGTGGTGTGTCGTTGAAGCACAGACTTCAGTCCGACTGTTTGGTCACCGGATTATAGTAGGAACAGAGAAAGGCGTAGTAGATGTGGCCATGCTCTGGCAAGCAATCGTCGCCGTGCCAAGGCCTGGAAGTGAGCCTCCATTGCCCTCGCAACGCGAATGGACACTTCCGCCAGGTGTCGAAATACCAAGTAAAACGCTTAAGTACCTCCGCATTGCTATAGGAATGGTGCTAGCTTGCAGTGGTCTAGTGGCTTGCAACGTTCTGGCAAAAGATGGAGGAACAATTTGGGCAGCGGCATCCCTCTTTCTCACACTCCTCATTTGGCCAAGAGTATCGAATGAAAAAAGGAGGGGGGTTGAGCAATCATATGCTGCTGCAAATACTAAGTGGCAAGCTGCTCTTGGGCGCTGGAACCAAGAGGCAAAGGAAGAAATTTTTACAGCAAAGTTTAAAGCACTAGAAAGAGCGTACTCAGAATTCTTAGATATTCCAAACGAGCGGCAACGACGGTTAGCAAAACTTGAAGCTAATAGAGAAAAGTTACAACGGGAGCTTTATCTTGACCGCTTTCGGATTGACTTAGCCAAAATTCCCGGTATTGGCCCGGGGCGCACTGCAATGTTAGCGTCCTATGGAATTGAAACTGCAAATGATATTGATGCCATTAAAATTAAGCGGATTCCGGGATTTGGCGAGGTTCGGACACTTGATCTAATCGTCTGGCGTAAGCAGCACGAGCAAAACTTTAGATTTAACCCAAGCATACCGATTGATCGCCGATTCATTGATGCCTTAGACGGAGAGCTGGAAGCTCGGCGGCAAGCCCTTTTGGCAACATTAAGACAAGGAGCAAACGATTTGAGGCGAATCAGCCAAGAAATTATTGCAGCGCGTCCGCGCTTGATGCCAATGATGGAAAAGACCTGGGAACAATTTAAGGTTACAGAGGCACAGTGGAAGGCACTATAATCTTTACCCTTATACTGGGATAGCCTTACCTTTTGTGAAGCCGTTTACGCTAAACTATACAGTTTTGTATGAACTGTGCATCGCCTTTATTAGCAAGCATTCACAACAGGCTCTCCAAACACTAGGCATAGCGAAAACCTAGTTTTGCAACGTCGCCACGGGTGAGTGCCAGCCCAAAGTGGGTGCAAAAGCCCAGAAAGACTTGCTCCGAAGACCGCTTACACTAAACCTGCATTTTTATCGGTCTCAGAGTAATTTTTTTCGCAGTGGTAAGGCAATACCTGTAAACGAGCATTCAGAAGTGCAGAAAAACTGACAACCGTCGCGTTCCACAAGACGCGAGTTGAAAAATGCAGTGTTGACAGCATCATCGCCGCAGGCGTTCAGCCGCGGAACGCGACGGAGCGTCAATATTTCTACGGTTTTCGCTGTCAGGATTTATACGTCTTTACGTGCGCGACAACAGCAATACCTAATCAATCGCCACACGGCCACGCCCACTGAACGGAGTATTCGGCTTGTCTTACCCCGCTTAATTGATAAAGAAAGCTGCCCCAGTTAAGGAAAATGATTATGGCCCGACGTCGTGGATCGCCCATGCAAGCTTTGATCGGCTTACTTGGTCTATCATTATTTTGGCTTTATTCTTCTTGGAATAAATTAGAACCTGCCTCACAAATATTAGTTGTTGTTCTCATCGTATTGGTACTACTGGCTGTCGGCACGATTGGATGGCTTGTAGCAAAAAGAAGTTTTCGTCGGCTGAAAGCATTAGGGACAAGCCACATTGATAGTATGAGTGGCTTGGAATTTGAAAATTACGTTGCTACATTATTCAGGCATAGAGGGTACACCGCAACAGTTACGCCAGCCTCTGGGGATTTAGGTATTGATATTGTCCTTTTCAAGGATGGAATAAAATATGGCGTGCAAGTGAAAAGATACTCAAAACCCGTTTCACGGAGGGCAGTAAGTGATGTTGTAGGCGCACTCAATCATTATAAATGCCAAAGTGCAATGGTAGTCACTAACAATTACTTCACACCAGGCGCTAAAGAACTGGCTAAATCAAATAATTGTCAGTTGGTGGATCGAGATATGTTAGCCGATTGGATTAGCGATTTTCAGATGAGTTTGGCATGAAGCAGTGGGCTTTCAATTGTGAATATTCACTGCTCTAGGGCGTTCAACCGCCTTGCAATAATCCCAGCAAAATTGATTATCACATCAGAAATCAAGCCAACTGGAATCCTTGCCCTGCCCTCATCTATAGGAGAGAGTCCACCATAGGGATGCGAGAGCCTTCCCTGCTAAAACAAATACCCCGACGTGCAGAGAACTCAATACGGGAACAGTCCGACCCGCATTCCAATTTGCGGTGGTTCTGTTATCACGAAATTGCTGCGGCCTTTCATATCAGCCTAATAATCGTGTAGGAAGGGAAAATTCGCAGGGGAAGGCTGCTGCCTTCCATTCGTTGCGTGATGGTTGGCTCAACCCCCAGTGGAGTCGAACTGCGAAAATAAAGTAATTTCCCTTAAAGCCGAATAGCCTTCTAAATAGACTTAAGTTGGTGTGCATTCATTCTGGCATTTTGAACGCTGACAATGAGTGAAACCGCCTTTGCGAGCAACTCTTTATACCAAAATAATTCTGCCCGGCTGGGAAAATACAATATTAACAAAATTTTCCAATATTCTCTCTTTAGAATACCTGAAACTTCCAATATTTCGCCTTGCAAGAGCAGGAAAGATGTGAAAAGCGTCAGCCGTTCCTGCGAAAATCAGTCCTCGCAGGAACGGCTATCGCCGTTAAAAGCTAAGGCTACAATAGCTGTAAATTGCCCCCACCCTGACGACCAGAGTTCTTAGCGGGGAGTAAAAATGATTTTATGAAATTAGAACACGTCATTAATTTCGCGCAAACTCGTTACGGACTGCATCTTCCCTTGCCCCAAAAGGCGAAAGATCATGACTGGATTGAGGTTCGGGGCTTCCATGATGTGAGCGAATACACGCAAGCTCCGAAGGTGTTCTTTCTCTTTGAAACTACTGCCGGTGCTACGCCCTTCTACGGTTACCGCATTGATCACGAGGAAGTAAATTGTGATAAAGAGTGGCACTCACCTCGACTTTTTATTACAATGGAAGACGCCATTATGCAATTTCCAAGCCTTACCATTTCATTCGATGAGGCGGAGTTTTTGCCCCCTCTCAACAAAAGGGCTGCTCGTATGCCATCCAATTTTTTCGTGCGGAAGTTCGCTTGCGCAGGAACGGCTATGGCCGTTTTCAACTACGAGTGTAGAGAACTTGACATTAATTTAGGCGACTATTATTTTCTCTGGCAACGGTGCGAAAATTTTATACCCCAATGGCTGAGAACGCACCAATCGCCGCATCTGTAACCGGGTGCGGCATCTTAGTTTTGCATTCTGAAGAAGAACGATTTCACTGCTTACAAATATGATTTGGCATTAATGATTAGCTTGGATGGGTCAAGCAAAAAATCAACCTCATCAAAATTCCCCGAAGCCCAGCGTGAAGGCCTCTCTGACACTGCCAAGGCATAGCCAGCCGGATCAAACCAAAATATCTTGCCCTCAGACTCGACAGGCAAAACTCTCCACAGTTTCTGAGCCTTTTTACCAAAGTTGCGCAGTAATGTTGTCTTAATTATCGGGAAAGAATTTACCAAATAAGGTTTCTCGCTTTCCGCTTGCTGTAGCCCTGCCCAATTACGGATCATCGAAGCATTCAGTTTTTCATTGGGAGAACTATCAAAAGCAAAATCGCTATAATATGACTTCGCTATTGTCATGGCTTCTTGTCTTGTATTGGCCATTCCTTTAGCCAAGGCAAATGCCGCAACGGGGTCAAGTGTTCCCCAAATAACCAATTCCTTCATCCAAAAAACGCTCCAGGGAAGTCCCGTAGCAGGCCACTGCTCTAAAGTCACTTTTTCCAGTTGACCGCTATGAGCATGATCAATTGCTAGTGCAATAACACTCCCAAGTCCCCAGTTAAACCTATACAAAAAATTGTCGCTAATAAATTTATGCCAAGCGGAGAGCGTATTAATTTTGGGTTTTCTTGTGGCCATATCAGGGGCAAACCACCACAAAAGAACGTCCTTCCAAGGCACAATAGCTCTTCCTACTTTCGCTCCCATACGAAATTTGGGAATCGAACTCACTAATTGAATCGTTTCATAGATGAAGTCAAATTGTTCCGCTTGATTCCAGTTGACGTAATCGGTTCCTCTTTCCAAATGCTGTCGGATTGTTTCATAAAGGGATAGAAGCTGCTTTCCTGATTTTGGAGGGATACTCGTGCGGTACAACCGCCTTCTAACAATGGCGCTAGGGTAGATATTCGTCAAAAGTGACTCGCCACGTTTTAGAAAAATGGCTTGGAGCTCCTGCTCTCGTGCATTTGAAACCCTGGCGAAACTACGTTGCCATATTTGAGAAAGCCGCTTCTCCAACTGGGGCCACGGTAGCTCACTTGCGGCTAGTGTCTCGGCTTCTACAATAACCGCAAGCAGGATACTATCCAGCGTATCTAATGTGCTATGTGCGTCGGCAGTATCTCCTGTTTCCTCCCCCTCTAATGGAATGGTTTGTTCCAACCATCGGTTAAATTCTTCTGCATTTGCACTTCCCGCAAGACGCTGCCACTGACTGTGCAAAAGTCGGATTAGCTGGGCTAAAGCTCCCTGCGCCTGCCCTTCTGGTTGTTCATTTGCCCTTCGTTGAGCAAGCGAGTGCAAAAAACTATTATAGAGATCATCTTTTTGTTTCTGGCTATATCCCCCTTTTCCAGAAGAGTTCATCACCACCAAACTTCGTCCTTCTGTACTATATCCTGGTCGCCCTGCTCGTCCGACAAGATTGGCGAATTCTCGTTCCGAAAGATCGCCATTCCACCTATTAAGGCTTGGTATGATTACAGTTTCAAAGGGAAGGTTAACCCCTTCCGAGAGTGTTGATGTAGCAACAACTACATTCACTACTCGTTTCTCGATCAATTCAACCAGTGCCCGTGCCAGTAATCCAGGCATCTTGCCGTGGTGCAACACAATCCCACGACTTAAAAGATTATATTCGTAAGAATCTTTCGTAAAATAATCTTCACAGGCCAATAAACAACGTGTCCATAATCGTAGCTTATCCTCCTCAACAGGCCTCTCGAAAAACTCCGGCAGGCGCTCCGCTGGCCAATGATCCAGTAACTTCAAAAACGCTGCACAATAGTTCTCAGGCTTTTCTGTCAGTGAAACAAGCACTGCACGACGTTGCCCTTTCTCATTTTTTGACGCCATTTGCAGCGCGGCCCAGAGAATATAGGGGTATAAGCTTGTCTGCGGCCCAGCGGCGTCCCCTTCATATATGGGCGTTGGTGGAAAAGGAGAAAAAGGATTGGGAATGTAAGGGCGATCTGATGCTCCTTTTTTGACATCAAATTCTAAACTTGCCCCATCAAGTAAATCGTAATGAATCTCAAATCGCCGATCAGGAAGGCATTCCAGCCGCCCGATCAATTGTCGGCTACTACGATAAAACACACTCTCCGGCACGGATTCGTCCTGCCCGGTAACCCATTGAGCCAGCGCTGCCCCTCCGCCAAAAGCGACCGCAGACAAAGCGATAATCCGAACATTATAGTCTTGCAGTATCGTGAATAGACGTGCGCCCAACACCTCCAGGCGTAGAGATCTGTTTTCTGCTGCGCTCAAAGTTTGAGCATTATTGTCAAACTGAACTGAGTGCGCTTCATCAATCACTACTAAATTTATCCGATGAATAAATAGAGTGCCTAGAAAACGAATCAATGCCTCAGCCTTTTCATAGGTGCAAATTAGCACCGTAGGCTCGTTGATCGTAATCCACGCATCTGTAGGCCCCCAATCAGTTCCGCCGTATAAGCCTGTTACCTGGATCGGTTTTTCTTTCCCGATCCGCCTCAGTACACGAGAAAGTTTTGCTTCAACCTCCGTAGCAAGTGCGCGACTTGGCACCATATACATTGCTAAGGGGGCGGCATCAGGCTGCTTTTGTAACGCCTGAAAGATACTTTGTAAAATACCCAGTTCTGCAATGGTTGTTTTGCCTGACCCGGTTGGGGTACAAAACGCAAAGGATTCATTGGTAATCAGCTTCTGAACACCACGTATTTGCGATGGCCAAATCAGAGCCTTTCCTGACATATAACCCTGTCGCAAATACCGCTCTAATGCCTCTCGCCCCACATCCGAAAAGCCCATAGCATATTCAGCCAGTTGTGTTCGCATACTGGTATCCACATACAACCCTGCTGTTTCAGCACACAGTTTAGCTAAGAGCCAAGCGTAAGGCTCATCACTATGCAGGATCAGTTTGCCAACAGCATCTAACTTTTCTAGGGCTTTGGCTATTCGGCTTTCGCCTCCCCAGCGTAGCTCAGCACACAACACTCCTAATGCGCTGATCGTTTCAGCAACCATTTTTTGATTGAGCCTTCTTAAAGAATCAGTGGGTTCTTCACTTAGTGTTTTACGCCAATAGTGAGAGATAAAATTGAATAGCGACTTGAAATCCCCTTTGAAAAAGGAGCGTAAGATTTTTGATTCACCATCAGAGGGATCATCTGCAAGGAGACCAGAAGCACGAGCTGGATAGCCTGCAATTTGATAGGCCGCTGCTGCAAGTAAAAGCAACGGCAGTTTTTCAGGATTAAGTTCAGGATGAGAAAGCCACTCAAGTAATTCCCCGCAGCGCCTTACTCCGTCCTGCCATTCTCCTTCATCTGCTTCACGACGAATAAACGCCGCTTCCAAAACCTTTATTGCATCATCAAATCGTTGTAAGGATTCGCTTTCAGTCCAGTTCAACCCTGGACTACCAGCCCGTAATCGGGTGTGCTGGCTGTATAGCCGCGCAATGTTCGGAGGCAGACCGCGTCCAGCAAGTCTATCAATAATCTGCCCAGCAAGTTCATTTGTTTTGTCTTCTGGTTTCATGCAGAGTTTGCCTCATTCATACGATAGACTTGGTTTATAAGATCAGGGATTCCTGGCAAATGAATTTCGCATGACTCTAAAGGATCTGTATATACATAGTCGCAGTGTGGTTCAGAAACAGAAATCCAAGTGGTTGCCCCGCTTCTTTTGGGACTGTTGCCACAAATATAAGTCACTAAATTAAACCGCTGCACACTCCGGTTATGGCCTAGCCAGTAGCGCCTAATAGCATTTAGCCATCTTAATGAGGTAGGGTCTGTGCGTTCGCTTAGAATTTCAACAAGCTGCCATCCGGATCGAATAGCTTTCCCCACTTTTTCATGGGCGTTGGCAATTATCTTGTTATGATTTGTGGTAACGCACTTTGACTCACAACAAAGTACCTTTGTAACTTCACCTGCATCATTAAATTGAAAGGCCAGATTATCATCTCCCGTTCGCCCAGGGATCAAACCAGCAGCACCTCCCTCCAAGCGCAGTTCCTCTAACTGTTCAAATGCTAGGTTGTGAAAGCGAAACAAAAACGCCGGGACTTTCCAATCGTGAATATCGAATGGATAGAAAAACTCCGCGATGATCGCTGCAAAGGTCTCGCCAAAGTATCCTTGCAGGGTAATATTATGCAGGGAATCCGGATACCCCATCGCAGGATCAATTCCATCCTCTTCTTCAAGCGGGTCAAGCGAGGTCCCCATGAGGCGTCGCAAACGCTGCCGGGCATCTTCATGGGCTTGATAGTAGTAGTCTCTCAACGCAGGCATCACGGCTTGCCGTGATCCATTCTTTTCTGTAATCAATCGGTGGCGATATTTGCTGGTGGTTGATTCTACAGTTTCGCATTGCAGCCATCCATCAATATGTTTCTGTGAAAGCATTGTGGCTAAAGGGTAAAGGGGGCTTAGATTCTGAGGCACCCAGACCAATTCCTTGGTCACAACTACGGCTTTTTCTTTATAGGGGATCGGCTAAGAGGCAACGTTACCACATCTAGCGGCAAGTCTCCACTACTTAGAATTCGGTCAGCAGGGCGATTGCATGAGAATTCGCAAGTGTTGCGGCCTTTGAAGTTAAAGTTTTTGCCGTTTTTTCAACAAATCTGACAAGTGCAATACTTGCATAACTTAGAATTTTTGATGCGTTTGCCCTGATTCGGTCAGTAATCATCCTATAACTGCACGCCAATTGCATGCACTTAAATCACGATTGGGGAGGGGCATAAATTTTAGCGGAGAGAAAAAAGTGGATTTACTGAATAGAAAGCTTTTCACCACGATCTCCATTCAATTTAAGGAAAAAACGTGAAATTACAAAAAATACTCGAATACGCTCAAAAAAAATATAACGTGACCTTTTCTATCCCTGAAGAGGTTGCTGACCAAGAATGGACTGAAATCCAAGGCTATGACGAACTCTGGCGATATACAATGGGCCGAAACGAGTATATTCTTTTACATGATGGCCCTGCCTATCGCTTTAACATCAACGGGGAGATTCAAGAGAAAAAAGCAAACCGTTTACGCCTTTTTATCCCAGAAAAAGAGGCCCGAAAGCTATTTAGGTACGAAGAGGCTGTTCTCCCTACTCAAGCGCCTCCCGTTGTTACCAATTCGTGATTTGGAATAGCATCTTCCCTATCACCGGGACCTAACCCCCTGAGGGGTACATCCCCCCTTATTTAGCCGGAGTAATTGCTTATGATTATTGCCCTGAGTATCTTCAAAATTAATTTGCAAGAATATTTCCCCATCCTCAGAAATCCCCCGCTGCATTAAGAACATGTAGTCTTCATCATCATTTACGTCTTCTCCACCATTTGGCTTTCCTTTTGAGTGATAAGTTAGCCTTTCCCTTTCCCCAGGTCGCAGGTAGCCTATCTCCTGAAAATAGATTATTCCTTGAGAATCAGCTTCCCGGTCCGCTTTAGTGGAATGAATCTGGTTGGTAAGAAATGGATCAATCTTAATCCCCAAAGCCACCCCCTGACCTATATTGTTCAAATATAGGTCAAGCCAAGCTCCTTCATGGCTTACTTCTGTTAAGCATTCTCGTTTTACGACGAACTCAATTGTGAATGCGGCTAATTCATTGGACATAATATCGCGCCTCCCCAGTCATAAGTTGAATAACTTCCTCCTTAGCGGATTCATTTGCAAAACGATAGCGGCTGAAAAAAACTTTAATTTAGTCCCAAAACGTAGACGCCAGCATATATCCTTTAGCGTAGATAAACAATCAATCGAGTTGCATTCATCCACCGATCTCACAACAAAACATATCTTTCGTTGGCTTAAATGTTGACAAGTGCTATTCTCTCGATGGCCAAATGATTGATATGTCGAACTCTCTACTTCCACAAAAAGCTCCACGAAACAATTCAGACGCTATTATTTCGTTTCCATCCGACTTCTCCGACTCATTGGATTGGTGGGCTGAGAAGTATTTGCGGTTTGAAGTCACAACAGCAAATTCTTCCCGCAAGGTGCAGCAACGTGACCTGCAACTGTTTCTTGATTTCGTACAACAGGAAGAAAAGACATTGAAGCGGACTAGCTGGTCCCCACGATTGTCGCGGGATTTTCAGGATACCTTACGCAGAGAACTAATCAGCGACTCTCGTAAACGGTCGGATCGAACAATTAATCGGATCATGGCGCACCTGAAAACCTTTGCCAAATGGATTCACAAGCTGAAGCCATTTCCGTTGGGTAACCCAATGGAAAAAGTGAGACTTGCGCCAGTCGGAACAGGACTTGAGATTGAACGTGCTATAACTCCTGCTGAACGACGTAAGATTTTGGACGCGGCAGATTTGCTTCTGCAAATTGGCGGAATGTCCAAAGACCGTAATCGGTATCGTGGTGATGAACGTCCGAAACGAAAAGGCTACCGAGCTTATCGCAATCGTGCCATCATCTACACCCTCATTGAGACAGGTATGCGTCGTGCTGCCATTCGCAACCTCAATCTCAAAGACGTGAATTTCAAAAGCCAGACCATCAGTGTGAAAGAGAAAGGCGGAACCGTTCATTCCTATCACATCAGTCGAGAAGGACTACGATCAATTCAGGATTATTTGGACAATGAATATTTGGGCGACAACGCCCAGTGGAAATCCACGGCGTTATTTCTCTCGCCCTCCACAACCCCTCATGGTGATGGGCGATTGAATCTGTCAGTCATCAATCGTATTTGGAACGAGACTTGTGCAATGGCTGGTGTCGAAGATCGCACACCTCATTCAGCTCGTCATGCAATGGGCAAACACATCATCGAAAAGACGGGCAATATTGCGGCAGTGCAACGACAATTAGGCCATCGCAATGCTGCCTATTCCATGCAATACGCTCGCATCACCGCCGACGAGCTAAGGGCGGTTATCGAAGATCGGTAGGAAACATGAAAGCGTCAGCTTTCCCTGCGAAATAAATCAGTCAAGTGGCATCTCCAGCAATCTCAAAATCTCTTGGGCCAACGCTTGGTACTCATCCACCGTAATTGAAAAGGGACTATACATCGCAACCGGAACTTTTTGTGCCAAAGCCTTCATGTATTCTGTATCAGCCCAGATTTTCGTTTTCAGCAATCTGGGCAGGAGTTGACGCTCCCCCTGTTGAACCATCAGTTGCGGCTGCTCATCAATCGAAGTTGGTTTCCAATCGACTGGATAGCTCAAAACGGCTCGGAGCAATTGTTTGGGGTGCTGCCAAAACTGCAAATTAGCCATAAACACGTCCAGTTTAGAAGATGCTTCCAGGTTATTCAGCCCCCAGGTTAATAAAATGAAATCAGCAATTGCTAAGGCTCGTAAGGCCGGAACACCAAAGCCTTGTGGCGAGTCCATCAAAATCAAATCGTAGTCGTTTACTACCTGATCCAGGCTTTCCCGAAAAAAAATGTCATCACTATTCCAATCGCGCACTAGATGCAAATTCTCGGTGATTGCCTCTGTCATTTCTTTGAGGTGAAAAATGTTGATCGGATATTCAGGAGGAACGAAGGGGGTTGAATAAACTTTACAGGTCGTTGATACCTGAAACCACTGAGATAAGCCCGCTTCCTCATTCAAATCAAGACAGAGAACCTTTTTGTTATAGTGAGTCGCGAAGGCAACAGCGAGATTCGCGGTGAGGGTTGTTTTTCCTGTGCGACAAGCAGTACCCGTTATGGTAATGATTTTGGCCATAGGTATTCAAAATACGCTACACCGTTTCGCCTAATGACAGAAAATCAGCGAATTTGGTATCCTGTCATTGGTCTTTGACAATTACGAACCCCTTTCGCTATGTGCAGACGCTATTTTCTTTTTGCTATTGAATGAAAGTCGCAAGGCTGCCAATTCGGGATTGGCAACTGGCGAACTCAATCGGTGAAAAAACTATATCCCTAAATAGGGACAATGGCAAGAAGAAGACTGAGTATGTTGTCTCATTAGGAGGCCACTTCTAATGGGACGATCCTCACGTGAGAAACCGCAACGCTTGGCGGAGAAGTTGCTGCGCATTCGGGAATCGCTCAATTTGTCGCAAACCGAAATGATTACCCGCTTGGGGCTGAATGATAAGTTACGTCGTACCGACATTTCCAAGTTCGAGCTTGGTCAAAACGAACCATCACTTTTGGTGTTATTGGAATATGGGCGCGTAGCAAATGTGTGTTTGGATGTGTTGGCCAATGATAAATTGGATTTACCACGAACGACTGGAGATATGAAAAGCTGTAAGGATAGCTGTGGTTGACAACGTGAATATGTGATTCCTGAATTTTGGTTGAACATTTTCGCATGAACGGCTAGCACCGTTTAATAAAATTCAGTTATGGCAATTTTTCCTGAAATGTTTTGCCCCTTTTTCTCATATACAAGTAAGAGTAAAGATTCTGTTCGCATTCACAGGTCACATTAACAACACTCTTACGCTCTTCCTAGCATCAAGCGAGTTAAAAACGATAATACTCAGGTGAAAAAACAGCTAAAAGTAACGCCCACACATCACAGCCAAGTAGTTGAGTGGGGGGATTTATTCTATCAGGGGCTGCCTGAAGAAGATATTACAAGGCACTTCAAGAGAGCTTTGCGGAGCAGTTTTTCGCTGCTCGTCATGAACGGGAAACCTGTCAGTCCGTTGTTCAAAAGCAGCCAAGCAGGGCATGCAGAAGAACAATTACTCTGCTCTGAATATTGGAATGAGGCGGTAGCAAAAGCCCTTTACCAAGTTCGTAAACGCCCTGTTGGAATTACGATCATCGTCAATCGTACTCCTTGTCACGGCCACGAAACAGGCTGCAGCCTTCTCCTAAGTCAATCGGCAGTCGAAGTTTATCGCCGTCTGGCCATAAAAGATAAAAATGTACCGCTAAGATTCAATTTACTTTGTACGGGGGTTTATGAAACGTCTGGATCTTTAAGGAACCGTGAAGGCCAAGGCCCTACCACCAAGTTCGATCTTGCCCGCATGATGTTAGCGGGCTGGCATATCGGGGCGTTAGCATTTGAAGGGAAGGTTACGACAAGAGGCGATATCTTGGCACAATACGCTAAGAAACTGGAGCGCAAATTGGGTGGATGCGGATGCGAGTTTGCGCTGGATGAAAAAGGGCAACAGGCATCAATTGATCTACTGGCACGAGACCTAATCAAATTTTTCCGCTATGACTGAACCTCAGCATCTTAGACGCGAAGATGCATGCGACCAAAGTGTGAGATACAAGTAAGGTGCATTTCCTACACAAAGGAATTGCACATGTGGGAAGTAATTTGATTGCTGACGTAGAAGAATGTATCCGTCTTTTGTTTTGACTTGTACTCGCTGGAAGCATCTTTTGTCGCCCCCTTGTTGGAAGCATCTCATGTCATTTTGTGACAACCTATGCTTCCAGTCACACAAATGCCTCTCATTTTCAATAAATGCCAAGGAAAATTTCCGTGTTCAGACATTTTGGAAAAGACGCCCGTCCTTTTCAGCAGGACCAAGGGTTCTTAGAGAACCCGATATGGCAGTAATCTCACCCGCACTCCAATTGGCGGCGATTTTGCTCTTGCGAAATTGCGGCGGCCACTCAGTTGGTTGTACCAATTGGGTTGGATGGGAAATGCGCAGGGGAAGACTACGGCCTTCCGTTCGTGGTGAGAGATGTTTCGCTCAGCCCAAAATGGGAAGCGGAGATGCAGTGAGCCCGTTCGTCTCTCTCTGCCCTACGCCGCCCTCACTGCGGAGGAGAATTTCACACGCGCATTGAATCACAATGAATGTTACTTGGTCGGGTAACGAAGCTCGTCAATCATGAAGGGATGAAACGAGTAATGAGTCTGACATCACGGCAGGAATTAACCAGCAGTTTACGCAGCCGGTATCAACAAGCCAGCTATTTGGAAAAACAAAAAATCCTGGATGAATATGTGGCGGTCACCGGCTACCACCGGAAAGCGGCCATCCGCATTTTACGAGCGGAACCAGCGGTGGAGAAAAAGACGCGCATTTGGAAAGTCAAATATGATGGAGCGGTCAAAGCGGTGCTGGAACAGGTATGGCAAGTGGCGAATCGGATTTGCGGGCAACGACTCGTCCCGTTATTGGCGGAGTTGATTCCAGCGCTGGAAAAATTCGGACACTTGGAGTTAGAACCGGAAGTCCGAAAAAAAGTGCTGGCGCTGAGTCCCGCCACCGCAGATCGGCTTTTGCACGACATCAAAAAGAAGGAAGGCCGCCGAAAAGGAACCACACGACGGGGAAAATTGTTGAAGTCGCAAATTCCGTTGCGCACCATTTGCGGAATGGGAAGAAGTGAAGCCCGGTTTTCTGGAAGCGGATTTGGTGGCGCATTGTGGGGATCACGTGAGCGAACAACTCTCAACACGTAGTCTATAGTGGCAACGATGGACATGTTCACGAGCTCTGGTTCACGGCGGGCTCCGGCTGGCATCAGGCCAATCTAACGGCACAGACAGGAGCGCCGACTACAGTCGGCAAGCCATCGGGTTACACGTGGAGTTTTGATAACACACAACACATTGTCTATCGAGGCAGCGATGACCAGGTTCACGAACTTTGGTTCCACCGTTAATTTAGTGGTAAGGGCTGGGCAGAAACCTAATTCCAGCCCTCGCTATACGACTTGGCTGTGGCGTAGGATGAACGCATCACTTTTTTCTTTTAGAATCTTCTATTTAACTTTTGCTCAATAATTTATGCGATTGAAAAGATGTTGATTTATTGAGTTTTCAGACAGGGCTGTCAAATCGAGATTTATTATATTTCGCTGAGCAAAATCCTAAGCCCAATAAATACAGCGGCTTGACAGCCTCTGTTCTTACTAAAAAGTGATGCATTCGCCCTAACCCCAGGCTTGAGAAGCAGCATCGCTCAAAATGAGCCTTCGTCGGCTCAGAAATGTCAGCACAGTTTCAGCAGATATACTTCCCCTGACGCAATTTCGTTTTTGAAATTGCGGGCAACAATTTGATTCGGGTAGACGAAATTGATTTTGCGGGAATGGAAGGCGGGAGTCAACTAAGGTAACCGTATAACAACATCGCCAGTATCACCCCAAACCTGCAATACTTAATGATGAGTTTTCGCCGACGTTGTCCTTCAGTGAGTTTACGCAGCAAAGCCACTTCCCGTTGGGCAGCGTTTACATCTTCTAACGATGGGCGGCGATCTAAACAATGATGATATAACCAGGTTAAGGCAGAGGCCCTACCTTCAGCAACAAGGAAGCGTATGTCATTTGGGGACAGCGAAAAATCTGTGGTCTTTACTGGATGGGGGTCAATAATGATGGTTTGATGAATGTATTGGGCTTTGGTTTCCTCATCCCCTCCCTCTGTTGTAAGATCATAAAGATAACGCCACATCCATTTGCGAGGCATCTTTGCTTCTTTATGGCCAAGGTAAAGGCCTAGAAAATTCCCTGACTCCTTTAACTCAGGGTTTCTCTCAAGCAGCGCTTTAAGAGGGTAGTTATTCTGCAACCCGCCATCAACCGCAAAATCCCCATTGATACGCTCGGGCCTGAAAAAGTAAGGAATTGCCATGCTACAACGACAGGCAAAAGAAATCTTTAACTCAAAATCTTTCGGGTCTTTTGAGTCAAAACAGTACGCCGATTTGTTTATCGTGCTGGTAAAGATAGTCAATCGGTTAGGGGTTTCCATCTCAATATCCAAGTGCTTGAATAAGATAGGGACTGCACCAAATGTACCAGGGAATTTTTGGCGCAACTTATTTTCTAGCCAAACTGTAAAAACATCGCCTCGATATAATCCTTTACTAATGCGCAGCGTGAAAATGGAAAGTGGTAGCCATCCATCTTTGAATCCGCGGAAATCAGTTTCAGACAGAACCTCTCTCAATTCCTTTGTGCTATATCCCACTGCTAGCAATGCGGCTGAAATTGCCCCGGCTGATGTTCCAACAAAATGGTTAAAACGATAGCCATACTCTTCTAAAACCTCGATTGCCCCCACATACGCGATGCCTTTTAACCCTCCCCCCTTCATAACGAGCGTTTGTGGAGGCAAGACCGGGAATCTAGGTGAAAGACTAACGACTGGGGTACTATCTTTATGCTGCCCTACAAAAGTGCGAATCGTATCTCTTACAATTGTATCTGTCGCTCTCCTACGAAAGGCCGTGTCTTGTTGTCTTTCACGGCGATCTCCTTTGTTAAGTGGCCAAACGGAAGCGTCGAACCCCATATGGGGATCTGCCATGATTTCCTTTTGCTCTCGTACCAACCGCTTATAGCCTAATTGTCGTAACAGAAATTTGATCTTGATTGATGTAACGTTAACATGGCGAAGATCCTGGATTGCTTCAAGTTCCTCTTTTGTTAACGCCACTCCATCTTCCTCTCGCAACCTTATTTGCTCTTGAATAAGAGGGAGAAGATATCTTTCGTAAAGCCGATCTATCGCTAGTTTCCCCTTCTCTCCAAACTTATGCTCAATGTCATAACCAGCTTTCCGCTCTTCTCGGCTAATAACGATCCAGACATATCTAAAGGTTTTTTCGCTCCACGAATTGAGAATTTTGACCAAACCCCTTAATACTGGTTTTTCGGGCCATTGCTCTTGAACCTCATCTTGTTCTAACGCGGCAAAAATAATCCACGGTAGGACCAAACCGAACGCAAAAGCCAACGGCCATTCGGGGAATTTCTTAAAAAAGGGGATGGAGCAGGCTAAATAAAATCCTAATAGTGAGAAAACATACCAAGTCGCATACCAATTAAGTAATGCTAAAGAGGAGAAGCCAAGAACCCGCCAAGGAGGGATTCGTGCGGGGTTCTTCGTATGTGTTACGAAGATACTTAACAAACAAGTGAGCGTTCCAACTGCAACTCCACATGCCGGGTGATTCAGAAAATGTGCGAATTCCATTGGATTAGGGGAGACTGACTTAGCGCCTCTGGCTGTTAAATTGATTGTAAAGGAAGAAATAAGTATAAAAAATGCCGATGCAAGGTTACATCGGCATTTTTCGGCGAAATCTGTATCGTTAACGATGGAAGGGAGTTGCCAACCCCCAAGGCTCTTCTTCTTGGGTGTAATGTCGTTTTGTATCTCGATCTGAGCGGCGCTCTACAAGATGCTTCTTCTCCAACTCGTCCAACGAAAGATTGATCTCTTTAAGAGGTACAACAAGCTCGACGCTAAGCTGGCTAGCACACAAAGGCCCTCGTTGGCGCAACAATTGAAATACTTTCTTATCTCTTTGTTTTAGTAACATAGATTATCTCCCGTGGTTTCCACTTCTCCCTAAGTCATAAATAGCCCAATGAATTATGAGTCAAACCAAATCCATTCAGGATGGCCTAACTCCTTTTGGCCTAGTTATTTCAAAAAGCCACTTACGTGGATCATTTTGCGACAGAGAGTTATTCCCCATCTCAAAAGCCCTGCAAGTTTCATTCCAGCAAAAGCTACTGCCCTCGTTTGTAGTAACGAGTTCAGGGGAGGAGTTTTCAAATATATTTCAATGGCGTGAATGTTAATGAACGTGGCTGAATTTATGCGTTCGACCATCTTGAAGGAGGTAAACTTCAATTAACTACATGACATCGCCGCAACAATTTGCCGAGCTTTGAAGGCTGCCGGGTCTTATAAAAACTTGTAGCGTTCTGCAGAGCCGCTTTCTCTTCAGAACGAGAAACGTCTTAGTTAATGGGATCAAACACCATCCTTTTCAGACGCCGTTCCTTCGCAATGATTGCTTTTGACTAAGCCAAAGCAATCCCCTTTTAAATAAGGGAGCGTAATATATACCTAGAAAGGCGTCAAGATCAAGCAGAACGTTTAACTGAGATAAAATTCATAAAGTGCGGCAGGCTCATAGTACAGCTTGGCCGAAGTGCCTTTCCGGTTCCCGATGCCAAACCAGCGCCGGAACAGAGCTTTTACTGGAAAGGTATTTCAGCCAAGCTGTAATAGTATGGCCAGCTTTGACACAGGGGTAGCGCTACTTCCCATTTGCAAAGGACAAAGAAACTGCCCGCTGCGCCAAGAGTTGCTTCCGAAAGGATGATTCCAGGTAGGCGACAAGCGATGCCTGCTTCAAATCACAGATTCAGCCGCCCAACTACCAGAATCAGATTTCTGCAATCCTCAAACTATTGCTCCCCCCTCTGACAAACAACTCACTGATGCAGGGAAGGCTATCGCCTTCTTTTGTCTAACAAACTGCCCCGCCTCCCTTGCCAACCACACTTATTCATTGTTTCATTGCATTTCATCAATCTATTTCATAACCATCCATGAGCCAGGAAACGATCAACGGGTTAGTTGAACACATCACCTTTCAAAGTGCAGAAAATGGCTACGCCATCCTGCGATTTTCTGTTGAAGGTCATAGGGAACCGATTACCGTTACAGGCACTTTTTCTTCCATTTCCCCTGGCGAGAATTTACGGCTGACAGGCTTTTGGACTACACATCCCAAATATGGCCAGCAATTCAAAGTCACCGATTATCAAGTCACACGTCCAGCCACCATTACCGGCATTCAGAAATACCTTGGTTCAGGCCTTATCAAAGGTGTTGGCCCAGTAACCGCCAAACGCATTGTGGAGCATTTTGGGTTAGAGACACTGGACATAATTGAAACGGATATTGGACGACTGTCTGAAATAAAAGGGATTGCCCGCAAACGCATTGAGCGGATTCAGATTACTTGGGCGGAACAGCGCGCCATTAAGGATGTGATGCTCTTTTTGCAGAGTCACGCTATCTCTACGCATTTCGCCGTCAAGATTTTCAAAACCTACGGCAACGAATCCATCTCCGTCGTTGAAAACAACCCCTACCGTTTGGCAGCGGAAGTCTACGGGATCGGCTTCAAAACGGCTGACCAGATTGCCCAGAATATGGGGCTGGCAGCGGATGCCCCTGCTCGCCTGCAAGCTGGGCTGCTCTATACACTCAACCAGGCGGCTGAACAAGGCCACTGTTATTTGCCAAGTGAAGAGCTGGTCAAACAGACTGCCGAAATACTGGACGTGACGGGAGAGCATATTCAGGATGCGCTTCGTCTTTTACTTCAGAAGGAATTAGTAAAAACAGAATTGATAAAAGACCATCTTGCGGTTTACCTACCGTCATTATGGCAGGCCGAACAGTCTGTCGCTCGACGCATCAAGAATTTGTTACAGCATCCCGTCAACGTGGATTTGTTGTGGGTGGAGGCCTGGTTAGAAAGGTATGCGGAAAACACCAAGCTTACACTCTCACCAGAACAGAATGCTGCTATCCTCCAAGCTGCCAGTCAGCGCGTAATGATCCTGACTGGTGGGCCAGGCACAGGTAAAACTTCCACGATGAAGTGTTTGGTGGAACTCCTGCGGGCGATGAAAAAGAAAGTGTTGCTTGCCAGCCCAACGGGACGTGCCGCCCAACGGTTGTCAGAAGTAACAGGAACTGAGGCATTAACCATTCATCGTTTACTGGCCTTTGATCCTGCCAATTTCCGCTTCAAGCACGACGAAACTAATCCGCTTGCTGCCGATGTTGTGATTGTGGATGAAGCCTCAATGCTGGATGTGGTGTTAGCCAATAACCTGTTGAAAGCCATTGCGCTGTCAACGCAGCTAATTCTTGTTGGGGATGTTGACCAGTTGCCATCTGTCGGCCCCGGCACAGTCTTGCGTGACCTGATTGAAGCAGGCACGGTTCCTCTCACACACCTGACTCAAATCTTTCGGCAGGCGGCACAGAGCTTGATTATCCAAAATGCACACCGCATTAACAAAGGCGAGTACCCATTTCTCGTGAAGCCGGGTGACCGACAAGCCGACTGTTATTTTATCGAAGCCACGGAACCGGAAGAGATCGTTGAGCTGATCGTCAGGACGGTGAGCCAAAGTCTACCTAACCGGCTGGGCTATGACGCTATGAAAGATATTCAGGTCCTCACCCCCATGAATCGAGGAACAGTTGGTGCCACGAATTTGAACACGATCCTGCAATTGGCATTGAATCCAGATGCTGGCAAAGGGGAACTGGTACGAGGCGGTCGCACTCTGCGAGTGGGCGACAAAGTAATTCAGAAGGTCAATAACTACAACTTGGAAGTTTTCAATGGCGATATGGGGCGGGTCGAGTTTGTGGACTTGGAAGAACAGCAGGTCGTCGTGCGATTTGGCAATCAGCTTATTACTTATGATTATGGCGACATCACAGAATTAGGTCTGGCCTACGCAGTCAGCACACACAAATCACAGGGCAGCGAATATCCCGTCGTCGTCATTCCCATCCATTCATCACACTACCGGATGCTGTCACGAAATTTGCTGTACACGGCGCTCACACGAGCTAAAAAACTGGCTGTTCTGATTGGAACAAAAAAAGCGATTGCGGCAGCACTCTATAACGTAGAAGCAATAAAACGATTCACAAGGCTCAGGGAAATCAATGCAGGGGATCACTTATAAAATTAAGCATATAGGGCGTACCTTACCTACAGGCGTAACCAAAGCGTCAGCTTGCACGATGCAGGCCATCCTGAAATTTAACAGCAACGAATCTCCGCATTGTGTGTACAACGAATATGTCGCCATCCGATTAGCGCAGACTTTACATATTCCAGCAGCAGATGGTGTATTGACTGTGGCAGGAGCGGGTTTGGCGTATGCCAGTATTGAGATCGGAAGTATTGGACTGGATATTCCCAACTTAACGGCACCGCGGATCAAGAAGGTGGTTAGTGAATACCCCGAACACTGTGCGGCGCTCTTAGCCTTTGATTTGTTTATTGGGAACTGGGATCGCAAGCAAAATATCAAAGCCAGTCTCAAGCAACCGCATATCAAAATTTTTTGCGGCTTTGATCATAGCCATGCCCTTTTGAATATCGAGGAAGATCCGACAACAAGCATTAAGAGGCTTAGCAGCGGAGAGTTAATCGTCCGCCACCATCCCTTCTACCAAAAGTTGTGGGCAGCCGATCTCTGGCCTTGGGTGGAGAGAATCACCCACCTCCCTACCTGTTACATTGAAGAGGCTTGTCAGCAACAGGTTTTCAGTTCAAGCGTATCTGAACTCTTACAAGCGGAGCTGGCGGCAGCACTTGTACACCGTCAACAAAAAATGCGGCAAATAATTGAGGGAAATAGAAATGTAATTTTAGGCAACATGCTATGAACCTTGAATATCGCTTGATCCAATTGATTCCCAACCTCTTGCGCAACGAGGGGCGTAATGTCGCAGTCATTGCGCATGACGGAAAATCCGCTTACTTCCGAGCCATAGGAGCACGTGCTAACAGCAGCGAGGTAGACCTGGCTATTTACCGAGCTATTCCCGGTGTTCCCAAGCAGGCAGATTGGGTGTACGAGGAATGGATTGACTGGTTTAATGATTTAGTAAGCGCAGAAGGACAAGAGGCGGAAACCCTTTTTCAGATGCTGGATGAATTGGAAACCCAGGGGAAGAATTTCGTCGTCCGTGGCTCCGGGGTAGTCCCCAACGTAGAAGAAGGCAAGTCACTCCGACACTTGGAGGAAATCTTTCAGACACACGTACAGGAGCCTAGCAAACCAAGAAAACAGGATTTCCAGGAGCAAGTAAGCCTCCTGCTTCAGGCAGCAACAATAAGCCAGCAACCGGGCTTTCAAGAGAATGTCGAAGTGGAAATCATGAAGGACGGAAAGAAACTTATCTCATTGGACTTTCCCTATTTTCTGGAAGGCGAAAAATCGTTTGGCTTTAAAACCGTGAAGATGCGCCATAACTCGGAGACAAATCTTATCGCGCAAGTCAACGACGCATATCTTACGTTTGAACGGGCAATGGACTTGGGATTCTTAAAGGGAAGCCAATGTATCGTCTTGAGCGAGCGCCCAACGGAAGACCGTGCCAAATTTGCTGACAGATTATCCGACATTGCCCGGGTTGTGGATGTCAATGATAAAGACGCCGTGAATAAACTCGGTAAGCTAGTTTTTATGAAGTGAGCCACTCAAGGCTCTGACCCACTTCCATTTTTCCCAAGTTGCCAGTTGCTTCATCTCATATTCGGCTTGCGCCGCCAATTTGTGGTTTTGATATTCCACTTGGGCTAGCAAACGGAGAGGCGGATTCAGGCGTGTATACATCGCTCCTTTGCCATCACAATGTTTTTGATAGCGTGCCGCAACATCTTTGGCGATACCGATATAAAGGCCCCCGCCCTTGCACTCGATGAAATAAAGCCACCAACTATCCATTTACCACCTTCTTTTCTACTTCATCCCGTAGCCGGGCATCAATCAGCTTGAAATATTTGATTGCTGTAAGGTCGGTAATTCCCAATGCTTTGACCAACACTTTGGGCTGCCGAAGGCCACTCAGGTATGCGTAATACAGCGAGGTGGCGAAAAGGGATTCAGCCTTGAGATCATGTTTTTGCAAATAGTAAGCGATGGCGGCTTCCGTTATGTGGCTTCCGAGCGTCCTGCCGGGAAAGAGCCAATTGTTTTCCCAAGAGTCTTCCATCGTCGCCAATGAGCGCCGTGCCGTAAGGTAACGATCAAAGAGTGTGCTGATCCGTTCGTTCAGTATCAGTTCCACACTCCCAAAAATGATTTTATAGAGACCATCCGGCATACGAGATAGATCGGCCACCTTGAGTCGCACCAAGCGTACAGGCCGCTGCCCATAGAGCAACATCAACAGGCAAATCAGGGACTCTTTGAGTTCTCCGGCAGACGGAGTCAGCCATTTAGCAAGTAACTCCTGGTAACGTGAAGCTCCCAAAAACACACCTTCTCGCACATCGCCGGTAACACTAATGAGCTTCAGCGATCTGAATAGCTTCTCCTTTTTGTTCACATAACGCACAAATGAGCGGAGGCCATCACGATATCCAGGATGCTGGGCAACAAAGATATCCAAATGAGTTTGATCCACTTGCTGAATAGAATGGATTTTCCCCGCATCCAAGCTGGCAAGAAACTTAATGGCAGCACGCAAATTCCGGGTGATCGTATGGGGAATAAACCGCTTCAACTTTCCGACCCAACCACGCCGTCTGTACCGCTCATTGATAGAAAGCATGTGCTGGTGAAATCTATTGAGTAGACTGACATACCAAGTTGATTCCGCCTTTTGCAGCAAGGCGCGTTGTTTATAAAGTTCTGCTCCATCATGAAGTGCCTCATCATCAATGGCTGGGATAATTTTTGCTTTGACCAAATATCCGTAAGGAATCACTTGTCGCCGTAAACCTTCCAGTCCGAAGTAGCGAATAAGCGAATCGGCTGAAATTTCCGTTGCCTTATCAAATGCCGCATCCAATTTAGCAAAGAAGAGAAAATATTTTTGCAATCGCATGGCTGCATTTTCAATCACCATACGATCAACAAGCTCACGATAAAAACCGGCGTATGCCTGTCGTACCCATTCCTTCGTCAGCATCGCCAGGGATTCATAGAAACGCTGCTCGGTATAATCGCGCCAATAGCAGGCGACACAACGTTTATGACTGTGTCGTTGCCCCTCTTTGTTACATTTCGGGCAGATGAACGCCTTGCCATCATTTTCCAGGCAGAGTTTGCAGACGACTTGGCCTTGTTGATTCGTTCCTTCCGGACGACGATTCTTGCCACATACCGGGCAATTGATGAAACCCTTTCTGCGACAGCGTTGACAAACAGGTTCAGTAAAACCATTCCTGAAATCTCGCGCAAGGTACAAACTGAATTGCCCACACACCGGACAACATTGCGGCTCTTTGAAGTGACGGGCACAGGAGGGACAAGCAATTCCGGTTTCAACCGTCAATGAAACTCGCGGAACAGGTTTTGCGCAGCGTACACAAAAGCGATCTTTGGTTTGACAGGTTTTGCAAAGCCCAGGAGTTCGCCCACCTAATGTCCTAATGGTTCTTCCACAGTCACTACAGGCAACTTGTTTGAATTCCCGTTTGTAGCAAGTACCACAATAGGCCGTATCTTCATAAACGGCGACAGCCTTTTCCATTGAGCGGCCACAACATCCGCAGATCGTGTGAGGATTTTTTTTGATAATACTCATTACTTGTTCCGATTAACAATGGGAAAGGGCGTTACCTTCGGCCCTGTTACATCTTCCGCATCTGTTTCCGGTAATGGCGTAACTCTTGGCCTAGGCTGTGTAATTGCCCTCGCCGGTTTGAGGTTCGCCGTCGTACCCAAACCTTCCCTTGGCTTGCTCACTTGTTGCGGGCGAATCAGCAGATCATTCGGCTCGCAGTCTAGGACTTCCAATAAAGCTGCAAAGAGCTTCATATTCATGCGCTCCGGTAATTCCGAAACAATGCGTGTCAGTTGGGCGCTTGATATATCAACCCCTGCTTGCAACAATCGGCGATGCAATTCCGTCACGCTGAAAATTTTCTTTTTCGCCATCATGACGCGAATATTCCATCCCAGTGGATTTTCTTGTGTCACTGGTTCTTCAGCCGCTTGACCGGCCAATGAGAGATTGTGCCCTACGAATTTATTATTGCTTTTCATTTTGATCCTTTCCTTCTATGAAACTGAGTTGTTTGCGGATGACATTATTATACTCGTCGTTAATAAACTGATCTCCGACGTGGGTATATACTTGGGTTGTTGCTTGATTGGTATGACCCGCTTTGCGTCGAATTCCCTCTCCACTAACCCCACGTTCCGTTTCATGTGTGATCATGGAATGCCGCAGACAGTGAGGCGTGAACCCCAGTCCGGCCAAACCTGCGAGCTGCATCAGGTGCTGAAATCGATACTCCAAAGACGACAGACTTAACCGGGTTCCGCGTTCTGAAAGAAACAGCGCCTGTTCGTTTGGGTTAGCGTTGAGTAAAAAGTGTGACCTCACTTTCTCCATATACCAGTCAAGTAACGGAGGGAGGGCTTCGTGATCTATCGGAACAGTGCGATGCCTGGGGCCACTGCCCCGACTTCCTTTGCCCCAAACACTAACAAACCCAAAATTGCCGAACTCCTGAAGTTGAGGATTGGGTTGGAACGATGTGATATTGAGAGCCAGCGCTTCAGAGGCACGTAACCCACAGACATAAATGAGGTAGAACAGCGCCTTATCACGTTGCAGTGGTCGGAGGTCTTTTGAAGAGGATTGCGCCGCTAATTTAATGGCCGCATCTAGCGACGCAAACACCTGCTCAATTTGCGCATGAGTAAAGGCCGGTCGCTCCTGACTTAACTCCCGTTCGTTCGTATGTGGAATGCAATTTTCTGAAGTGCAAATCTGCCGGAGATGAATTCCGTAACGGCGGTGAATTTCGTTACTGAACTTGACGTTAGTGCAAAGGTAGTCAAGAAAATTACGAATGGCGCTTTGATAGACACGTTGAGTTGAAACTCTTAGCTCACGTTCTACAAACAAGTGCTCACACCATTTTTCAAAATCCCCTTCTGTCCAGTACCAGGGAGCCTTGCCCACAAAGGACAATAAATCATTTATGACCGCCAAGTCGCGAGAGACAGATTTAT
The DNA here is from genome assembly GCA_046331525.1 of Blastocatellia bacterium. Taxonomy (GTDB): domain Bacteria; phylum Acidobacteriota; class Blastocatellia; order RBC074; family RBC074; genus JAFDVL01. The sequence continues at coordinate 36,718 of JAXLQQ010000029.1, forward strand.
CCACATGGCGCTGGGATCGGCGGCGGGCAACATAACCTTCAATAATTTCTGCGTGAAGCTCCGCATCCAATGTTGGAAGGATGAATCGTTGCTTAACAGCGTCCAATCTGATGAGGTTATTCTGCGCCATACAATCGAATGCACTTAAATGACAGAAAGCGATAGTGCCAATATTCCCATCTCATTCAATGCGCTTTTACCGCATTTATCGCTTCAATCTTGCATTAGATGCAAATTAGTAGCATTTGGCGATTAAGTCAACCTGAAAATTTAAAGTGATGTAAATTGTTGTAAGGACGCTAGATAGTAACGAGGGCTGAAATTTACAATATTGCCTCACTTAATGCACCAAAGCTGCATTTCTTGTGCCTAATGCAAGGGTTGACCGTGTAAAAATAGCTGTAAGTGGTTTATGGGAAATGGTTTACGGGGAAGGATAGGAATATTAAAAGAATTATTGGCAAAATTGAAAGTTTGGTAGTTCGTCGAGGAACAGTAAGCCATTGTGCGCGAGCGAGACTTCGCCGGGTTTTGGAATCGCGCCGCCGCCAATCAACCCGGCATCGGAAATCGTGTGATGCGGCGAGCGGAACGGGCGATGTTGCGCCAAGCCTTGCACGCCCGATAACCCGGCGACGCTGTGAATCTTCGTGGTTTCCAAAGCTTCATCAAACGTGATCGGTGGAAGGATCGTCGGGATGCGTTTGGCCAGCATTGTTTTGCCGGAGCCAGGTGGGCCGATCATCAGAATGTTGTGACCGCCTGCTGTCGCAATTTCAATCGCTCGTTTGGCGTGGAATTGGCCGCGCACTTCGCGGAAATCTACGGGGTAGCGTTCGGCTTCGTTGAGCAGCGCGGCGGTATCAATTTCCAGCGGCGGAGGCGGGTCGTCGGCATTGAGCAGATCAATCACTTCGCGCAGATCATTCACCGGATACACGTCCAGGCCGGTGACAACAGCGGCTTCGCGGGCATTTTCTGCCGGGAGCAGCAGTCGCTTAAAGCCTCGGTGTTGCGCTGAAACGGCAATTGGCAACGCACCGCGAATGGAGCGCACACGTCCGTCCAAGGCTAGTTCGCCGATCAGAATCGTGTCATCTAACGTTTCTCGCTTGAGTTCGCCATTGGCACCCAAAATGCCGACCGCAATTGGTAGATCAAAGGCTGAGCCTTCTTTCTTGACATCGGCAGGGGCCAGGTTGATCGTAATTTTATAGACTGGGAAAAAGAAATGGCTGTTGTTGATCGCGGCGCGAATGCGCTCTCGGCTCTCACGCACCGCTAAATCCGGCAAGCCAACCACTGTCACTGCTGGTTCGGATTGGGCATCCCCGGCACGGGGCGTGAGATCAACTTCGATTTCAACTAATTCGGCATCTATGCCATACACGGCTGCGCTGAGTGTTTTGAAAAGCACCAGTCACCTCCAGCTACAATGAATGATGATTTACGACGCTGCTGTTCGGTCAGGAAAGACGGGAACTGCTATGACCTCCGACATAATAGCGTCAGTGAGAAAAGAAACCAAAAGAATTGGCGTCATTGAAGCAATAAATAGCGATTGGTTTCGTGTCCAAATGGTTATCGTCACCTTCACATTGGCGCTCGATTCGCCCTATTCTTTTGCAGATTGCACGTTGGATCACCATTCCCGGCAATAAAAACAAAATGTTGTTGGCTCTTGTGCAGCCCCGTGTCTGCTCTAAAAAATGCCGGTTGTTCTTGGCGTAGCGTTGCGCTTCTCGCGCTTTGTGTTTATCGTAGCGAGCCTGGATGGGGAGCGCGCGTTAGCTAAGCTTCATCCCTACACAACCATCTTCATCTGATCTTGTTCGGTTACTTCCGGCCCCTGCTGCTTCGCTGGCGGAAGCAATACGGGAATTCGCATTCTTTTTGGTAAAAATCGCTTAGGAGAGAAACTGTTTATGGCGAAAACTTTAACTTTTGGCGCGGGCATTTGGATGTTTGGGCAGTTTATTGATCGCTACGCAACCGATGCCTATGGCCCGCCGGTCAGCACGTTGGAGGCAATTGAGCGCGCGGGCGCTGTCGGCGACCTCGTCGCATTGGATGTGAACTATCCCTTCTCTGATCCGAGCATCACAACCGCGCAGGTCAAGGCGGCGCTCAAGCGTAACAACCTCAAAGCGATTGCGATTACCCCCGCGATTTATTCGCGCGAATTTCGGATGGGCAGCTTCACGAATCCTGATCCGAAAGTTAGAAAGAGCACCTTTGAATTAGCCAAACGCGCTATCGAAGTCGCGCACGAATTGAATGCCAAGTATGTGAAGTTTTGGCCGGGGCAGGATGGCTACGATTATCCGTTTCAGGTGGATCACGCGCAGCTTTGGGATTTGGCCGTCGGCGGCGTGCGGCAGGTCGCGGAATTCTCGCCTGAAACCCAGTTCGCCATCGAATACAAAACCAAAGAGCCGCGCGTTCACATTTCCTTCAGCACCGCCGCGCGCACGTTGCTGGCGATTCAGGAAATGGCTGTCAACAACGTCGGCATCGTGCTGGATTTCGGGCATTCGCTGTTTGCGAAAGAAACGCCCGCAGACGTGTTACAACTTGTGCACAAACACGGCAAGCTCATCAGCGTCGAAGTCAACGACAACTGGCGCGAATGGGATGACGACTTGGCTGTCGGCTCGCTGCATTTGACAGAAACATTGGAGTTTTTGTACGCGCTGCGCCAGATCAAATGGAACGGCCCGATTTTGCTGGATCAATTCCCGTTTCGCGAAGACCCCGCCGCCGCCGCGCACGCCAGCATTCGTTCCGTGCGCGCGCTGGATCGTTTGCTGGATCGCATAGACGTGAAGGCGCTGCGTACGGCGCACAAAAACCAGGATGCCCTGGCCGCGCAACGTCTGGTGCAAAATGTTTTGCTGGGAATCGGTGAATAATGCCGCCCCTAACCGATCAACAATTAGCGCGAAAGTCTGGGAATACCGCCGCAAAACGCTGGAAATCATCAAACACGCTGGCGCAGGTCATACGGGCGGCAGCTTGTCCTGCCTCGACATTCTGAACACGCTTTACAACCGCGTGCTGAAGGATTACGCCGGAAAACTTTGCTGCGCCGTCGCCGATCGCTACGTACAAAGCAAAGGCCATGCGGTCGAAGCGTTGTTTGTCGTACTGGCGGACAAGGTTTTTTTCTGCCGCTGAACTCGCCACGCTCTGTCAGTATCAATCCCATTTCGTCGGCCATCCGACGCGCAAAGTGCCGGGCGTTGAGCAGAACACTGGCGCGCTCGGACACGGCTTTCCAATCAGCGTCGGGATGGCAATCGCGGAAAAATGGATGACGCCAGCTATCGCGTTTTCACCTTGCTAGGCGATGGCGAATTGGCGGAAGGCTCAACTGGGAAGCCGCGCTGGCCGCTGCGCATTACAACCTCGATAACCTCACGGCAATCATTGATTGCAACACGCTGCAAATCACCGGACACACGCGCGACGTGATGAATAACGAACCGCTGGCGGAAAAATTCACTGCGTTCGGTTGGGCTGTGTGTCGTGAATGGCCACGATTTTACCGCTTTGACGGATGCCTTAGGCGCGCCGCTGGAAGTCGGCAAGCCGAGTGCCATCATTGCCGAAACGATCAAAGGCAAAGGCGTCAGCTTTATGGAAAATGTCGGCAAGTGGCATCACGGCGTTCCAAGCGATGAGTACCAACAAGCCTCGCGGAAATTGATGCGCATCTGGCAGAAGGCGAGGCGCAGCCATGAGCGCACCCGCTCCGTCGCTGTACAGCGAAAACGCCAAACAAATTGCCGCCAATCTTGGCCTGTCAAAATGGTCGTCCGAATCTGGAAGCATTTGCCGATACGCTCTTGGCACTCGCACGCGCAGATCGCAACATCATTGCCGTTACCAGCGATCCGCGGTTCCGGCAAGCTTACGCCGTTTGGACAAGCGCTGCCCAAACAGATTGTTGAGATGGGCATCGCGGAACAAAACCTTGTCGGCGTTGCCGCCGGACTTGCTTCGGCAGGCAAAAATGTATTTGCGGTTTCGCCCGCCTGCTTTCTGACGGCGCGGGCACTCGAACAAATCAAAAATGACGTGGCTTATTCTGACAATCCCGTTACGCTGGTCGGCATTAGCGCGGGCGTGAGCTATGGCGCACTCGGCACCACGCATCATTCGCTGCACGATTTTGCCGCGCTGCGTGCGATCAACAATCTGACGGTAATCGCTCCAGCCGATAATTTTGAAGCCGAAGCCGCTGTCAAATTTGCCGCTACATCGTCGCATCCCGTTTACCTGCGCTTTGGCAAAGCGCCGCTGTACGATTTGCCCGTTACACCGTTTGAGGCTGGGCGTGTGCGCGTCTTGCGCGATGGCACCGACCTCGCCTTCATCGCAACCGGCGAAACGGTGATACACGCTCTGCTCGCGGCGGAATGGTTATCGGCGCAGCACCAAATCAATGCTCGTGTGTTGAGTATGCACACAATCAAACCGCTCGACACCGAAGCCGTGTTGCAATGCGCGCAAGATTGCCGCGCGGTTGTCACGGTCGAAGAACATCTGATTTACGGCGGCCTCGGCGAAGCCTGCGCTGCTGTCATCGCGCAATCCGATACGCGCTGCAAACTCAGGATCGTTGGCATTCCTGACGAATACACTGTGACCGGAAGTCAGGCCGACATCTTTCGCCATTACGGAATCAGTATGGAAGGACTCGCGCAAACCGCGCTGACGTTGCTTGAAAAATGACTTGTTTTCTGGCCATAGATCAAAGTACTTCTGCCACGAAAGCCCTGCTGTTCGATGAAGCGGGGCATTTGCTGGATAAAGCCTCGCGCGAGCACGCGCAGTATTATCCAAGTGCGGGCTGGGTCGAACACGATGCCGAAGAGATTTGGCAAAATGTGTTAGCGGTGCTGCGCGAATTGCTAACACGTCACACGCACGAAGAGCTTGCGAGCCTGAGCCTGACAAACCAGCGCGAAACCATCGTCATTTTCGACCGCGCTTCGGGACAGCCGTTGTATCCGGCAATTGTCTGGCAATGCCGCCGCAGCGTAGCGATTTGCGAAGAACATTCAGCGCACGAAGCGTTTATCCAACAGCGCACAGGCTTGCGACTGGATGCGTATTTTTCAGCTTCCAAAATTCAATGGCTGATTCGCCAGCATCCCGAACTGTGCGCCAAACTCGCAACGGGCGAAGCGTTGATTGGCACGATAGATTGTTACTTGATTTACCGGCTGACGAACGGCGCAGTGTTCGCGACTGATCACACGAACGCTTGCCGCACGTTGCTCTTCGACATTGGACGGCTGTGCTGGGACGAAGCTTTATGCGAGCTGTTCGAGGTGCCGAGGCAGGCGTTGCCGGAAGTGCGCGAGAGTGCGGCGACCTTTGGCGAAGCGACGATTGATGGTAACGCCTTGCCGATTTGCGGCGTGATGGGCGATTCGCAGGCGGCTTTGTTTGCACAACGATGCTTTGAACCAGGAGCAGCGAAAGTTACGTTCGGCACCGGCTCTTCCATCCTGCTGAACATCGGCGACAAGCTGCGACAGCCGCCCGCAGGCGTCGTAACGACGCTCGCGGGGTTTTGAATGGAACGCCGACGTATGCTTTTGAAGGCATCATCATCAGTTCCGCTGCCACTCTCACGTGGTTGCGCGATCAACTGGGCGTGATTGGTGAGTACCGCGAAATCGAGAAGCTGGCACTGTCCGTTCCTGACAACGAAGGCGTGTATCTGGTGCCGGCCTTTTCCGGCTTAGGCTTGCCGCATTGGCAGCCGGACGCCCGCGCCGCGATTGTGGGCTTGAGCGCGCAGAGCGACCGCCGCCACGTCATTCGCGCCGGACTGGAATCCATCGCGTATCAATTGCGTGATGCGTTGAATGCGATGCGCCGTGGCAGTGACATTCCGCTGCAAAGTTTGCACGGCGATGGCGGCGCAACGACGAATCATTTTTTGATGCAGTTCACCGCCGATTTGAATAATGCAGAATTGCGCGTAGCCACAATGTCGGACTGTTCGCCGCTCGGTGCAGTGTTGGCCGGGATGTTGGGAATGAAAGTTTATGATTCATTGGAAGCGCTTGCCGCTTTGCCGCAGGCTGATGTTGTTTACCAGCCTGCAATGCCAACACAACAGGCATGGCATTTTTATGATGGCTGGCAGCGCGCTGTGCGACAGACTCTTTGTGAATAGCATGACAGCTTTCCTCCGTAAAAATCCTTTTGCGCTGCGTTGCGCGCTTTCGCTGCTGATTTTGACAGGCGTTGCTTCGTGCAAACTTTGGACGATTCGCCCGCTGGAATCAAAGGCGAAAACCAACACGGCAACTACACCAACCTTCAGCGCCGACAGGTATGTAGATGCGATTTGGGAAAGTAAGCTCGTGCCTGCCGTCGCAGAAAAGGCAGTTGATTTGGCTGCGCTGTTGACGGCGCTGGACGCCAATGCAGACGAAGCGAAAAAGCAGTACGGCGTGCGCGATGGCGATGGGCCGGTACATTTTATGGTGAAAGGCGAAGGCGAGGTTGGTCACACAGATCTGGATTCGCCGCACCGGACAGTGACAATTCGTTTGCCCAAATACCGGGGCAAGACAGAAATCAAAATGCAAATTGGCCCCGTATTTCGCGGGACTTCCTTGCGTGATGCAGTTGGCTTTATCAAGTTCAATGAGTTCATCAATCAACTTCAATATGCTGAGGTAGCAACGAAACTAAATGACCGTGTTTTCAGCACTGTCATCCCCGTGCTGAAGAACCTTGAGCCAGCTTCCCTGCAAGGCAAATCGCTGATTTTTTACGGCGTCTTCACGCTGCAAGAGCGCGATAAAATTATGCTGACGCCCGTGAAATTAGCGTGGGGAGGCAAGGGCGAGTAATGGCTTCAACTCCTGAAATTATCTTGCGCGCGGAAGGCATTACGAAAGTTTTTGCGGGCACGGTCGCGCTCAAAGAAGTGGATTTCAACGTCTATCGCGGCAAGGTCAACGTGTTGATTGGCGAGAACGGCGCGGGCAAATCCACGCTGATGAAAATTCTCGCGGGCGTCGAGCAGCCAACCGCTGGCAGGATGATTTTGAATGGCGAGCCGGTGCAGTTCAAAAACACGACCGAAGCGACGGCGCACGGCATCGGCATTATTTATCAGGAGCTAAATCTTTTCCCAAACCTGAGCGTTGCCGCGAATGTGTTTATGGCGCGCGAAGTCACAACAGGCGGCGTCTTCATTGACGAACAAACGCAGGAGCAGCGCGCCGCCGCACTTTTACAGCGATTCGAGCAACCGATTGATCCGCGCGCCCTCGTCGGAGATTTGCGCGTTGGGCATCAGCAAATTGTCGAAATCGCCAAAGCCCTTTCGCAAAACGTCAGCATCCTGATTATGGATGAGCCGACTTCGGCTTTGAGCAACAACGAAGTCGCGGCACTCTTTCGCGTGATTGAGGAACTGAAAAAACAGGGCGTTTCAATCATCTACATTTCGCACAAGCTGGATGAGCTTTTGCAGATTGGTGATTACGTGACGGTGCTGCGCGACGGTCAATTGATTGCGGAAGCACCCGCCGCAGAAATCAATACAAGCTGGATCGTAGAGCAAATGGTCGGACGCAATACCGAAACCTTTTTTCATCACGAGGAACACGCGCGGGGCGGGGAATTGCTGAGCGTCAAGAATCTTACGCTCCACAATACACGCGGCGGCGAGCCGGTTTTACAGGATATTTCTTTTGCATTACGCGCCGGGGAAATCCTCGGCATTTATGGATTGATGGGCGCGGGAAGGACAGAATTATTTGAATGCCTGATGGGGATTCGCAACAGCTACGACGGCGAAGTATCACTGGCAGGAAAGCCGCTCACAGGCCGCACGGTTGCCGACCGCATTGCGCAGGGAATTATGCTTGTGCCGGAAGATCGGCAACAGCAGGGACTCGTACAAACGCTTTCGGTCGCCAGCAATATCACGCTGGCAAATCTGGCGAAATGCACGAAAAACTTTTTCCTGTCGCGCCAAACTGAAAGCCATCACGTCACCAATTTCATCAAAGACCTCGCCATCAAAACCGCTTCGCCAAACAATTTGATTGGCAGCTTGAGCGGTGGCAATCAGCAAAAAGTTGTTGTAGCGAAAGCGTTACTGACTGAACCAAAAGTTTTGCTACTGGATGAACCGACGCGCGGCATTGATGTCGGTGCCAAGGCGGAAATGTTTGCGATTATGAATCGGCTCGCGGCGCAAGGCTTGGGTGTCATTTTTATTTCTTCTGAGTTGATGGAAGTGCTGGCGATGGCGGATCGGATTCTCGTGCTGTCGAAAGGAAAACTCACGGGCGAATTTGCGCGCGCAGAGGCGACGGAAGCTGCTTTGGTTACGGCGTCCGGCATTGGACACGGTGCGCAGCAGAAAGGAGCGTATGCCTGAAACGAAATTTCAGTTGCGCGAATTGTTGTTTCAGTTGCGTGCGCTCATTGCCCTGATTTTACTGGTCATTGTTTTCGCTTCGCTGTCGCCGACGTTTTTGACGATGGGCAATTTGCTAATCCTCGCCAAACACGTCGCCATCAATGCGATTCTTGCCATCGGGATGACCTACGTCATTCTCGCGGGCGGCATTGATCTGTCGGTTGGTTCGGTGGTTGGGCTGGCGGCGATGGTAGCGGGCGGGCTGATCAATCAGGGACTGATGCTGCCGATGTTCGGCATTGTCGTGTATTTCAATATCTGGCTGATTATGCTTATTACATTGGCAGTCGGGGTATTGGTGGGAGGTCTGAATGGCTGGCTGATTACGCAATTTCGACTCGCGCCGTTTATTGCCACGCTGGGCGTAATGTACGTGGCGCGCGGGTTAGCGTTGTTGCGTTCCAATGGTGCGACGTTTCCGAATTTGGTGGGCGATCCGGCGCTTGGCAACACGGGGTTGCCGATGCTTGGTTCGGGGATGTGGCTTGGTCTTCCGGTGCCGATTTGGTTGATGATTTTGCTGGGCGCGATTGGCATTGTGGTAGCGAACAAGACACCGTTCGGGCGCAAAGTATACGCCATTGGCGGCAACGAACGCGCGGCGGAATTGTCCGGTATTCGCGTGCCGCGTATCAAATTATCGGTGTATCTGATTTCGGGCTTTTGCGCGGCGTTGACGGGATTGATTATCGCTTCGCAATTGCTGGCGGCGCATCCGGCGACGGGCGAATCGTTTGAGTTGAATGCGATTGCGGCGGTGGTGCTGGGCGGCACTTCGTTGTCGGGCGGACGCGGCACGGTGGGCGGCACGTTGATTGGCGCGTTCGTCATCGGCGTGCTCAGCGATGGCCTGGTTTTGTTGGGCGTTTCCGAGTTCTGGCAAATCGTTATCAAAGGCATTGTGATTATTCTGGCGGTGGTTGTGGATCAACTACAGCAACGATTGAAACGGTAAGGAATCTATTTTATGGCTCGTACAACAAGTGTTCAGTTACTGCTTTTATTTTTTGTGCTTTCACTCTTAGGTTGCGGGCAATCCCCGTCAACGAATCAACCTGCCTCCGGTAAAAAACTAATCGTCATCATCACGCCGCCGCACGACAACCCGTTTTTCAAGGCCGAAGCGGAAACGGCGGAGGCACGCGCGAAAGAACTCGGCTACGACACGATGATCCTGACGCACGGCGGTGATGCGAATCGGCAGGATCAGTTGATTGACACGGCGATTGCGCAAAAAGCGGCGGCGATTATCCTCGACAACGCGGGCGCGGACGCTTCGATTGCGGCAGTGCAAAAAGCGAAAGCGGCAGGCATTCCCAGCTTCCTGATTGATCGTGAAATCAATGCGACAGGCGCGGCGGCGGCGCAGATTGTTTCCAATAATTTTCAGGGTGCGACCATCGGCGCGGAAAAGTTTGTGGAGTTGATGGGCGACAAAGGAACCTACGTTGAGTTGACCGGCAAGGAGTCAGACACGAATGCGGGTATTCGCTCGAAAGGCTATCACGACGTGCTGGACAAATACCCGGGCTTGAAAATGGTCGCGCAACAAAGCGCTAATTGGAGCCAGACGGAAGCCTATTCAAAAATGGAAACGATTCTACAAGCTCACGCCGACATCAAAGGCGTGATCGCGGGCAATGACACGATGGCACTCGGCGCGGCGGCGGCATTGAAAGCAGCAGGCAAAAAAAATGTGATTGTCGTAGGCTTTGATGGCAGTCCCGATGTGATCGCTTCCATCAAAGCGGGCGAGATCAAAGCGACGGTGTTACAACCCGCCGCACGCATCGCCCGGCTGGCAGTCGAACAGGCCGACAAACAACTCAAAAGCGGTTCTTCTGGTGCCGCCGAAAAACAATCCATTGATTGCGAACTCGTCACGCGCGAGAACGCCGAGCAATTCGGTTTGTTTGGGCGCAAATAAAATATGGCAACTCACTTTGCACTCGGTACTTTTTCACAGGCCGGTCAGGTACCCTTTCCCGGCGTCGTTGTGGCGGAAAGCGTCATTCCGCTCAGCGCCTTTGCGCACCTCAACGGCACCGATTCCATTCTTTCCCTGCTCGAACAGTGGGTGGCGAACTTTGCGGCACTGCAAGAACAAATTGACGTTATTACAGCACCTATGTTGCCGCTCGCGCGATTGAAAATTCATCCGCCCGTGAACCTGCCGCGTCAGGTCTTCTGTTCCGGCGCGAATTACAAAAAGCACGTCATTGATCTCATTATTGACGAAGGCGGCGGGCCGATGAGCGAGAATATGACGACGGAAGAACGCCGCGCGTGGGCGACGAAGATGATGGATGACCGCGCAGCCAACGGCTACCCGTATATGTTCACGAAACCGGTTTCCGTCGTGACTGGCGCGTATGACAACGTTGTGCTGCCGCCGCACGCCAAAGCGCCGGATTGGGAGCTGGAACTCGGCGTCGTCATCGGACGCAAAGCGCGTCACGTATCAAAAGCGGAGGCGCTGGATTACGTCGCAGGCTACAGCATCGTTAACGACATCACGAACCGCGACCACGTCTTTCGCCGCGATGCTGTCAAAGCGATGGGCAGCGATTGGGTGGCCGCGAAAGGCTCGCCGACCTACCTGCCATTTGGGCCGTATCTCGTGCCTGCTGCGTTTGTGTCGAATCCGCAGGATTTGCAACTGACGCTGAAACTCAACGGCGAGGTCAAACAGGACGAAAGCACGGCGGACATGATTTTCGACATCGCGCGACAGATTGAATATCTTTCGAGCCTCGTCGAATTGTGGCCGGGCGACGTGCTTTGCACCGGCTCTCCAGCAGGCAACGGCACGCATTACAAACGATTTTTGCGCGAGGGCGATGTGGTCGAAAGCACGATTACCGGACTCGGCACACAGCGCAATCTTTGCGTCAACGAAAGGAAATCATAATGGCGATTGTGGGAATTGAAACCGCTCTGTACGGCGTCGAGGATTTAGCCGCCAGCACGCAATTTTTTTTGGATTTCGGGTTGTCCCTGTTGCACCAGAGCGAAACGGAAAGCCACTTCCAACTCGAAGAAGGCTCGAACGTCGTGCTGCGACATATCAGCGACGCGTCGCTGCCCGCGTCGCAGTACGTCGGACTCGGCGTCAAAGAAACCATCTGGGGCGTGGATTCCGAAGCAAGCCTGGATCGCTTAGCCAATGACTTGCTGCGTGACCGCGAAGTGATCCGCGATGGCGACGGCGTGGCGCATTTTCTGACGGATTGCGGAATGGCGCTGGGCCTGAAGGTTTTCAATCGTAAGAAAGTCACGTATGCGCCTGATCCGATCAACGCGCCGGGCTACGTCAATCGTCTGAATCAACAGCGCAAATGGCGCAAACGTGCGTTGCCGAAAACGCTCAACCACATCGTTTTCGCCGCTGTTGATTATCACGCGACGGCGAAATTCTTTCGTGACCGGCTGGGCTTTCGTGTCAGCGATCACCAAAAGGGCATTGGCATTTATATGCGAGCGGATGGTGCGCACGAACATCACAATTTCTTTGTGATGGATTGCCGCACGCCCGGCATCGGCGGCGTGCCGCGCTTTCATCACTGTAACTTCGGCGTCGAAGACATTGACGAACTGATGATCGGCGCGAATCGGCTGATGAGCAAAGGCTACCAGCCCGGATTTTTAGGCACCGGACGGCATCGTATTTCGTCCGCGCTGTTTTCGTACTGGCAATGCCCGGCGGGCGGCGAAGCGGAGTACGGCACGGACAGCGATTATCTGGATGACAACTGGGTGCCGCGCGAATGGGAGTTCCGCTTCGGCACGATGATCTGGATGCAAACGCCGCCGCCGTTTATGCAGGGCGAAATCGCCTGGGACGTGGATTTTTATAAAGAATTCGGAGACGAAGCGCGATGAGCCTGCACCTGTGTTCCCCCGCCTGCGCGCCTGATCGTCACGCGCCAATCCGGCGGGCGCACTCCCATTTCACGATAGACCTGCACGCGCATTTGCTGACACGAGCGGTCGAACCGCTCGTGGCCGATTGCCCGCAAAAAAAAACCGAGCCGGAACTGATGCTGCGCGCACAGGGCGCGGCTTCGGTGGCGCACAACGTGCAGACGATGCTGCCCAATGCCTTTCGTAAAATGACGAACCTCGACGAACGGCTGCGCGATATGGACGCGATGGGCGTGGATATGCAGGTGCTCAGCCCATCGCCGAATCAGTATTACTACTGGGCGGAATACGATCTGGCGCAAACCATCGTGCAAATACAAAACGAACACGTAGCCGCAACGTGCGCGAGGAATCCGAACGCTTTGCGGGCCTCGGCACAATTGCGTTGCAGCATCCTGAGTTGTCAGTGGCGCAGTTGACGCACGCGGTCAAAACGCTCGGATTAAAGGCGTGGAAATTTCCACCGCGTCCATGGCCTTGATCTCGCCGATGCGAAGTTTGAGAAGTTTTGGGCGAAGGCCGATGAACTCGGCTGCGTCGTGTTCATTCATCCGCTCGGCACTAGCTTGGACGAGCGCGTAAATCAGTTCTACCTGACGAACATCGTCGGGCAACCGCTGGAAACGACGATTGCGTTATCCAACCTGATTTTCGGCGGCGTGCTGGATCGTAGCCCCGGCGTCAAAATCGTTGCGGCGCACGGCGGCGGTTATTTGCCCGCGTACATCGGTCGCTCCGATCACGGCTTTCAGGTGCGCCCCGAAGCGGGCAACATCCGGAAAAAGCCGAGTGAGTATCTGAAGCAGATTTATTTCGATTCGCTGGTTTATTCGCCCGCGCAACTGCAAGCCTTAATCGCGCAGGTCGGCGCGTCGCAAATCGTCGTCGGCACGGACTATGCATTTGATATGGGCGACTATGACGTACACGAATTGCTGGCAACCTTAACGGAAGAAGAACAGGCGCAAATTGCGAACGGGAATGCAATGAAACTGCTCGGACTGGAAAGGTAGTTATGGTCAAAAACGTTCTCATCATTGGCGGCGGCATCGGCGGCTTGTCTACAGCGATTGCGTTGCGGAAGGCAGGCATTGCCGTAGACCTCGTGGAAATCAAAACCGAATGGAAGGTCTATCACGTCGGCATCATCGTGCAGGGCAATTTCATTCGCGCGATGGCGGCGCTCGGCATCGCGGACAAAGCGGTTGCCGCAGGCTTCCCCTACTTCGGCGTCAAATTCCAAACGATTCATGGGCATCCGGTTGCCGAAATTCCCGGCATCCCAATGGCTGGCCCGCATTACCCGACGGATTTGGGGATGGCGCGTCCGGCGCTGCATAAGATTCTTTCGGAAGCGGCGCTCGAAGTCGGAACCAATGTGCGGCTGGGCGTGACGTTTCGCGAAATGCAACAGCGCGATGACGGCGTGACCGTGACGTTTACCGATGGCAGCAACGGCGAATACGATTTGGTCATCGGTGCGGACGGCATTCATTCCCAGGTGCGCGGCGCGATTTTCGGCGACGAACCGCAGCCGCAATTCACCGGACAAGGCGTGTGGCGCTACAACGTGCAGCGGCCTGCGTCATTGGACGTGGCGACCTTGTGCGTCGGGTTGGAAGGCGGCAAATGCGGCGCGATTCCGCTTTCGGATGACACGGGTTATGTGTTGTTAGTCCAGGCCGAACCCGGCAACCCGCATCACCCGCAAGACCAACTCGCCGATATCTTCCGTGAGCGGTTAGCCGCCTGCACGGGAATGATGGCGGAATTGCGCGAGCAAATTACCGATTCGTCGCTCGTGATTTATCGCCCGCTCGAAGCGTTGCTGTTGCCCGCGCCGTGGTACAAAGGCCGCGTGTTGCTGATCGGCGATGCCGCGCACGCGACGACGCCACATTTAGGACAAGGCGCGGCGCAGGCGGTCGAAGACGGCGTTGTACTCGGCGAGTTGCTGCAACGCGATGAACCGCTGCCAACGCTGCTCGACGAATTTATGCAGCGCCGTTTCGAGCGGTGCAAATTCATCGTCGAAGGTTCGCTGCAACTCGGCGAATGGGAAATGAATCCTTCGCCGGAAGCTGATCCGCCCGGATTAACACGAAAAATGTTGTCCGTGATGGCACAGCCGATTTGAAGAAAGGAAACACGAAAATGACTTTACCCGTGATGCGTCGCATCGTTACCGGCCACAACGAACAAGGCAAAGCTGTCATCGTTTCAGAAGGCGCGCCGCCGACAACGATGGAATTCAAAGCGATTCCCGGTACGGTGTTTTATGAAATCTGGAATACGAACGCCAGCCCCGCGCCCATTGATAACGCGCCTGACCCGACGCTGCGCCCCGTACAGCTTCATCCCACGCCGCAGGGCAGCATCATTCGTTTTGTAGACATTCCGCCCGACACCGTGCAGGAAAACATTTCCGCCGCCGACATTGCCGGAGGCTTCAGTCAGATCAATGCCGCCAGCGCCGCAACCAGCCACAGCAGCGATGCGCCGCACAAGCTGATGCACCGCACCGAAACAATTGATTACGGCATTTTGATTTCCGGCGAACTCTGGCTGGTGCTGGACGAAGGCGAAACGAAACTCACGCCCGGCGATGTCGTGATTCAGCGCGGCACCAATCACGCCTGGGCCAATCGCTCCAACGAAGTCGCGCGGATGGTGTTTATTTTGCTCGACGGAAAATTTGTCGAAGGGATTGCGTAAATGCCGAAACTCAAACTCAAAGACGCCGAAACCATCATTGACGCTGCGTTGGCCGAGGGGCGCAAACTACAACTCGCTCCGCTCGCGGTCGCCGTGCTGGATACGGGCGGTCACGTCATTGCCTTCAAACGCGAGGACGGCGCGGGGATCGTGCGGTTTGACATCGCGTATGGCAAGGCGTGGGGCGCGCTTGGGATGGGCTTTGGCACCCGCGAAATCACAGCGCGGGCGGAAAAGTTTCCGGCATTTATCACTTCGCTCTATGCCATCAGCCAAGGCCGCGCTGTGCCTTCGCCCGGCGGCGTGCTGATTCTTGACGAGGATCGTGACGTGATTGGTGCGGTCGGCATTTCGGGCGATACGGGCGACAATGACGAACGCTGCGCGCTTGCGGGCATTGCGGCAGCCGGATACGCCGCCGCGCCGGGCAAGATTGCGGAGTAATTTGGTACTGACCACCAGCATTCCCCCTTCCCCCTTACACATTACCCATTATTCCTCCGAACAAAATTGGGAAGAATAATGGGTAATGTGTAAGGGGGAATAGGCGATTGACTATGAATCCAATTGTTTTTACCAATGCGATGATTTTTGATGGTACCGGGCGCGATCTGTTCCCCGGTGAAGTGCGGGTTGAGGGCAATCGCATTGCGGCGGTGGCGGAAGGCACAGCGCAGCTTTCGCGTGCCGACGCCACCGTCATCAACTGCCACGGTGCAACGCTGCTGCCGGGTTTGGTCGAAGCGCACGCGCATCTGTCGTGGCCTTCGTCCGTCGGGCGCATTTTTCAGGGGATGATGCTGCCGCCGGAAGAACATCTGCTCGTCACTGCGCACAACGCGCGTGTGACGTTGGCGGCGGGATTCACCAGCGCCTACTCTGCCGGTTCGCTCGGCACGCGCTTTGAAATCGCGCTGAAAAAAGAAATCGAAGGTGGGTATCTGCCGGGGCCGCGACTGGTTTCATCCTCGCTCGAACAAGGGCCGAACGGCGTGTTAGGCGTGCCTCCGGCAGAGGGCAATAAGCACGGGCGCGGCGCGGCGGCAATGCAAGCCTATGTGGCAGAGATGGCGGAACTCGGCGTGGATTCGATCAAGCTGTTGCTGTCGGGCGATGATGCGTTTGCGCTTGGCGCGTCGCAGCATCTGACCTACACCGTAGAGGAAGTCGCGGCGGCGGCTAGCGAAGCGCACGCGCGCGGCATCTGGCTTTCGGCGCACGCGCAATCGGCGGAATCTATCAAGCTTAGCGTGCGGCACGGCTTTCGCATTTTGTATCACTGCTCGCACGCCGACGAAGAAGCGTTGGATTTGCTCGAAGCCAACAAAGACAGCATTTTCGTCGCGCCTGCCGTTGGCCTCCGCTACGCGCGTTTGCACGAAGCCGAATCGTTTGGCGTCACGCGCGAGGTGGCTGAAAAAATGGGCGTCGTGGCGGAAGTTGAGCGAATGCAAACGCTCTATCCCAAAATGCGCAAACGCGGCATTCGTGTGTTACCGGGCGGCGATTACGGTTTTCCCTACAACCCGGTTGGACGCAATGCGCGCGATTTGGAATTGTTTGTGAAGCTGTTTGGCTACACGCCCGGCGAAGTGTTGGTTGCCGCCACGAAACTCGGCGGCGAACTGATGGGTTTGCGTGTAGGCGTCATTCAACCGGATTGGCTGGCGGATTTATTGCTGGTGCAGGGCAATCCGCTGGTGGATGTGACCATTTTGCAGGAGCCAGCGCGCTTGCGGATGGTGATGAAAGACGGGCGTGCGCGGCTTTCCACGGATTGAAAAGCGGCCTGTTGTTTCAGTCATCTGTACGGTAAACATCTTGTTTGCCGTCTGCTGTGATGAGGCAAAAAACGCGGCAAACAAGATGTTTGCCGTACTTTTTACCGCTTCGCCCGCCGCAGCAGAAGCGGTGCCGGAGCGCGCCCACCGCGTCCGCCGAAACCTGCGCCGAAAGATGGATCGCTGCCGTTGGGAGGCGGGCCAATTGTGGGGCGTAGTTCAGTACTGGCTGCCGGAGGCGGGCCGCCGGGGCCGCCGCGTCGTGGCGGTGCGTTGCGGGTTAGTTCAATCTGCTCACCTTTAATGGTTCCGGTGTAAGTGGTCGGGCCAGCGCGGAAAGACAGGTTGTTGCCGTCAATCCTGCCCTCTTCAATTGGGCCACCTGTCGGGCCGCCGCCGAAACCGCCAGAAGCTGCTGAGTCCACCGAACCCGTCAGCACGTTTCCTTCCTGTCGCAATGTGAACACCATATCCACATTGCCGCCCGCGAGCGCCATCGGGTCGCCGTTTGATGCTGCGGTGAGCGCGGCTACAGGTCGCCAGAGTCCCGTCACGCCTGCTCCTGTCGGCACTGGACGATCCCACACGGCGACTTGTGGGCGAAGCTTCACGGCTTTGCTCGTGATGGTTGCGGCGGCGGTGGTCAGGCCGGGCGAAGTCGCTTCGATGGTAATCGTGCCAGCCGATTTCGTGGCTTGCACGATTGCCATGCACAGCCCGGCGAACGCTTTGCGCGCGGAGCCGGTGTCAGGTTGATGATTTGTCGGATCGCCGTTGCCGGTGCCGAGGATCGTGCCTGCACTGCTGACCTTGAACGTTACGTCGTTGTCTGTGATGGGAACCAGTCGCCCCTGGGCGTCCTGCACTTCGATGGTGAAAAAGGCCACGTCCTCGCCGTCGGCAGCCAGTTCCTGCCGGTCAGGTCGTAGCACGAGTTTGGCCGCCGCGCCTGCCGTTTCGCGTTTGGTCGTCAACACTTGCTGCCCGTTTTTGTAGCCGCGCGCTTCAATTACGCCCGGCGCATATTTCACAATCCAGGCCAGGTGCTGATCCTTCTGCATCTCTTTTGTGCCGAGGCTTTGGCCATTCAGAAACAACTCTACACGATCCAGATTGGAATGCGCCCAAACCGCGATGTCCTGCCCTTCCAGTCCCGCCCAGTTCCAATGCGGAAAGACGTGCAAGACTGGCTTGTTCGTCCACCACGATTGATAGTAATAAAACGTGTCCTTCGGAAAACCGCACGTATCAAGCACGCCATACTGCGAACTGATATTCGGCCACTGGTACGGCGACGGCTCGCCGCGATAATCAAAGCCCGTCCACACAAAGCCGCCCGAAATGTAAGGCCGCGCGCTGACAAATCGCCACCAGCCTTCCGCCGAAGCGCGCCCCGTCGTCGTATACGGATCGTAGGAACCCACCGTGCCTTTCGTTGGATCAGTGACATACGCGCCGCGCGTGCCAACGGCGCTGACGTTTTCGGTGCCGAGAATGGCGATGCCGGGATTCTTTTTGTGCCACGCTTCGGCCTGCGGGTCGGCGTAGTTGTAGCCCATCACATCGCACACGACGAGGCCGCCCTTGCCCATATAATCGCCTGCGGGCGGCGGCGCGATGGAAATCGGGCGCGAGTTGTCGAGCTTTAAAGCCGTGCGTTTCATTGAGGTCAACAGCTTCAATCCGGTTTCCGTGATCGAAATGCTTTCCTCATTGCCCATTGACCAGATAAATACGCTCGGATGATTGCCGTCGCGCCGAATCATATTTTCAAACTGCGCCAGCCCGTCCGGGTTGGAGGACAGCATCCGCGTTTCATCCAGCACCAGCATACCGAGTTCGTCGCAGGCGTCGAGCAGTTCCGGCGTCGGCGGATTGTGCGACGTGCGCAGCGCGTTACAGCCCATTTCCTGCAACTTGCGCACGCGAAAACGCTGCACGGCGTCGGGCAACGCGACACCCAGTCCGGCGTGATCCTGATGGTTGCAGGTGCCTTTGATCTTGACCGCTTTGCCATTGAGGAAAAAGCCGTTGTCGGGATCGAATTTTAACTCGCGAATGCCAAAGCGTGTTTCGTAACGGTCGGTGATTGTTCCACCCGCTTCGACTTCGGTCACGAGCTTGTACAGGTTGCGTTCTTCGAGCGACCACAACGCCGGTTGCTTCACGACAACCTGCTGTTCGTAGGTTCGCTCATCAAACTCGGCAATCGCGGCAGGCTGACTGATTGTCTTGCCGACTGTCTTGCCTGCGGGATCGAGCAGCGTGGAAGTGACACGCACATTGGCGACGGCTTTGGACTGGTTTTCAATCTCTGTCCGAATCGTCACCGCAGCCTGCCCCGCCTGCACTTTGGCCGTTGCCAGCGTGCCCCATTTTTTGACGTGAACGGGCGCGGTTTTGACGAGCCAGACGTGACGATACAGCCCCGCGCCTTCATAAAACCAGCCGTCGCTGAGCGTCGCGTCCACGCGCACCAGCAGCACGTTCGGCACGCCCGGCAACACAAAGTCTGTCACGTCAAAACTGAACGGATCATACCCGCCGCTGTGTCGCCCGATGTAATAGCCATTCAGCACAACCATCGTTTCCCGGTACGAGCCGTCAAATTCCAGCGAGAGGCGTTTGCCCGCGTCCGTAGCCGGCACGTCAAACACGCGGCGAAACCAGCCGACGCTGGTTTCGGGATAATCGCGTCCGACCGGATAGGAACCTTTGCTGGCCAGATTCGGATCGTTTTTGAAGGGCAATCCGATCACCCAATCGTGCGGCAAGTCCACCGGCATCCAGTCGCTGTCATCAAACGCCGTGTGACTCGGCGCAAGAAACTCGCCTGTCTTTTGAAAGCCGCCCGATCTGCCCAGCCCAAAACCGAAATCCTTCTTACCATCGTTCGCGTGCCCGAAATGAAAGCGCCAGCCAAAATCCAGCAGCAGGCGTTCGCGGAGCGCAGCGGCTCCGGTTTGTGTGCGTCCGGCAGGCATTGCGGCTGCGGGTTCAGGCAGGCCGACGGCAGCGGCGATGGGAGCGGCCAGACTGCCTTTTAAGACATCACGACGAGAGATTCGTTTCATGCGGGTTCCTTTGTCTATTCGGGTTTTTGTGCAGGTCTGCAAGCGCGGATTGTAACTGCTCAGGCGGGTTGCGGGAAGGGAAGTAGGCAGAATCCCCACTTGTTTCTACTGTATTTTCCTTGCGGGAAATATACCGCGCTATTTGCAAAAAAAGCTGCTTGAAATTTCCCCCTGATGTCCAGCATGCTAACAATCCTGGCCCGCTGGTTCCTCACCGGTAGGATCACTTCGGCAGAGGGCCTTTTTACACGTCGTCCATCATTGCGTATGAAAGTTGCTCGCCGTATAGGTTTGATTTTGGCCTCTCTCTGGCTGCTTTTGCAGGTTGTGGCAGGTCAAACCTTCAGCCCGCAACGGTTGTTTGGCGACTATCAGCAATTTGTCTGGACGGATCAGCAGGGGCTACCACAGAACGGCATCAGCACAGTGGCGCAGACGCCGGACGGATATTTGTGGCTGGCGACGGCAGAGGGTGTAGTGCGCTTTGACGGCGTGCGCTTCACGGCGTTTGACACGGCCAATACGCCCGAACTGAAAAGCAACAATATCTCGGCAGTGCTGGTGACGCACGATGGCGCATTGTGGGCGTGTTACCGCAGCGGACTGACGCGCTATCAGAACGGGCGGTTCACTTTTTATGGTCAGGCGCAGGGCTTGCTCGACAACCGGGCGTATGTGTTGTTTGAAGACCGCGCGCATAACTTATGGATTGGGACGGATGGCGGGGGCGTCAACGTATTCCGCGAAGGGCGCTTTGTCAGCTACACAATAAACAACGGCTTGCCGGACAATCGCATCCGCGCTTTTGCGGAGGATGCCGAGGGCGGCGTGTGGGTTGGCACGATGGCTGGCGTGGCGCGCTTCAAAGACGGGAAGTTCACAACCTATCCCACTCGCGAGGACAGTCGCGCGGAACCGATTCACGCGCTGGTCTGGACACGCGCGGGCGTGTTGTGGGCGACAGGCACGGACGACGGCACGGTAAACTCAGGCAAGGCATTCACGCGCGCCGGTTTGCCAACAGAATTGCTGCACCATCGCGTGCAGGCCATCGCGGAAGACCGCAAGGGCAGCGTTTGGTTCAGTGCCGTAAAGCGTGGCTTGTACCGCTTCCAGAACGGGCGCTTTGAGCTTTGCACTAAGCAAAATGGATTGGTGAATGATGACATCCAATCCATCTTCTTTGCGGCGAATGATGATTTGTGGTTGGGCACGGGCGGCAGTGGTTTGGCGTTGCTGAAGCGTGGGCGCTTCAGTGTTTATACCGTGCGCGACGGTTTGCCCGACGAAATTATGGGAACGGTACGGGCGGACGGCGAAGGAAATCTCTGGGTGAAGTCGCGCGGCGGTTTGAGCCGCTACCGGGATGGCAAATTCACGACGATGACCGAACGCGACGGCTTGCCCGCAGGCAGCGGCGGCGCGTTGGCCACAGATCGCGCGGGCAATTTGCTGGTGCGCGCGCCGGGGCAGGTGTTGCGTTTCAAAGATGGGCGATTTAGCCGTTATCTCAGTAAAGAAGGGCTGGCGGCGTCGCACCTGCTGGAAGACCGCGCGGGGCAGTTATGGGTCGGCACGATGTTCGATGGACTGTTTGGTTTTCAGCACGGCGAGATGACGACGTTTACCACGCGCGAGGGCTTAGCCGAAAATTACATCACAGCCCTGTACGAAGACCGCGCCGGCCATTTGTGGATTGGCACGGCCAGCGGCGTCAGCCTGTTGCGCGACGGGCGCGTGATCACGTGGGCGCACAAAGACGGCTATCCCGGTCGGCACATTCTCGCGTTTTACGAAGATTCGCAGGGGCAAGTCTGGATTGGCACGGATGGCAACGGGTTGTTGCGTTTCAGCAATGGAGACTTCAAAGCGATCACGGTCAAAGACGGGCTGTACGACAACCTCGCCTTTCAAATTCTGGCTGACAACCAAGGCAATTTGTGGATGAGCGGCAACAAAGGCATCTATCGCGCGAGCCTGAAAGAATTGAACGATTTTGCGGATGGGCGCGCCAAGGCTGTGACCTCTTTTGCCTACGGTACGATGGATGGGATGCTCAGCCGCGAATGCAACGGCGCGAGTCCTGCCGGATGGAAAACTGCCGATGGACGTTTGTGGTTTCCCACGATCAAAGGTCTTGTGGCTGTCAACCCGCAGCAACTCAGCACGGAACCGCCGCACGTGCTGATTGAACAGGTAACGGTGGATGGCGTCGCGTTACCAGCGGGCGCTCCGCTGCGTATTGAGCCGGGGCAGGAGCGACTGGAGGTGCAATATACCGCGCTCAGTTGGAACCGCCCGCAACAATTGCGCTTCAAATATCAACTCGCGGGCATTGGTGATGCGTGGGTGGAGGCGGGCACGCGGCGTACGGCGTATTTTCAGCATCTGCCACCGGGCGAATATCGCTTTCACGTCATCGCGGACAACGGCGAAGGGGTGTGGAATGAAACCGGCGCGACGATTCAGTTTGTTGTCATTGCGCCGTTCTATCGGCGATGGTGGTTTGTGAGCCTGTCAATGCTGGGGATTGTGGCGTTAGCGTTCGGCGGCTTTCGTTTTCGCGTGCGCCAACTGGAACGCGCCAACGCCGCGCAGCAGGAATTTTCGCGCCGCCTCATCAACGCCCACGAAGGCGAACGCCAACGCATCGCCGCCGAATTGCACGACGGGCTAAGCCAGAGCCTCGCCATCATTCGCCAACGCGCGACGATCTGTTTACAGGCCACCGATGATCCGTTGCGTCAGCAGGAGCAGATGGAAGAAATCGCGGAAGCGGCGACCGCCGTGATTGATGAAGTCCGCGAGATAATTTATGACCTGCGCCCGGTGCAATTAGATCGGATGGGGCTGACGAATTCGTTGCGCGAAATGCTCGACAAAGTGGCGCACGCGCACGGATTGACGCTCGAACACGATTTGGACGAATTGGATGGAAAGTTGCCGAAAGAAGCGGAAAACAGTCTGTATCGCATTGTGCAGGAAGCTGTAAATAACATTGTGCGCCACGCGGATGCACGGCGCGCTTCCGTGCAATTGAAACTCAATGCCAGTCTGTTGCGATTGGTAATTGCGGATGACGGACGCGGGTTCATCCCAGATGCCTCGCGCGATTGGGTTGTCGGCAGCGGCCTCGGACTCACCGGCATTCACGAACGCACCCGCTTGCTGCGCGGCGATTTGCTGGTGGAATCCGCGCCGCAACAGGGCACAACAATCACCGTAGAACTCCCTGTGCCGGAGCAGAAAGTATGAACAATGCGACTCCGATCATCATCGCCGACGATCATCCCATCGTGCGGCGGAGACTGCTCAGACGGTTGATGCAACGCGCGAATTCCACGTCATTGCTGAAGCCAGCGATGGGCAGAAGCGTTGGCGCTCATCAACAATGGCAGCCACCCATCGTTGTGCTGGACATAGATATGCCGTTGCTGGGATGGCTTTGCCGTGGCGCGGGCAATGCGAGAGCGTAATGTACCGAGCCGGATTATTTTCTGACTGTCCATCGGGAAGCGACGTATTTTCAGCCCAGGCGTTGCAGGCAGGCGCGAGCGGCTATGTGTTGAAAGACAGCGCCATCACCGACATCCTCGCCAGTTTACGCGCGGCCAGAGACGGCGGGCAATTCCTCAGTCCTTTGATGGAACAGTATCTCGCCGCCGCACAGACCGCCGCACCAACAGCCACCAATCTGCAACAACTCACCGCGACCGAACGCCAAATCTTGCGTCTGATTGCCGAATACAAATCCACACGCGAAATCGCCGAAGCTCTGTTCATCAGTCCACACACCGTCGAAACGCATCGCAAAAATATCAATCGCAAACTCGAACTGCGCGGCAGCCACGCTCTCATCAAATTTGCGCTGGCGCATCAGGCTGAGTTACAACGCGGAGAGTAAAATACCCAGTACTGGGTATAGACAGCCCGCTTGTCGCTGCATACACTGCCGGGCGTCGCTGTGAGGCATAGCGCAGCGTACATTTACCGAAAACCTCATAAATCGAGAACCATGTTCGTGACTGGGAACCCCACCATTCCCCCATCGCCAATGGCATTGGCCTGCCCGACGTGCGCGCGCGGCGTATACCGCTTGAGCCTGCGCGGCAGGCTGGCGCGTTGGCGAGCCTATTGGACAAAGCAGTTGCCCTTCGCCTGTGCGTCCTGCGGCTGGCAGGGAAGACTGAAGGTTGCCGCCACACAGGACGCAGTGATTGACGAATTGCCGTGGTTTCGCGCCCGCGAACCGAAGCGGCATCAAGACAAAGGAGCCACGTGATGAATTCCCACAGAATTATTGAAGAAATGGTGGGCGACATTGCCATCGCCACCTTGCGGGATCGCAAAGTGATAGATGAATCCGTCATCCAGGAACTGGGCAACGAACTGATTTCTTTGATTGAAGTCGAAGGGCGGCGCAAGCTCATCGTGGATTTTAAAGAAGTCGAGTATTACAGCGACGCCGCGCTCGGCAAGCTCATCGTGCTCGGCAAAAAGATGAAGGCGGTGAATGGCAGCCTGCGTTTCTGTTCGATTCGTCCGAGCCTTTACGAAGTCTTTGTCATTACTCGTCTGAACAAAGTCTTCGACATCCGCGAAAACCGCGAGCAGGCGCTGGTCGGACTGTAATGCCACGCGCCGCACGATTGGTTGGGACAGGCCGCCGTGCCTGATTATTGACTACTACACACATTGGAGTTCTTTTCATGACTTTGCCTCGTCGTTTTTCCGTCCTTCGTTCTTTGCGGTTTGTCTTTGTGCTGGCCGTCATCAGTGGCTTGAGTGTTGCCGGTTGGCGCGTTGGTGCCAGCGAGAGCGTCAAAACAAAAGCAGCGCAGCTCAAACAACAGAGTCGCGCCTATCTCAACCACGTAATGCCCCGCACGCTGTCCCCGATGGTTGCTGCCCCGGCA
The DNA here is from genome assembly GCA_046331525.1 of Blastocatellia bacterium. Lineage (GTDB taxonomy): Bacteria > Acidobacteriota > Blastocatellia > RBC074 > RBC074 > JAFDVL01. Next base: position 61,595 of record JAXLQQ010000029.1, read on the forward strand.
GTGGCTGTTGCTACCAATGTGACCAGCAGTACGGGGTCTTCGACCGCAATTGCTAATCGGCAACCCGCGCTCGCCATGCGCTGGCTTATCGCTTGGGGCGCTCAGGTAAATGGCAATAGTGTGGTGTTTCCGCCTTCAAGCAACACAGGAGGGGGAACTGGCTCGACCGACCAAACGCCGTATCTCGGAGAATTGCGGCTGCTGGCTTTTGATACGGCCAGCGATAACGTGCCTGCCGGATGGTACGAGTGCGATGGGCGATCCTTGCCGATTAACCAGAATCTGGCCTTATTCAGCTTGCTCGGCACGACCTATGGCGGCAACGGCACGACGACTTTCAACTTGCCGGATATGCGTGGGCGTGTGCCCGTAGGCACAGGACAAGGAACGGGCTTGACCAACGTTGCGCGTGGTCAATTCGGCGCGGAAGCGGCCACGTTACCCGCCCATACCCACACGATCACGGGCGGCACGACGGCGTCGGCGGGATCAGGCACGGCGCTTATCAACAAACAACCTTCGGTCGGGTTGCTGATGGGGATTGTAGCAAGTGGCGATGACTCTTCGATTGGAACCGTGCGCCTGTTCGCAGGGAGCTATTATCCGCCCGGTTTTGTGGCGTGCGATGGTCGTTCGTTGTCCACGGCTACTTTTTCTGCGTTGTTTGCCAAAATCGGCTACACCTACGGCGGCAGTGGCGCGAATTTCAATGTGCCTGACCTTCGTGGACGCACGCCGATTGGCCGAGGACAAGGAACCGGGCTGACGAATCGGACGCTGGGGCAACAGGTCGGTGTTGAAATCCCAACGGTGACGGCGAGTGATATGCCTGCGCATACGCACACCTATCCCGGCGGCACGACGGGGTCAGTCGGCAATGCGAGTCAGTCTTCGTTTTCGACGATGCAGCCTTCGCTGGTGCTGCGACCGGCGATGACTTTGTATGGAACCTTTAATAGTTTCGGAGTGACGAACTCGCCTTCAGCCGCGTATACCGAGGTACGTTTTTTTGCGTTCTCTTCAGCGCTGCCGACCAATGGCGGGAACGAACTTTGGGTGGAATGCGATGGTTCAGTGCATGCAATAGATGAGTTCAACGGCAATTACGATTTCTATAACTACACTTTTATTGTTGGAACCATTTATGGAGGCGACGGCGAAAACACGTCGGGCGTGCCTGATCTGCGTGGGCGCGCAGTAGTCAGTCGAGGCACGAGCGCAGGCCTGACAACGCGCAACGTGGGGGATAAGTTTGGTGCAGAATCCGCCGCCGCTTTGACCGTCGCCAATTTGCCTGCGCACACGCACGACTTGCCAA